>CAYUKM010000001.1:0-49885 GCA_964445255.1 uncultured Acidimicrobiales bacterium
CTAACGACATCGCCTTTCCCCAGAGCGCCATCGCCGCTGTCGGGTCGAACCCCAATGCACGATGGAAACACCGATACGACTCCTCATGGTTGAAGGCATGAATCCATTGACAGCCGCGGTCAAACCACATTTGGGCATCGGGAGAAGTTGTCTCGATCGCCATTCCAGCTCGACCAAGCGCAAAGTATGGCGAGGGGTCGGCGGGCTCAAGATTGGCCTCGGTCATCATCTCGCTCGAACTCACCCTTCTCGTCACTGGTTGTTGATTCTAGAGTTGACGCCAAAACGTAAGGTGTCCGGCACCTTACGTTTTGGCTGGGAGTTCGTCGTTACGTCAGGCGGCTCACGCCGCAGCCGGATCCTCCACTTTCACGATCTGGAAGACGGTCAGGACCCCCGGTGAGCCGATTGACGTCCGCAACAATCGCGTGGCGAAGTTGGTCTCCTCATCCTGTTAGAAACACTTGGCCCTACGATCAGGGGATGGAATTAGAATCGCCGCCGAGCGAACGGAAGATGTCAGCCCTTGAGGTAAAGCAACGTCGCGAATTGCGGAATACGAAAATTATTGCAACAGCGTTGTTGGTCGTGGCGGCGATCATCTTCGTACTCGCTCGCGCATACGAAGAGGACATCACCTGGCTTCGCTTCGTCCGGGTTACCGCCGAGGCCGCAATGGTCGGCGCAATCGCGGACTGGTTTGCCGTTATTGCATTGTTCAAGCGTCCGCTTGGGCTACCGATTCCTCATACGGCACTCGTCCCGGTTCGCAAGGATGAAATCGGTGCAGGGCTGGGCGAATTTGTGCAGTCGAACTTTCTTACCGCGGAGATCATTTCTGAAAAGCTCGAGAGCCTCGACCCGACGCGAAGTATCGGCCTTTGGCTGCGTGAACCCGAAAACGCGCGGACCGTCGTTGGCGAGCTGGAGGTGCCAGCATCGGCAGTTTCAGAAGTGCTCATGGACGATGTTCGAAAGATCATGGACGTTTTGGTCCGTGAGCGGCTGGACAGAACTGCGGTAGCCCCAATCATGGCTCGGGTTGTTGGAGCAGCGATTACCTTCCTGGGAGATGACGCTGACCAACTCCACGGCATTGGAGCGGGCGCAGACGTTCGCTCGAGCGAGCTTGCCGATCGACTTCGCTCCGACGAGGGGCTCCAAGCCCAAGGAGAGATGCTCAAACAAGAGCTGCTCGCCCACCCCGAGTTCGAGGTGTGGACAAAGGGCCTTTGGACGTCGTTGCGTCAGGAGTTCGGCGACGCCGTCAGCAAGGCAGATTCGGTTGCTCGTCAACGGGTAGAAGATGCGATCGTCGTTGCGGCCAACCAGCTGGTGAGCGACCGGGAGCTGCAAGCACGCATGGACGCATGGATCGAGTCGGTCGCGATCTCCATGGTTGCGGCCGCCGGTGCAGAGATTGGAGAACTGATCGAGGACACCGTTGCTGAGTGGGATGCCGATGACTTGATCGATCGTATCGAACCGCCCTTTGGTGCCGACCTACAATTCATTCGCATCAACGGCACGCTTGTCGGTGGTCTTGCGGGTCTTGCCATCTTTGTTGCTAGCGAATGGATCTTCTAACGCAGAGCAGTGACAGAACGCAGGTCATTGGTCGCCGAGTTAGGGTATGACCGCTACAAACCAGGCTGATCAAGAAGGCGAAAACCATGACTGAGCAATCACTATCCCTCTCCTCAACCGAACTTGGCGACATCCTCGTAGACGGTGGCGGCAACACCGTCTACTTGTTCAAAGCTGATGCCCAAGGCGAAAGCAAGTGCTACGACGACTGTGAGCAGAAATGGCCAGTCGTCGGCGCCGTGGCGAGCGTCGGTGACGGACTAGACGCATCGCTGCTTGGCACGAACACCCGCACCGACGGGTCAGCCCAAGCCACCTACAACGGTTGGCCCCTGTACCTCTTCTTCAAAGACGCGAGCCCTGGCGACGCTAACGGTCAAGGCATGAAAGACGTCTGGTACGTCGTCGATGCCCAGGGCAATGCAGTAGGCGCCTGAAACATGAAGATGCGCATTGAATCGGACACCCTTGGAGACATTGAGGTCCCCGACGACAAGTACTGGGGTGCCCAGACCGAACGCAGTCTGGAGAACTTCCCCATCGGCGGTCAGCAGATGCCGATCGAGCTCATCCGGGCATTTGCTCATCTCAAGAAGGCCGCGGCGCACGTCAACGCAGAGACTGCTGGTTTAGATACAGACAAGGCCAACGCAATCACTCAGGTCTGCGACGAGATTCTCGCCGGCGACCTCGACGACCAGTTCCCTCTCGTCGTGTGGCAGACCGGTTCGGGCACGCAGAGCAACATGAACGTCAACGAGGTTGTTGCAAACCGCGCGACCGAGGTCATGGGCGGTGATTTCCGTACCGAGAAGCTCGTCAAGGCCAACGACGACGTCAACATGAGCCAAAGCTCAAACGACACCTTCCCGACCGCAATGCACATCGCGTCGTACGACAAGATCGTCACCGAGATGCTTCCGGGAGTGCAACAGCTCCGAGATACCTTGCACGCGAAGTCGACCGAGTTTATGACGGTCACAAAGACCGGGCGTACCCACACCATGGATGCGACGCCGTTGACGCTCGGCCAGGAGTTCAGTGGCTACGTGACTCAACTCGACCGCGGAATGGCTGCCATTGGCGACTCGCTCGTTCGCCTGACCGAACTTGCGCTCGGCGGAACCGCGGTCGGCACTGGTTTGAACACTCCCCCGGGCTACTCCGAGAACGTTGCGGAAAAAATTGCCGAACAGACTGGCCATCCCTTCGTCACTGCGGAGAACAAGTTCGAGAGCTTGAGCGCGCACGACGCCATGGTCGAGATCAGTGGTTCTCTGCGCCGCCTTGCGGTCTCCTTGATGCACATCGGCAACAACATCCGGATGCTCGCTTCAGGTCCACGTACCTCGATTGCCGAGATCATTATTCCTGCGAACGAGCCAGGCAGCTCGATCATGCCGGGCAAGGTCAACCCCACTCAGGTCGAGGCGTTGACGATGGTGTGCGTGCAGGTCATCGGCAACGACAGCGCCGTTGCGGTTGCCGGCACTCATGGCCAATTCCAGCTCAACGTGTTCAAGCCAGTGATGGCCTACAACGTGCTCACCAGCGCACAACTGCTCGGCGACGCATGTCGGAGCTTCAACGATCGCCTAGCCGTCGGGATCGAACCAAATCACGACCGCATCGAAGAACTCGTGAGCAAGAGCCTCATGCTGGTAACTGCGCTCAGCCCGAAGATTGGCTACTACAAGGCCGCCGAAATCGCGCAGACTGCCAACGACAACGGCACGACGCTTCGCGAAGAAGCAATCGCGCTCGGCTATCTCAGCGCCGAAGAATTCGACGACATTGTTGTTCCTGAGAAGATGGTCGGCGACCTGCCGGGGTAGATTTCGCTTCCCCGGCAGTTGCCTCTATTGGTCAGCTTCGGCCATCTGTTGCTCGATTTGCTCGACGATGTCGACATAGGTTTCGAGCGGTTGAGCACCGTTGACGAGGTACTGGTTCTCGAAGACGACGGTCGGAATTCCGGTGATGTTCAGCGCCCGCGCGCTGTTGTATTCCTCGAAGACCAGCTCTTGCATGGCCTCGGCGCGAGTCGCAATGGCCTCGTTATAGGCAACAGCGTCGACGCCGACCTCGACAGCGAGCTCGGTAAGAACAGCCGGGTTGCTGATGTCTCGGTTGTCTCGGAAATACGCAGCCGTGACGAGATCGTAGTACGCCTTGGCCTTGTCAGGAGCTAGCTCCTCGAGAACCTTGTAGGCCACCTGCGCTTCGATGCTCGAGTGCGGCTGCGGGTCGTCGGTCACCCAAGGGGTGTACTCAAGCTCTGGCTCGAATTCTCTAGGGCGTAGCCAGCCCTGGGTGTAATTGATGAAATCTTCGCGTGCCCAATCACGTGGTCCGGTGCGGAGCAAGAATGCCTTCCGCGTAATCTCTACTCGATCTCCGAAGTGTTCTTTCAATCTGTCGAGACGCACGGTCCCGATCCAGCACCACTCTCAAATGAAGTCGGAATAGAACGTTATTTGTACGGGTCGCATTCTTAGCTCCTGTGTTTAGTAGATCTTCGTTAGTACAGCGTCTGCCGGTAGAAGGATTCCATATTGTCGTCGATGCGCTTCATCTCTTCGGGAGTAACGGGGCCACTGCCGGTGTGGTCGAGCATGACCTTGGCCATAGTTGGGAAGTCGCTGCGGTCCTGCTGCACGCTGGGGTCCCAGAGATTCGATCGGCGGAGCGCCTTAGCGCAGTGGATGTAAACCTCGTCAACTTGCACCGCAATAGCGATCTTTGGGACACGACCTTTGATGTCCATCGTCTTGAGAAGGTCCGGATCTACTGTGAGCTGAGCGCCTCCGTTGACGCGCATAGTTTCCTCAAAGCCTGGGATCAAGAAGATCAGCCCGACCCGAGGGTTCGTCACGATGTTTCTCAGCGTATCGATGCGGTTGTTGCCTGGCCGGTCAGGAATGAGCAGTGTCTTGTTGTCATCGAGGACCTTGACGAACCCAGGAGGGTCGCCCCGTGGAGTCACGTCGGCGTGGCCGTCGGCAGACTGGGATCCAATCAGCATGAACGGCGAACGTTCGATGAAAACGCGAGCGTGTTCATGGATGTAATCCAGACACTTACTGGTGACAAATTCGTTGGCGGGGTGAAATAACCGATCTAGGCCAGCAGCGTCGGAAACCAGGTATTCGGGATTGAGCTCGATGGGGTCTACCATGCTGGTCTTTCATCGGGGGAAAAGGCCGCCAGGAGTGGAAGCACGTTGGGAGCCCGAATTATTCGGACAATTCGGCTCAACGGCGCCTTAGCTACGCTGCGTGGTTCAGTTTGAGCGAACCGTGTGTTGGCCGACCGACAGTCTCTACGAACACGCTGATCACGATGCAGAAACCCGATTCGTACTTCCATCCCACTTGGTTAACTCACGCCGCGGTCAGCAGCGCAGTGATGACGTCGCCTGAGTCCGTGGGCAGATTGTTCGCGCCGCCCGCTCTGCTCAACAGCAACGAACCCTGCAGCGCAGCGAACAGTGTTGCGGCCACTGCAGGAATAGGGAGCGACAGGGCAATGTCGCCATCGCTCACGCCTTTGGCAAGTTCTTCTTCAAGCCAAATCTGTTGGGAGACGAAAAAGGCGTTGACCTCCGAGCGGGGTTTGTTTCCTACGGCTAACCATTCGGCGGAGACAGCCCCACCGAGACACAGCCGGCCGCTCTTGGCCGTTTCGCTAAACACTTCGGCATAGGCGTGAATACGGTCGAGTGCGGGCCCATCGGGAATTGCATCCACAACAGCCGCAAAGCGTTCTCGATAGTCGGCGGCCACCGCCGCCACCAAAGCTTCCTTATTGGGGAAGTGATGGTGGATCGACGGGGCCTTTATACCGAGTTCTTTGGCTATATCGCCATAGCTAAATCCGTTGACGCCCACTTGTTGAATGTGACGCGTTGCTGCGTCAATTACTTCGTCACGTATCGGGCGTCCGGAAGGTCGTGCCATGGCAACAGTCTACCTAAATGGAGACTCGGACTAGTTTCGTCCAGCCATGACACCACCGTCGACGTCCCAAACAGCACCGGTTACCCAGGCGAACTCATCGGACAGCAAGCGATCGATAACCGCAGCGACGTCTGAGACCTGGCCGATACGGCCGATCGGGTGGAAGGCGTTAAAGCTGTCTAACGTCTCGCGCATTGCCTCCGGTGGTACAAACGAGTCGAAGACTGGAGTCTCGACGAGGGCTGGCGAAATTGCGTTGACGCGGATGTTGCTGTCAGCGAGTTCCATGGCGAGATGCTGGGTGAATGAATGCAAGCCTGCCTTGGCCATTGAGTATGCCGATGAAGGCGTTGCCTTGATTGCCTGCTTTGCCCACATCGAACCGATGTTCACAATCGCTCCCCCGCCGTCTGCAGCCATCTTTGCAGCTACTGCCTGGGTGATGAAGAAGATCCCACGGTTGAGTTCGTGGTAGATGTCGTAGTCCTCCATGGTGTGGTCGAGGAAGGGCTTTGGCGAGAAGTGGCCAGCGGCGTTAACCAACTGATCGATCTTCGGGCCGTTCGCGATCTGCGCGTTGAACGCATCGCGCTGGGCAGTGTCGGTGATGTCGAGCTGGATTCCCGTTGCGGTTCCGCCACCGAGGCCGTTGAGCTCGGTGACCGTTGCGTTGAGGTCCTCAGCGCTGCGGGCAACGAGGGTTACGTCGGTGCCGTTGCCGATGAGGCGAGCTGCGGTAGCTCGACCCATGCCGGTTGAACCACCAATGATGAGTGCATGTGCCATGTGTGTTTACTCCAGAGTCTAGTTAGTAGTAGACGGTTGACCGTAGCAGTCAGTTCTCTCGAAAGTCTATGTCTTACTAGACTCTTAGGTTTGCCAATCGGATATGGTCAACCACAGCGAGAGAGGACAGGTGCAAATTCAATGCGTGACAACAAGCCATTCCTATCGGTGTTGCCAACCCCCAAGAAGATGATGCGCGAGCGGGCGTTGAAGAAGTTCGCGGAAGAGGACGGCAATATCGTTCCGACCTTCACCGAAGTACAGAACGACTTTGTGCACTCCCTTGAGGATGTGCTCGTGAGCTTTCCTGCCGTGGACGTAAAGGTCACCGACGCCACCCGAACCGGCAAGGCTGCCGTTCTGGTAACCGGTGGCCTCGGCCAGCACAATGCGCTATTCGTCATCGAGGACGGCAAGGCCAAAGACATTGCCAAGGACTATGGGCTCGAAGGTCCAACAGATCAAGCGGCGTACGGGATTGCGATCGGCGACATCAACAACGATGGCGAAGACGAAATCCTGATCGGTATGGAGAACGCCATCTTCGTTTACTCGCGTGACGCCGGAACGGATCGATACACCCAAACCGAGCTCGACATCGAACTCCCCGAAGCCGACCGGGCAATCCCGCTCAGCATCGCGCTTGGCGACACTCGCAAATCTGGCAACCTCGACATCTACGTCAGCACGTTCATCAAGCCAAGGTTCATGACCCCGGTGATCTACAACGATCCCACAACGAGCACCGACAACGCCTTCTATATAAACAACGGCGACGGCACGTTCACCGAGGCGACCGCCGAAGCCGGCCTCACCCTTCACCAGAACTGTTTCGAAGCGTCCCTTACCGACTTCACCGGCGACGGCTACCCCGACATCGTTGTTGCCCTCAACACCGATCGTCCACGTATGTGGGGCAACAACGGCGACGGGACCTTCACCGAGAAAGACCTACCCGGGGAGTACGGATTCTGGATGGGATTGGCTGTTGGCGATACGAACGGCAGCGGTCTGCCCGACTTCTTCCTCGCCAACTCGGGAAAGTCGGTGCCGCAACACTTTGCACGAGGCGATCTTCGAGACGATCAAATTAGCGACCTCGAATCTCGACACTTTCGCAACCTTGGCAACTATGAGTTCACCGATGTAACCGAAGAGACCGGCACCATTACCGAAGCGTTCGCGTGGGGCTCCATCTTCGCCGACTTCACCAACAACGGCCACCTGGACCTTGTCGTTACCGAGAACTACGTCCAGTTCCCAATGAAGCTCCACGACATTTTGCCAACGGCCGGCAAGTTCTTTCTCCAAGGAATGAATGGCAAGTTCGTGCGAGCCGAGCAAGACGCCGGCGTCGCCAACTACCACTTCGGGTACAAGCCATTGGCCGTTGACCTAACCGGCAACGGCTACAACGACCTGGTCATTGGCAACCTGCGTGGGCCATTGCGCATCTTCCTCAACGACCTCGGCTAGATCGACCTGAACTAGCGCAGTTCGCGGGCGAACGCCTTCAGCGGTCAGCTTGAAGACGCGTGGCTGGTGGGTAAGTGTTTCTCGACCATCGACCACAAGCTCCTGCGCTTCTCGACCACCACTGAGCGCTCAAGGAACGCAAATGACAGTGCACCGACCGGGATCGGCAACCAGAAATTTGCGAGGCGATATGTCACTACGGCGACCGAGGCGATCGCCGCTGGCGTTCCAAACCCCACCAGGGTCGGAATGAGTACGGCCTCGATGACACCCAAGCCGCCCGGACTAACAGGAATCGCAGCGAGTAGGTTGGCTAAGCCGTGCGCGATGAGCACACCAACAACACTGGGGCGCTGCCCAAATGCGGTGAGCGTCACCCACAAAGCAGCCGCGTCGAACAGCCAATTCGCGGCGGCGAGCACAATGACCCTTTGAACTCGCTTTGGATCGCTCGCCAAGGTGACGAGCTGCGCTTCGATATCGAGCACCGGTTGGCGCACCCGCTCGGGATCGACTTTGGGGATCCGGCCGATCCAGTCTGCGATGCGGTTCGCAAACGCCGCGCGTCCGCGGAGCATCCCAACGACCACGGCGGTGAACCCGCCGATCAATACCACTCCAACGATTGCGGCGGTGCCAAAGAACGGATTGAAGCCGTTCGTCGGTATGGCAACAACGAGCGCTATCCAAAGGACCAGGTTGAGCACCACGGCTGACCCAATTGCTTGCGTGCCGAGAGCAAAAGCAAGTTCGTTACGCGGGACTCCGGCGCGCCCCAAGAGCCGGTAATTCACTGCTGCGGTGGTAGCTGCTCCACCCGGAACGACATGGTTCACCCCCGTCGAAGCCAAGACAGCCCCGAAGGTGGTGCCGAGTCCTGGTCGGTGTTCAGGCGGAAGAAGCAGTTGCGTTAGTCGGGCATAAACCAAGAACGCTATCCCTTCCAAAATCACGACGATAAAGAGCAACAACGGGCTCACCGTCCCGATGACGTTCAGCGCCTCTCGGGCACCACCGACCTGGGGAAGGATGAAGAAGTGGAAGACCAGCGCGAATCCCACGAGCTTCGCAACACGTTTGGCAGGGCCGCTGCGTTTGGAACTCATAGGCTTCCTGCCATTCGATCTGTCGATTACCTGGTTCGATGTTCCAGGAGAACGACCCGGATCACGGCGTGGAGACAGTGCTCAGCGCTTCGAAGCTCTCGAATCGCAGCGTTCTATAGCGGTCATACACCGTGACGATGAATGCGAGAAGCAACAACAAAAACCAGGTGAAGAGAACGCCGGGGTCGTCATCGACGACATGCACAGGCAACAGGCCGAGCGCAACGACGATGCCGACATTGGTTACGCCGCTATACGCGAACGAGGTAACCCGTTGCCATGAATCTCGATGACTAGCGACCCACTGTTCCGCGAAGGATGTCGCGACGATGACCGCCCCCACGCCGATCATGACTTCGACCACTCCAGCATCGTTGTCGTCCACGAGCTGCAAGAAGATGACAATCACCAACGAAACGAGGCATGTTTTCTCGATCAACGGATGTTCGAGCAGCCGCAACTTACCGGTCGGGCGATCAGCTGCGTGATCGACCACGGTGGTTGCGTGGGCGTTGACTCGAAATGTTGGTTGCCAATCAGCGGGTGGAAGTGTTGCCCACCAGCGCTTCAGATAAACAGCGGCAACGACACCAAGCACGACCAGGGCCAGCAGAATTCCCGGGTTTTCACTCAGGACCTCAGTCGCATCCAGCTGCAAGATATGAATCCAGAACTCCTGTGGAAGTTTGATGAAAACCCAGATCGCCGCAGCGGCGCCCACAACTGTCTTTCGGCGTAGTGAGGATGGATCCCAACACACCCGCACCATCTCGTAGAAGATGAAGAAGAATTCGAACGTATTCGGGAAGATCAAAAGCAGCGCTCTCGCACCACTCAGCTCGAAGGCCGCTACTCCAACCAACCGGTAGTACCAAAGGAACTGCGCAACACGAAAAGCTACGCCGTCGGTCCAATTGCGCAGGGTCGAGAGGTAGGCAATCGCCAGGTAATAGATGTCGAGTGCCTTATCAAATTGCTGGTAGTTGTCCGGCTCAGAATCGAATGCCGCGAACACGGTCTGATCGGCCGCGTCGATGATCAAGGCAGCAATTACACCTGGCAAGGGGAACCGTGGAATCGAAAGCGGCACCAGCAATCGCAAAGCGACGATGACTACGAAAAGTAGGCCTTCCATCTAAGCCAACTTACAACATGCGCCGCAACTTGTTGCGACCGATTACACCGACCATGCACCATTGGTACCACTAGATATCGGAAGTGCCATCTCGTTGCTGATGACTTAACATCTTCACAGCATGGAAGAGGACAACAAAACCACTGAGATTAGTTTGGCATCAGCGGCCTCTATTGGCATTGGTGGCATGGTTGGGGCCGGCATTTTCGCCATTCTTGGGTTGGCTGCCACGACCACGCGGGGCGCAGTTCCGATCGCCTTTGTGATCGGCGGTGTGATCGCACTCGTAACCGCGCATTGTTACGGCAAGCTCTCGGTCGCATTCCCCGACCGCGGCGGCACCGTTGCCTACATCGATCGCGGCTTTGGGCCCTCTGCGTTCACGGGGATCATCAACGTGTTGCTCGTGCTTTCCTACATCGTGATGGTGGGCTTCTACGCGTCGGCCTTCGGGCGGTTCGGCGCGAGCTTCTTCAACGACTCCAATTTCTGGCGACACGTACTGATCACTGGGATCGTCTTTGCTCTTGCGGTCGTCAACGTCGTCGGCACCGGGCTTGTCGTGAAATACGGAAACCTTGCGAACACGGTGAAGTTGCTGCTTCTTGCCGGCTTCATCGTAATCGGGCTCCTCGGCGGCGACGTCGACTTCGAACGCTTCGCCCCAAGCGAATGGGTCGGACCGGTAACGCTGATCGCCGGCGCGATGGTGATCTTCCTCAACTACGAGGGGTTCGAGATGATCGCCAACGTGTCGAGTGATGTGCCAGAAGAGAAACGGGCAAAGGTCATGCCGCAGGCGTTCTACAGCTCAGTGCTTCTCGTGATCGTCCTCTATGTGTTGATCTCGATCGTGGCGGTCGGCTCGCTGTCGCCCACCGTGATTCAGACCGCTGGCGAGTTTGCGCTCGCGGAAGCAGCCGAAAGCATGATCGGGCAAGCGGGATTCACTATCATCGTCGTGGCAGCGTTGCTTGCCACCTCATCGGCAATCAACGCCACGCTGTTCTCCTCTGCCCGCATCACCTTCTCGCTCGCCCACGATCGAGAGATTCCCAAGGAACTCGGCTCGCTCGTTCGTGAACAACCTCTGCCGGCGTTGCTGTTCGTATGCATCTCGGGAACTCTGCTCGCCAACTTGGTCTCGATCGATGTCATTGCGGCGATGGGAAGCGGAGGCTTTCTCCTCACCTTCGCTGCGGTAAACGTCGCGTCGATACGACTCTCGACAAACATTGGTGTAAACCGGCTCATCCCCATAGTCGGAACCATCCTGTGTCTCACCGCAATCGTCGTACTGTTCACCCAGGTCGGAAGACTCGAACTGATCCTGTTTGTTGGCATGGTCGTTGCCTCGATAATCATCGAGCTGATCGCCCGCACTCAGGGGTCTGGTATCACTATGCGCTACCGGCCGCACTTGTACGCATCGGCGAAACAATCTCCGAAGAGTTCACCGGACTCCAAACCTAAGCCCTGAACAAGGCTCAAGAAGCAGTGCGGCGCGGGTTCAAGACGATAAGAACCCCGGCCGCCGCGCTCGCAATTGCCGCAATCGTCCACGGCATTCCGCCCATCGTTTCGAGTTCGAAGAATTGACGAAGCGACGGCACGAAGAACACCAAGGCGTACCCACCGGCCATTGCCGCTACGAGCAGCAGCTTCCATGCCTTTAGCGGCCGGCTGGCGACCAGGAGCACAACGAGTCCAATGGCGAGAAGCGTGACCGTGGCAAGAGTTCTTGCCTCGTCGATCCCGATGTCGGTGGAGCGGCGGGCGAACTCATAGGCAGCAAATGTTGCGGCCCCGGCGGCGACACCGGCTGGCAGGGAGAACCGCAGCACACGTGGCAAGAACCCGCCACGCACGCGATCGACTTCGGGAGCAAGCGCAAGAAAGAACCCGGGCAGGCCAATGCTGAATGTTCCGATCAAGGTGAGCTGGCGAGGCAGAAACGGGAAGGGCGAGCCAACGATGCCTACCAAGACCGTAAGCAGCACTGCGTAGACAGCCTTGGTCACGAAGAGGTTCGCGACACGCTCAACATTGTTGATGACCTTGCGACCTTCATTGACAACCACCGGCAGCGTTGCGAACGCATTGTCGGTCAACACGAGATCGGCGGCCGAGCGACTCGCTGCACTGCCTGATCCCATCGCGATTCCGAGGTTCGCATCCTTGAGAGCGAGCACATCGTTCACTCCGTCGCCAGTCATCGCAACCACGTGGCCGCGCTCTTGGAGCGCCTTTACCATCTCTTGTTTCTGCCGAGGAGCGACTCGACCAAAGACCGTGCCCGCTTCCAGCGATGCTCCGACTTGGTCACGCGAGTCGCTGAGCTCTCGGGCATCGATGGGTGAGCTAAGCATGGTGACACCTGCGCGCTCGGCAATTGCGGCCACCGTCTCGGGGTTATCGCCCGAGATGACCTTGATCGTGACGTTCTGATCGGCGAAGTATTGCAGCGTGTCCTGAGCATCGGGGCGGATTTCGTCCTCAAGTTCAATAATCGCCATCGTTTCGAGTTCGCCTGGAGCCGAGTCGCCGGTCGGCCCTTCGTGCGATGCCGCAAGCGCAACGAGCCGCTTCCCCGCAGCGCTTCGTTGCTCGACGATCGACCGACTCGGGTCTTGCTCGGAGAGGAGAACATCGGGGGCTCCGAGATAGAACCAGCCACGGTCGAGGAAACAGACCGCTGACCATTTTCTGGCACTGGAGAACGGTTCGATTGTTTGGGGCTCCCAGCCGGGCGAAGCACCAACAGCGGGAGCGATCGCCGCCATGGTGGCGTTAGGTGCTTCGTCGACAGCTGCCATTGCCGCCAGCGCGTTATGGGCTTGTCGCTCCGACCATCCTGAGGCCAGGTGTGTCGCGCCGTAGGCGATCTCGCCGGTGGTTATCGTGCCGGTCTTGTCGAGACACAGAACATCGACTCGGGCCAAAACCTCGACCGTAGAGAGTTCCGAAGCGAGCGCGTTTCGCCGGGTGAGTTCCAGCACACCAGCAACGAACGCCAAACTGGTCAGCAGCACAAGTCCGTCCGGCACCATGGCAACCGCTGCAGCGACAGTGCCTTGCAGAGCATCCTGCCATCGCTCTTCGATGTCGAGCAGGACAAGCAACAACAGGATCGAACTGATCGGGATGATTACCGTGAGCCACTTCAAGATGACGTTCACCGCTGCTCGCAACTCAGACTCTGCGGCCCGGAACGTTTTTGCTTCGGCGGTCAATCCGGCGGCGAAGCTATCGGCGCCAACCGCGGTAGCGCGCATGGTGCCGGTTCCGGCAACGACGAAGCTGCCCGAGTGCGCTTCGTCACCGAGAGCCTTTGGGACAGGTAGCGACTCGCCGGTCAGTTCGGATTCGTCGAGCTGTAAACCAGTCGCGGAGAGGATTTCCCCGTCGACGGGAAGCTGGCCGCCAGCGCTGAGAACGACAACATCGTCGAGGACGATTTCAGGTACTTCGATCGTGACACGGGAACCGTTGCGGATGACGGTTGCATCCGGCTGGGTCAGGACCTGAAGTCGAGCGAGCTCTCGCCGGGCCTTGATCTCCTGGGCGATACCCAAGATGCTGTTCGAAACCACCACGCCGACAAAGAGACCGTCTTGCACATGCCCCGAGATAACAATGAGAACAAAGAGGACGATCATGATCGCGTTCACCGGCGTGAGGACGTTCAACCCAACGATTTGGGCGACTGAACGGCCCTCCGGCTCGGAAAATTCGTTGGTCTTGCCCTCGCTGCGCCGCTGAGCAACCTCGGCGTCGGAGAGACCGACTATCTCCGCGCTACTCAACGACGCTCAGATCGGTTTGAAGGCATGGCTTTACGTTGTGCGACCAACATCGAGAGTTGAGCTAAATTGCCGGGCGGTTCCGCGGGCTCGTGTCGCCCGGCCGCAGCGGTGAGCTCCATCGTTACCCGTATCTGGGCAAAGAATATGGTGCAGCCATTGCAGCCGTCGAGATGGCGTTGGATCGCCTCACGGTCGTGGGCATCGAGCGCATCGTCGAGATAGTGGGTGACGAGCTCGACCACTTCGACACAGCGCAGTGCTAACGGATTGTCTATGAGGTCGTTTGGGAGGTCGGTGGGCTCAGGCGGCGGTGTCATAGTATTCCTCCACCTTCGAGCGCACCGATGCTCGAGCGCGGTGCAACAAGACTCGCTGGTTGACCGCGGTTATTCCGAGCGCTTCGCACACGTCGGCTGCGGGCCATTGTTGTACATCTCGGAGTTGCACGACTTCACGCTGAGACGATGGAAGCTCGTCGATTGCGTCGCGGACGATCGAGAGCACTTCGTTGCTCTCGATCTCTTCAGAAGGTGTATCTGTCCACGGCGTTGGAGGTAGCACCCAATCGCTGCCCTGAAGGATGCGATCCCCGAATCGCTCGGGTTCAACCGACGGCATTGCGCCATCTTCTGCAAGGCCGAGTGCAGCAAAAGGCACGATCTTTGATTCTCGGCCAGCGAGCGTGCGAACCTTGTTCAACATGATTCGATAGATCCAGGTCTTTAGCGAGGAGCGACCTTCGAACGAATCCAGCGACTTGACCACCGCAGCCCACGTTTCTTGCACTACTTCTTCGGCAAGAGCGTTAGCTACATATGTTCGTGCAAGACCTCGCAACCCTGGAGTTAGCTCGGTCACGAGAGCTTCAAAGGCAGCGCTATCGCCTCCACGGATGGCGTCGAGCGTGGTTGGATCAGAACTTGGTAACGGATCATCGATGTTCGGTGTAACAACCATGGCGTTCGATTGTCTATCACATAGCGGCATAGCAAATAGCCGCCCCACCTGAGGAGTACATTGCGATTATCGACGATCTCATCTCTTCACATAGCAAGCACGAAGCAGAGGTAACACTATGAGCGCAACCGACGTGAAAGATTCCGTAGCACCGGGAGAGCCGGAGCTTTCCTCTTCGTTTGCCGAGCGCTTTCCTGAGCTGGGCGCCGAGTCGAAGGCTATCGATGCCCCAGCGCCCGAGCCGGTCATCGTCAACGACGCCCTCGCGGAGTTTCTCGGCATCGACGTCGATTGGCTCAACAGCGACGACGGCACCGCGTTTCTCGCGGGTATCAAATTGCCCGCTGGTTCAGCCCCGATCGCCATGGCCTACGCCGGACATCAGTTCGGCGGGTACTCCCCTGTGCTCGGTGATGGCAGGGCCATTCTCATCGGCGAGGTCGCCGATGCAGACGGAGAGCTAGAAGACATTCATCTCAAAGGGTCCGGCCGCACGCCGTTCTCTCGCGGAGGCGACGGGCTAGCCACGTTGCCAGCCATGTTGCGCGAATACCTCATGGCCGAAGCCATGCACGCACTGGCGGTCCCAACCTCGCGGGGCCTCGGCGTAGTGACGACGGGCTTGGGTGTCCGGCGCGAGAAGATCGAAGCCGGAGCCGTGCTCGCACGAGTGGCACGCAGCCACATACGTGTGGGGACGTTCGAGTTCACCGCACGACGAGACCCCGAGCTTGTGCGCGAGCTTGTCGACTATTCACTTGAACGCCACTACCCAGAGCTTGCCGATGCCGAAGTCCCAGCGCTTGCATTGCTCGAAGCTGTGGCCAACGCTCAGGCGAAGCTCATTGCGAAATGGATGCTCTTGGGCTTTGTGCACGGCGTCATGAACACCGACAACGTGCTTATCTCCGGCGAGACCATCGATTACGGGCCATGTGCGTTCCTTGAGACCCACGACCCGGCGACCGTCTTTAGTTCAATCGATCGCCATGGTCGTTATGCATTCGGCAATCAGCCCGTGATTGGCCAGTGGAACCTTGCCCGCCTCGCCGAAACGCTGCTACCGCTGATCGATGACGATGGCGATGAAGCCGTAGCGAAGGCGACTATTGTCCTCGAGTCTTTCCCAGGACTCCTCAAAGAACATTGGCTCGAAGGCATGGCCTCCAAGATCGGACTCGTGGGACAGCACGACCAAGCCCTGGGTGCATTGGCCAGCGAATTGGTTGAAATGATGACCCGCTCCGAGGCAGACCACACTTTGACCTTCCGAGCGCTCGCCAAGGTGCTACGAGGCGAAACTCCATCCGACTTTGCACTCGCGTCCGACAGCGCCTGGGAGAACTGGTCACAACGTTGGCAAGATGCCCTGGGCGATGCGGACAAGACCGAAGTCGCTGCGGCAATGGACGCCGTCAACCCGGTGTACATCCCGAGGAATCATCTGGTCGAAGAGGCGCTTAGCGCCGCCGGCGAGGGAAATTTGGAGCCGTTTCAGCAACTACTCGACGTCACGACGTCACCGTACGTCGAACGTGACGGGCTGGAACGCTACGGTGAACCCGCTCCAACCGGATTCACCGAGAGTTACCAGACCTTCTGCGGCACCTGAGCCGACAAACAAGTCATGAACCGAGATGGGCGGAAAGCTCAGCGGGTTCGTTGATTGGGAGACCGCACGCGTAGTTCTCACACACGTATGCCTGTTCCCCGGTGCGACCTTCCCACAGCGGGGTATCGAACCGCTCGCCGTACACGACCACGGCGTTCGGTAGATAGCGACGTCGAATCTCAGCGAGTAAGTCGGGGCGGTCTCCGGTAACGACGATCTCGCTCATCGACCCAAACGCGAGGTCAAAGGCTGCCACCATTCGGGCGTGTGCCTGAGGATTGAGCGCTGCATTGTCGCCGAGAAGGCCCATGATCGTCTCGCTTCGCTCAGCTAAGTCGCTGCGACCGTGGATCGCTGCTACGCGTAGCAACGCGAACGCTGCGTTGGCGTTCGCTGAAGGAACCGGGCTGTCGAATAGCTCTTTGCGTTGTACGAGCAATTCTTCGGCATCGCTACCTGTGGTGAAGATCCCGCCGAGGTCGTCGTCCCAGAACAGCTCGAGCAATTTGTCTGCGGTGGCGAGCGCGCTCAGGTGCCAGCGGCTCTCCCCCGTTGCTTCGCCTAGACGCGTATAGGCATCGACGAGGGCGGCGTAGTCGGCGCCATAGGCGAGATGTTTGCGCCCGCCGACCCTTTGCCAGCTTCGGTACCAACGCGATTCGTGCAACAAATGGTCCTCAATAAACTCCATGGCGTCAACCGCAGCTTCGATCCACGCAGCGTTGCCGGTCGCGGCCCCAGCTTCAGCCAACGCCGAGATCATGAGGGCGTTCCATTCGGTGAGTACCTTGTCGTCGACACCGGGCCGGACCCGCAGCAGCCTGGCGTTGTACAACTTCTCTCTCACCGCTTCGACAGGTCCAGGTCGCAGGAGCAGACCTTCGGGTGGGCGGAACAATACGTTCTGGCCTTCGGTGTGTCCTTCCTCGAAGTTTCCTTCGTTGGTCACGCCATACCAGTCCTGGGCAATGGCCAATTCGTCGGCGGTCAAGATGTCGGTCAACTCGGCTTCGGTCCAGACATAGAACCGGCCCTCTTCGCCTTCGGTGTCGGCATCTTCGGCTGACGCGAATCCGCCTCCGTCCAACCGGAGATCTCGCAGGACATACCCAATGGTCTCTTCGACGACCTGGAGGTAGCTGTCGGTTCCGGTGAGCTGCCAACCATGTAGGTACGCAGGGATCAGCATCGCGTTGTCGTAGAGCATTTTTTCGAAGTGCGGGACCAACCACTTTCTGTCGGTTGAGTACCTCGCGAATCCGCCCCCGAGATGATCAAAGATCCCGCCCGCTGCCATGTGGTCGAGTGATGATATGACGACGCTGAGAGCCGTTGAATCTTGGGTCGCTGCGTAGTGACGTGCGAGCACGTCGATGGCCATCGATGACGGGAACTTCGGTGCGTCGCCGAATCCTCCGTTCACGGGGTCATGTGCGTCGATCAGTGCACTGACTGCCTGGCTCATCGTTGCGTGATCTAGTTCTAGGCCCGCTGGCCCCACAACCGCATTGTGACGAAGCGCTTCGGTTAACGCCGCAGCGCTTTCGATTACTGCTTCGTTGTCGGTTTCCCAAGCAAGAGAGATGGCGTCGAGCAGATCGCCAAAGCCCGGAGCTCCATGACGGGCAACAGGCGGAAAATAGGTTCCAGCGAAGAACGGTTCACCGCTTGGAGTCATCACAACCGTCATTGGCCATCCGCCACGACCAGTGATTGCCTGGACTGCATCCATGTACAACGCATCGACGTCGGGTCGCTCTTCGCGATCGACTTTCACGTTGATGAACGAGGCGTTCATCTTGGCGGCAATCTCGGGATCTTCGAATGACTCGTGGGCCATCACATGGCACCAATGACAGGCCGAGTACCCCACCGACAACAAGATTGGCGTATTCGTTCGCCTCGCCTCTTCTAACGCTTCAGGACCCCAGGGATACCACGCGACAGGGTTGTCGGCGTGTTGTTGCAAATACGGGCTCGACTCGTTTGCCAAGCGGTTCATCTAGACACTCGCGATCCACTCGGGCATCTGCTCTCCGGCCTCGACAGCGATCGGCAGGTGGCTGACTTTGGGCGCAAGTGGGCACGGCCACTGCCGGTCCCACATGCATGACGGCTGGTAGGAGAAGTTGAAGTCGAGCACCAGTTGGTTTGGCCCTGGGCTCCCCAGGTCTGCCGATTTAGCGCCGTCCAAGAGGTATCGGCCGGCACCGTATGTCGAGGTTCCGCTCGTGGTGTCGCGGAATGGAAGGAGGAGCCCGCCACCGTAGGCGTCTAGCCAGAACAAGCCGAGTCGATGACTCACGCCATCGCGGTCAAACACGACCGAAGCAATTTGTGTAAATATCGACGAGCCGCCGGCTACCTTGGCCACCGTTTCCCCAACAGCCAATGGCTCTACCGTGCCAACAACGTTCCATGAAGGGTCATAGTCGAAATACGGCAGCGCGTTTGCGTCGAGACCATCTGGCTCCATCAGGGGGCTTTCTGGATGGGTTAGGAAGAGTTCCCGGCGCCCGTCACGCCAGGCTTGCCAGCTCTTTGGGCCTACGCCCGCCTCTAGCACCTTGTCATAGAGCGCAGCGACCTTACGTCGGTAATCCACGAGCTTGAGCGCGTGGTCCATGAAGGCGGGATCACTCGGTATTTCAGCGTTGTCAGACATGGTTTTTTGTATATCAGCCAGGAAATCCAAGTGCAGGCCGTTCCGGCTATCGAATTAGGTTTGACAACCTACTGTCCGGGAATAGAACTAAGCATGGTGCGTTGAGAAAACCTGAGTGAGATTCACTCAAGTCCACTACCACTGTTTCCTAAGGAGGATGCAATGCTTTTCCCCACCCACGATCCCTTCCGCGAGCTAGCTTCGAACGTACGGGGCCTCGACTATGACGTCGTTCGGTCCGAGACCGGTGTTGTCTTGTCAATTGACATGCCCGGCATCGATCCATCAACTGTCGAGCTGACGGTCGAGGGACGAAGCCTCACGCTTTCAGCCTCTCGCGAAAGCGTTATTCCAGAAGGTGCCCAGGTCGTTTCCCGACGCCGTCGCGATGGCTCGCTCAACCAGACCTTCCAGCTCGGAGAGCGACTCGATGCTGACAAGCTCGCCGCCGACTACAACTTCGGTGTGCTCACCGTGACGATCCCTGTCGCCGAGTCGGCCAAGCCCCGCAAGGTCGAGGTTGGCGTAGGTGCAGCTCCCGCCATCGACGCTACAGCTGAAGCTGTCGACGCCGCCGAGGCTGCCGACGCCCTATAGCGGTCTAGCCCTCACAAGTCGAGCGCTCAGCCGTCGCCATTGAAGTCGACGGAAGCGCTGCTTGTGGTGGCACCCGAGCCGCCTACTTCAATGCAGGACGCGTTAGGCAAAATGTTGCGCTCGCGACGGTCTCGTCGCTTTACGAGCGCAACATGAAAGAGATTGTCGGAACGAATCAGTCGACGCAGACGACGTCCACTGAGACCGAACGCCCATCTGGGGTTGTGAAAGAGACGGTGTCGCCTGCCTTGGCGCCAGCGAGGGCCGCACCCAGCGGAGAGTCCGGGGTGAGGTCAGTCGTCTCGTCGCGACGCTCTTCGATCGATCCGTACAAGAACGTCTCGGTCTTTTCTTCGCCCTCGTAGCAAATCTCGACGAGTGCGCCGGTGTGGACGGTGCCATCGTGCGACGGCTCGACGATTACCGCCTTGTCAAGGGTTCGAGTCAAGAACTCGATACGCCCTTCGAGCGCGCTCTGCTCGTATTTGGCGGCCCTGAAGTCGCCGTTGTCGTCGGTGTCGACCTCATCTCGGGCAGCTTCTAGCGCTGCAGCCATTTCGATTCGGCCGCGACCGCTGAGGTCATCTAGTTCAGCGCTAAGTCGGTCGTGGGTTGCTTGGGTTAATTCCGTGCTCGAAGCCATAGAGGCAGGATATCTCGGTGGACGGCCGCGTCGGTCCTTCGATGTGTCCGGTCTTCTAATTTGTGGTGGCCAACGACGGGCGCTAATCAACCGGGGGCTGTAGCTCGATGCCCGCAACGACTGCGGGTTCGCCATAGGCGACTGCCAAGGACTCAACGGTTTCGTGGGCGTTCAATCCCGACGGGTTGGGCACGACCCACAGTCGGCTGCCCTCAAAGCCGTCGGATTGTTCGCCCATGACGCCCTTGGGCTTCTTGAACGCGGTTCGATACGCGGTGATCCCCGCAATGGCGACGACGGCGGGCTGCTGGGTGGCGACGAGTGTTCGAAGCTGCTCCCCTCCTTCACGCAACTCCGTAGTCGACAGCTCCGATGCCTTGGCCGTGGCGCGGTGCACAACGTTGGAGATGCCGATCCCACGAGAGATCAGGTGGCGCCGGTCGTCGACGCTCATGCCCGCACCCCGATCGATGGTTCGGGTGATGACCCCGGCTCGGGTGAGGGCCGGGTAGAAGCGATTTCCCGGGTGCGAGAAATGAGTTTGGGTGGCCGCAGTCCACAACCCGGGGTTAATTCCTACGATCAACAGCTTCAACCCCGGCCCCAACAGATCGGGCACGGTGGCGTCGCGGAACGACTCAAGCTCTTCGCGAGTGAATCCCATCGACAGAAGTCTTACCCGAGATCGTCACATACGTCGAAGAGCGTCGACGCGTAGCTAGATGAGCAGCGAATCGGTCGTTACCTCGACAAGCGATGGCCCGCGATGTTGGAGTGCAGCGTCGAAGGTCGACTTGAGATCGCCCAGCTCGGTGACCCGGAAACCTTTCACCCCACAGAGCTCCGCCATGGCCGCAAAATCTGGGTTCACTAAGTGTGTCTCCCACACCTCCCATTCGGCCGTCCGCTGTTCCTTGGAGATCTTGCCGAGCTCGTTGTTGTTCATCACGATGTGGGTGATATTCATGTCGTACTTTGCGAGCGTCGTCAGTTCCATGGCGTACTGGCCGAAGCCGCCATCACCGCTGATGCTGACCACCTGGCGATTATCGCCGACGGCGGCCCACGCTCCCATTGCCGCGGGAAGCGCAAAACCAATCGAGCCGAGGTAGCCCGACATCAGAACGTCTTGACCGGCCTTCGATTCGAAATAGCGTCCGAACGCATAGGTATTGTTGCCAACATCGATTGCGATCACCGCGTCGTCGTCGACACCTTCAGCTAGGGCAGCCATCACTGCGGCCGAGTTGATTCCCTTACCGTGGTCGTCGAGTTCGCGTCGCGCTTTTTCTTTGTGCCAGATCGCCCAGCGTTCTGCAAGCTCATCGCGCATATCGATGCAACTCCGCTCGCTTGGGAGTCCAGCCAACATTTCCTTTGCCGTAACGGCAACGTGGCCTTGCAGCGGAAGGTCGACCGGATGGAACCGACCGAGCGCCATTGGATCGGTGTCGACCTGAATGACTGGCTTGTACTCGGCGATGCCGGTGTGGTTGGAGAAGCTTGCACCGAACACGACAATCAAATCGGACTCGTTCATAAACCAGCTCGCAACCGGTGTTCCTGAACGTCCAAGAACACCGCAGCCGATCGGTTCGTCGTCGCCGATGATGCCCTTTGCCTTGAACGTCGTCGCGATCGGCGCACCGATCTCTTCGCCCAACGCCCGCACTTCGTCCATGTGGCCACGGGCACCGTCGCCAACGATGATGAGCGGGCGCTCCGAGGCCGCGAGCATATCTATTGCCCGGTCGAGTTCTGACTTGGGTGGCGAAATCTCGTTCAGGCCGGTGCGCCCGTCGGGCTTGCCGGCTTCGGTGTCTTCGTCGACGGGAAGGAATTGGACTTCGTCGGGGAAGATCAGGTGCGCCACCTTGTTCTCGACGATGGCGGTCTTCATGGCAAGCGTCGCCAGCTCGGCGTGATTTGATCCAGCGTGCACGGTCTCACTGAACGCGGCAACTGCCGCAAAGGCGGCTTCAAGATCGGTGTCTTGGAACGCACCGCGGCCCTTTACCTTCGACGGGACTTGCCCACTCAACGCAATCACCGGCGCACGATCTTCTTTGGCGTCGAAGAGACCGGTGAGAAGGTTCGTCGAGCCAGGACCCGCAATGCCAAAACAAGCCGCTGGGATTCCGGTTAGCTTGCCATAGGCCTTTGCCGCAAAAGAGGCAGCGCCTTCGTGGCGAATACCGATGAAGGTCAGTGCTCCCCTCTCTTCAGCCTTGCGCATGGCGTCGGCGAGCCCCAGATTTGAATGACCGACCATGCCGAACACGTGGGTCATGCCCCAGTTCACCATGGTGTCGACCATCACATCGGACACCGTTCGTTCGAGGGGCGGTTCGGGGGGAAGTGCTACCCAAACCTCGGTCTCGCGTACCTCGGTCGTGAAGCATGCGGGAGCGTCGGAGAACCCGCCCGGGGGCTTTCCGTCGATTGGTGAGTAGTCATACCCGTGCCATGGGCAGCGCAGCCAACCGTTTTCGATCGATCCCTCACCGAGCGGACCTCCCTGGTGTGGGCAGGCGTTGTCGACGCAGCCCCATTGGCCTTCGTATTTGCTCACGGCGAAGGTTCGACGACCAATAGCCACGGTGGTCACTCGACCTTCGTCGAGTTCATCGGTTCCGATCAACCGATGCCACTCCAGCTCGTTGTTGTTGCTCATGTGCTCCCCTGAAGGCTCTCTAAATGCAGGTAACAGCATGGCACATACCGGTTGCGGAACCCGCCACGCGGACGCCACCGACGAAAACGGGTGTCTCGCTAACGTGATCGTTGAGCACACCGCATAGGATCCATTACTCGGAAACGAGGGAAACGAGAGATTTCACATGCCCACGAATCGAGAGGTCGAGACACTGTTGCGAGGCCGAGAGCTCCTTGCTGAGTCTCGCTTGAACAAGGGGACCGCTTTCAGCGCGGACGAACGAATCCAGTTCGGGCTCGAAGGCCTCCTGCCCGAACAAGTTGAGGATATTGACAAACAACTCGCACGTGCCCGGGTGGAATTCGATCGACTCCACAACGACTTGGAACGTCACGTTTTCCTTCGCGCCATCCAAGACTCCAACGAGGTGCTGTTCTACCGGTTCATCCAAGACAACCTGATCGACACCCTCCCCATCGTGTACACCCCGACCGTCGGTCTCGCCACCCAGGAATACAGCCGCATCTTCCGCCGCCCGCGTGGCCTATTCCTGACCTACCCACAGCGCGACCGTATGCAAGCGCAGATCGATGCCATCGACCTTGAGCCCGATGTGGTCGTGGTAACCGACGGCGAACGCATTCTGGGTCTCGGTGACCAAGGTGCTGGCGGAATGGCAATCCCTGTCGGAAAGCTCAGTCTCTACAGCGCGTTCGGCGGTATCGATCCGTCCAAGACGCTGCCGATCATGCTCGATGTCGGAACCAACAACCCCGACCTGCTCAACGATGAGTTCTACCTCGGTTGGCGTCACGAACGTATCGACGACGACGAGTACTTGTCGTTCGTCGAACAATTTGTGACGACGCTAAACAAGCGCTGCCCCACCGTGCTCTTGCAATGGGAAGACTTCGCCGAACGCAACGCCACGCGTCTGCTGCGCACCTACCGCGACCGGCTGCTGACATTCAACGACGACATCCAAGGAACCGCTGCAGTTGCTCTCGCCGCAATCTGGTCGGCGGTCCGCTCCAAGGACGCCAAGCTCTCGGACCAGGTCTTCTGTATCGCGGGTGCTGGATCCGCGGGCACCGGAATCGCTGGCATCATCCGCGATGCCTTGGTTGCCGAAGGGGTCGAGAATCCTCTTGGCCACTTGTTCCTTCTTGATAGGGACGGCCTGATCCACGATGGCCGCGACGACCTGAAGCCACATCAAGTGGACTTAGCGCAACCGTTTGCCGCGGTGGCCGACTGGGCCGGCCAGCCAAACGGCCTCGCTGAGGTCGTTTCACATTCGGGCGCGACCGTCCTCGTGGGCGTGACCGGTCAGCCGAACACCTTCACGAAACCCATCATTTCGTCGATGCTCGAAGCTACCGACAAGCCGATCGTGATGCCGCTGTCGAACCCGACAAGCCGAGCCGAAGCCACCCCGGTCGACTTGTTCGACTGGACCGACGGAAACGTCATCGTGGCCACCGGAAGTCCCTTTGATGACGTCGAGTACAACGGAACAAAGCACCGTATCTCGCAGTCAAACAACGTCTATGTCTTCCCAGGGCTCGGCCTCGGTGCAATCGCAGCGAACGCGACCGCCGTCAGCGACAAGATGTTGATGACCGCGGCAGAGACCGTGTCAAAGCGCTCGTCGCGGACCGCTGTTGAAGCCGGCATCCTCCCAGATTTGGAAGATGTGCACGACCTCAGCGCAGAGATCGCCGCTGCGGTTGCACAGGTAGCTATCGAAGAAGGCCTGGCACCGCCGATGTCACCCGAGCAGATCGTCGAACGCATCGCCGAATACAGTTGGCTACCGCAGTACCCGACCATCACGCCAGCAAGCTAGATCGGTGGGGTTGCAACTCAATGAGTTGGATTGCAGCCCCATTTCGCCCGATTGGCGTTGAAACGAGCTAACGCTAAATGCGGGCTGCGTTATTCGCCCAGGATGCGTGGAAGCATGTCAGCTGCGTACTTCTTTGGCCAGTCAGGGTTGTCGTCTACTGGGTAGTCGATGTTGGCCTGGACGAGCATTTGCGTCAGGTCGCTTCGCGTCGGAAGATTCTCGACGAGGTCGAACAGCTGTGCTTGAAGGACCGGCGCGTACCACGTTGCCCATTCTGGGTCGACGCCATCGGATGCCATGTATGCCCGGTGGTGGCTGTGGCCGGTCTTCATAATCAGACCAGCAAGGTCTTCGATGGTCAGCGTGTTAGCCATTTTGGTGGATCACTTTCATTAGGTGCAGCGGCTCTCGCTACAACTTGATTGAGACTACGCCTATCCATGGGCTCAGAACGTTACAAATTGAACCCGAATTGATCGAGACCTTAGGAATGATCCCCGAGTTCGCCTATGTCCGCGACCATGTCGATGACCCGGCCTGCTTCAGCAATCACCTCATCGACCTGTTCGCCAGCGTGACCCAGATAGTTTTTCGGATCTAGCGCGTCGACCGCGTGTGGCGCTAGGTCTCGCACAACTTCATCGAACGTTGACCCGGTTGTGGCGACCGTTTGCACCATGTCGGCAACCTTGTCGTGTGCTACTTGGCGCCCGAGCTCGCGTGCGAGCGACATCATGACCGCTTCGGCCATGATTGCGCCACCGGTCTTGCCAAGGTTTTCTTGCATTGCAGCGGTGTTAACTTCTAAACCTTCGATGAGTCGGCGCGCAGCATCTATGGCTCCACCGGCAACCGCGATCGAAGGTGCGACCGAATTCCACTCGAGTGCCCATGCAGCGGTTGCTCGATCGTGGTCGGCCATGGCGCCGTCAAGCGCTAGGTCGAGGTAGGAGCGGGTGAGTCGACTTGCTCGCATCAACTGCTGGGAGAGGATCGGGTTGCGCTTTTGAGGCATTGTGCTCGACGTCCCGCCGCCGGCAATCCGGGCTTCGGCTAACTCGCCCAACTCGGTTTGGGCGCTCAGAGCGACGTCATGACCAATCTTGGAGATCGAGGACGACACTTGGGCCGACCAAGCAACGACTTCAACAATGCGGTCACGGCCCGAGTGCCAAGTGATTAGCGGGTCACTGAGTTCGAGGATCTCGGCCATTGCCTTGCGGACGGCGAGGCCGTCGGGTGCGATCGAAGCAATGGTTCCGACAGCTCCACCGAACTGCACCGCTTCGACGCGCTGACGAAGCTGTGCAAGCCGCTCCATATGACGCAACAGCGGGCTGAGCCAACCCGCAACCCGATACCCAAAGGTGGTCGGAACGGCTTGTTGCATTTGGCTTCGGCCAGCCATGGGTGTGTCTCGGTATTTCGCGGCAAGCCTGGCAAGCGCCCGAACCAGCAACGCGAGATCAACCATGATCTCGCTTAATGCCTCTCTGATCTGTAGCACCAGCGCCGTGTCCATGATGTCTTGGGTCGTGGCACCCCAATGGGCCCACTGTCCAAGATCGTTCGGGACGACCTCGACGATTTGTTGGATCAACCCAACCACCGGGTAGCCAACAATGGTCATCTGGTCGGCGAGCCTCGTGAAGTCGAGATCGTCGACCGTTACCTTTGCAATTGCAACTGCAGCTTCACGTGGGATGAGCCCGAGGTCGGCTTGGGCTGTGGCCAAGGCTGTCTCGACTTCGAGGTACCGCTCGATCAGGCAGCGTTCACCCAGGATAGAGCGCAACTCATCGGTGGTGTGCAAGACACCAGACACGTCAGAGTCAAGCGCTGAGAGTGCTTGACGGTGCAGGTGTTCTGACATCTACGCTCCGACGACCGAGTTGCAGTCAATGGCCTTCATGGCGGCCATGAGCTTTGCATTTTCGCTGTAGTCCACCGGCACGTCGATCACGTGCACCCCGCCAGCATCGGCTGCCTTTTGCAACGCGTCGGCGAGGCCTGCGGCACTATCGACTCGCGTACCGGTCGAACCAAACGCTGTGGCGTAGGAAATGATGTCCGGGTTGGTGAACTCAACCCCGTGGACGGCGTTGCCCATCGCTTCCTGTTTGAGTTGGATCATTCCGAGCGCGCCATCGTTGAAGATCACCACGGTGAGGTCGAGCCCGAGGCGCACCGCGGTCTCGATCTCCTGGCCGGTCATCATGAAACCACCGTCGCCGACGACAGCGACGACGCGGCGGTCGGGATACACCAGCTTGGCTGCGATCGCGGCGGGCACGCCCGTGCCCATCGACCCCAACGCCGAGTCAACCAGAATGGTTCGAGGTGCCAGCGCCGGATAGTTGCGGGTCATCCACAACTTATGGATGCCATTGTCCAAACTGATGATGTCTTCAGGACCGAGCGCCTTGCGCACGGTCTGCGCGACGTGCTGTGGCTTGACGATCCCGGGAGTTGGATCGGTGGGCTCCGCCATCATCGCGCCAACCGCGGCTTTCCGCAGCTTGGCGTAACCGTCGAGCTCCCACGATGCCGCCCCGCTGACGCGCTCGGTGAGCTCGATCAGAGAGTGCGCCATATCGCCGACCACCTGGTGCTGGGGGAACCAGATCGTGTCCGCGGTGGCGGGTGAGTCATGAATGTGGATCACCGTTCGAGCGTCGTCGGGCTTCATGATGAACGGCGATTTTTCGATCACGTTATGACCCACGCTCACCACAAGGTCGCTGTGTTGCACCGCGCAATGCGGGATCCCCATTCCGGGCATTCCCGCGGAACCCAAGAACTGGTCGCTCATCTCGTCGCCGACACCCTTGCCCATCATCGTGCAAATGAAGGGGATACCGGTTGCGGACAGAAAGTTCCGCACCGCCGCTGGCACGGCTTGGCGAGCGTTCGCGCTGGCGCCAAGGAGCACCAATGGCCGCTTGGCTTCTTGCAACAGGGTTGCTGCCGTGGCCATCGATGCCTCCGTCGCCAGTGCCGGGTCAGCTCGACCGATCTCGAGCAACGGGTGGATTCCCGCTGGTTCGCCAGACACATCCACCGGCAATTCGAGATGTACCGGACCTTGCGGATACTCGAGCGCGACGTGGATTGCTTCTGCGATCAGGCCTGGGAGCGCCGCGGCCGATGGGACCGACGCCGACATCTTCGTGATGGGCGTCATGAGGTCGACGACATCGACCAGCTGATACTTGCCCTGCATATTGTCGAGAATTGGCTTTTGGCCCGTGAGCACCAACATCGGCGACTCGGCCAACCAGGCGTGAGCAACCGGCGTCGCCAGATTGGTAGCCCCCGCCCCGAGCGTCGACATGGCAACGGCGAGCCCGCCCGTGAGGTGGCCATGGGCCGCAGCCATGAAACCGGCTGCGCCTTCGTGGCGGGTCAAAACGAAGCTCACCTGGTCGGAGTTCGCTACCGCTTCAACGAAGGGAAGGTTCTCATCACCGGGCAGACCAAAGACGTACGAGACTCCCTCTTTTTCGAGGGCTTCGAGTAACTGCTGTGCTGTATTCATCGGCTCAGATCTCCTGGCTTCCACTAACAATGACCTCGCCGGGGTCCTCGGCTCGAATCTTCTCGAGCATCTGATGACCCATCTCTTTGATCATCCGAGCGGTCTGGAGGATCTCGTCGGCATTTGATGCTGGGATGACCGCGGCACCCGTCGTGTCAGCGAAGATGATGTCGCCGGGAACGACCGTCACCCCGGCGACCTCGACGGGAACATCGGTGACGTAGGGCTGAATTTCGTTTCCGCCAGCGCGGACCGCTTCACCTCGACAGTAAAAGGCACCCGGAAACTCGGCGAGTTCATCGAAGTCACGCAGTCGACCGTCACACAGGACTCCAGCGAGGCCGTGGTTGGTGACCCGGGACAGCTTCGTCGACCCACCCAGCGATGCTCCATGGTGACCAGAGGACGACATGACCAAGACTCGGCCCCCCATCTCGCGCTCACCGAGCGAACGATAGATCGCTGGCCCGAGGCTGTGTTTGTGAAGATCCATCAGGTCGCGGCGCACCGGCAAGAAACCAATGGTCACCGCAGGCCCAAACAACACTTTGGATGGGTCCGGAGAAACTAAATCAACGATGTGAGACCGGTGGGCGAACGCCTTGGTCATCGCGTCGATGATGTCGGCAGTCGCGAGCCCTTCGATAAGGGCTCGGTCTGGTGTCTCGTACATGGATCTCCCGAGTTGGTTACTGAGAACGAAGAGTTGACGCCGCGGCGCCAATGAGATGGTACAGGTTTGGGTGCTCACTCCGAAGGCTCGTTTTGCACCTCGGATGCCCGGTCGACTTGCTCACGCGTTGTTCGCGATCACCCGCTTGACCGCGGCCGAAACATCGTTCGTCGTAAAGCCAAAAAGCTCTTCGAGCATCGGTACCGGTCCGGACTTACCGAAGCGGTCCATGCCGATCACTTCGCCGCTCTCGCCCGCGTAGCGGTGCCACCCTTGGCTCGCACCTTCTTCGACCGTGACCCGAGCACCAATATCGCTCGGGAGAACACTCTGTCGGTACTGCTCGTCCTGCTCGTCGAAGATTTCCCATGACGCAAGGTTCACCACGCGAACGTGGATCCCATCGTTAGCGAGAGCCTCACGGGTAGCCATCGCCAGGTGCACCTCGGCGCCGGTCGCGATGATGATCGCATCGGGTGGGGCGCCATTGGGTGGGTCGGCGAGCACGTAGCCGCCACGTGCGACCCCACTCGCGGCAGCAAACTTCGTCCGGTCGATGACGGGAACCTTTTGATGCGCGATCGAAATGATCGTCGGACCATCTGTTCGCTCCAGCGCGAGCTTCCACGCTTCGACGGTCTCGTTCGCATCGGCCGGGCGGACGAGAGTGAGATTTGGCATTGCCCGGTAGCTGGCGAGATGGTCGATGGGTTGGTGGGTGGGACCGTCAGAGCCGACCCGGAACGAGTCGTTGGTCAACACGTGCACTACCGGTAGACCCATCAGTGCCGAGAGCCTAATGGCTCCGCGGCCGTATTCGCTAAACACCAAGTAGGTCGAGTCGTACGTGCGAATATCGGAGAGGGAAAGGCCGTTTGCGATTGCAGACATTGCATGTTCACGCGTGCCGTAGTGCATATTGCGGCCCCACGGAGTTTCAGGCTGATTGCCACCTGCTTCGGGGAACCACATGAGCGTCATCGACTTCATGGCCGTGTCTGAGGCTCCTCCCAGGAGCCAGGGAAACTTCGGCCCAATCGCGTTGATCGAGGCAAAGGACGCCTCACGCCCTGCGACCATTTCGCTGGGGTCATCCCAGCTAGGCAGAGCCGAGTCCCAGCCGTCAGGGAGTTTCCGGTTACGCATCTTGGCGATGTGACCCGCGAACTCGGGCTGCGCTTTTGTGAACGCGTCCCACTTGGTGTTCCATTCAGTTCGCGCTTGTTGTCCGCGTCCGTAGAACTTGGTTTTTACATGTTCGCGGACCTCGTCAGGAATCAAGAAGTCGCTGTCGGTGGGCCAGCCATAGTTGGCTTTGGTGGCCGCGGTTTCTTCGAGACCCATAGGAATGCCGTGCATGGGCTGGGTACCAGCCTTGTTCGGCGAACCCCAACCAATGACGCTGGTCATGTCGATAAATGTCGGGCGATCTTGCTCGGCGCGAAACGCTGCGAACGCGGCGCGGATGGCGTCGAGGTCATTGGCATCGGCAACCTTGATCACGTTCCAGCCGAGCGCAGCGAACCGGGCGCTGACGTCTTCGGTAAACGCGAGGTTGGTCGAGCCTTCGATCGAGATGTTGTTGTTGTCGTAGATCCAGCACAAGTTGGAGAGCTTCTGGTGGCCGGCATAAGAGGCCGCCTCGTACGCGATGCCTTCCATGACGTCGCCGTCGCCGCCCAGTGCGATGACTTCGTGATCGAACACTCCTTCATTGTCCACATCGAACGCGGCCGCCTTCCAGCGTTGAGCAACGGCCATGCCCACCGAATTGGCAAGGCCTTGGCCGAGCGGTCCCGTCGACGTCTCAACGCCAGCGAGAACACCGTGCTCGGGGTGGCCGGTCGCTCGACCCTTGCCTTGTCGGTACTGCCGAAGCTCGTCCACGGTCATGACCGGTTCGCCGACCGGTCCGGTTGCTGGATCGACCGAACGCACATCGGCCAACAACAGCATGCTGTAGAGCAAAATCCCGGCGTGTCCGACCGACAGCACGAAGCGGTCCCGATTTTCCCAGAGCGGATCAAGCGGGTCGTAGCGAAGGTGCTCGGTGTAGATCGTGTAGAGCGTGGGAGCGAGTGCCATTGCGGTCCCCGGGTATCCCGAGCCGGCATTCTCTACCGAGTCGATCGACAGGGTTCGTAGCGTGGTGATCGCGAGCGCGTCAAGATCCTCGGTGTCTTCAGTTCCCACGATTTACTCCACTCCTTGCGTCAGCAACCTTGCCAGCGCACCAACGTCGGGTGCGACGAGCTCGGGAATGCGATCGTGACTCGCACGTGCCGCGCCTGGACGGTCGATGAACGCGGCGTTCGCGCCGGCGAGCAGTGCCCCGTTCACGTCCCAGTCGTGAGCGGCGACCATCGTGATGGCGTGGATTGGCGTGTCGAGCTGTTCGGCCGCGTAGTTGTACGTATCGGGGTGCGGCTTGAAGCGTTCTACGGTTTCCACCGAAAGCACCATGTCGAAATACGAGTGCAGCCCGGCGAACTTGAGTTGTGCATGCGCGACATCGAGTCGTGAGTTGGTGAGTGTCGCCAAACGGAACCCGTACTGTTTGAGCGCGGCGAGTCCGTCAGCGACGTCGGGGTGAGCGGGCAGTTCCGACATCGACCCGATGAGCGCCTGTGCGTCTTGGGTGCTCACCGGTTTTCCGACACGGTTGGCACTGGTCTGGAGCGCACCGACAGCCAGTTCGTCGAAGGAGCGATAGTCGCCGGTAACGCTCACCTCAAGGGAGTAGCGCAACAGCATCCCGAACCATTCACCCAACAAGTCAGCGTCGCCAAACGTGGAGGTGAATGCCCCATCGAGCGCCTTGACGTCGAGCAACGTTTCATTGACGTCGAAGAGCAATACATCAGCAACCATAATTTCCTTCTTATCTATGTTTCCCGTGCGGCGCTAAGGGCCGCGACGGCGTTCGTAATTGCGCCGTAGTCGCCGTTGGCCAACGCATCTGGCGGAACCGATGCCATCGTACCCACCGCGGTTGCTCCGGCTTGGAGCCAGGTTTGGACGTCGTCGGGTCCGATTGGGCCGTTTGCAATGATCCGGCTCCACGGCCGGGGGCTCTTGACGGCTTGGATGAACATCGGGTTCATGGCCGGGTACAGCTTGACGAACTCCACGCCATGACGTTCTGCCTCGGCAATTTCGGTGATGGTCATCGTTCCCGGTAAGTACGGGACCTTTCGACGGTTGCACAAGTCCGCCGTTTCGGCCACGAAGATCGGTGACACGATGAACTCCGCGCCAATGGAAACAAACAGGGCGGCGGTCGCCGCGTCTTCTACCGAGCCAACCCCAATCACCATGTCGGGATGGTTTTGATCCGCGTGACGCCGAACGGCCTCGAAGACCTTGGGCGCGAACAGAATCCTGTTCGTGAACTCGATGACAACGCCCCCGCCCGCAGCGATGGCGTCGACGACTTGGATCGCTACCTCGGGGTCACCGTGATGGAACAAGTGCATGACCTGTTCTTTGGCGATGGTATTGAGGACGTGTAGTCGATCGTGGGTCACAGCGAACTCTCAGCCTTCGGCTGAGGTTTCTGCTCGATCCGCTTCGATGGCTTTGGCAAGTGCCTCGCCCATCGCGGACAACTGAGCCTTGAGATCGTCGGAGGTCACGACACCGTCGGTGATCGCGTCGCCCGCTCGTGCCAGCAAGAGTTCGTCTTCGACAAGCTTCGTACCGGCAGTGCGCAATGTCTCGCGCAAGCTTGCCTGCGCGAAGCTGGTTCCGTCTTTGCCGGGAGTCGCTCCGATTACCGCAGCAACCTTGCCCCCGAGCGGGGCGTCTGGGTAGAAGCGTGAGGCCCAGTCGACGCCGTTCTTCAGGACGGCTGGCACCCCGTGGTTGTACTCGGGCGTGACGAGCAAAACGGCATCGGCTGCGACGATCGCGGCTTTGAGGTCCTGGACGGGCTGTGGGTCTCCGGCCTCTTCGACATCACCGTCGTACATAGGCACTGTGCGCAAGTCGAAGTCGCTCACTTCCATGCCTTGGGGCGCTGCATCTTTGAAGCCATTGAGTAGGGCCTGGTTAAATGAACCTTTTCTGTAGCTTCCCGCAAGTGCCAATACGCGAACGTTTTCTTCTGAATTCATGACGGCTATTCCGCCTTTCTTGTAGGTGTGTTAGCAGCGCTGAATTTGTGTTCAGTTGATCTAGTGACCGGTGCTGGTACGCAATCTAGTAATTCGAGGCGCGTTTAGGCCAGTGCGGTCGTCGACTAGTTCCATCTGCAGCGTCGCGGCAGATGAAGTCGCGCCTTGTCGAGGCGACTCTCTCGGGCACACCACTACGCTCGAAGACACCATGAGCAACACAAGAAGTCCACTTCCCGCGGCACTGCGTCCGCCCCTCTCTCCAGGCGTTGGGCTCCTTCTCGAGAGCAAGATCCCGGCGCGGCTTGCGTGGGTTGCCCAAGGCGCGCCGAACGTTCTCCCTATCTGGTTCACATGGACTGGCAGCGTTCTCGCGATGTCGACGTTCGCTGGAGCCGCAAAGCTCGACACGATTGTGGAGGGTTCGGCGCTGGCAGTCACGATCGATACCGAAGACTTCCCCTATCGGAGTCTGAAGATTCGTGGGACCGCTGAACTTCGTCCGACGACGGGACTAGCCGACGAGTACATCACTGCAGCAGAGCGGACGCTCGGTCCCGAAATGTCCCGTCGATGGCAAGAGTTCCTCGGGAACCCTGATCAGGTCGTTATCGGGCTGCGGCCAAACTGGGCACGCTTTAGCGATATGGCCGATTCACCTTTTCTGACGGGCGAGTAGTTCAGGCGAGTCTTGTATGTAGTCGGGCTAACCAGTTCCACTGAGGCGTCATTTTGGATCGGTGAGCACTTCTATGCGGTTGCCGCCTGGCTCGTAAATCATGTAGTGCACTCGTGGCCCAACCCCGACCGGGTTCTGCTGCGGTTCGAATTCGACTGCAACTCCCTCGATAGCACTGACCCTGTCGAACGTCTGATGCAACGTGTCGAGATCGTCGACTTGCAGGGCGAGGTGGTGGAGGCCGACGTTTCGTTCGCGATCGGCTGCGACTGGGTCATCGGTGAGCGTTGACCAAAGGGTAAGGATCGAGGTGCCGTCGCCGATGTAGACCGCTGGATAGCCGGGGTCTTCGCCCAGGACGCTCCAGCCGAGCCCGTCGACGAAGAACGTAACGGTCGCCTCGAGATTTGGGACGGTTAGTCCGAGGTGATGGATGCCGCGTGTGCTCGCTGTGTCGCTCATAGCGTCGGCACGATCTGAGCGAACGATGGATTGCTAGCCGAAAGCCGCTCCTCAACAATGGCCTGATAGCCCTCGGAGTTGAAGGCGGCTTTGGCGGCCTCCACTGAGGGGTACTCGAGTACGACCGTCGTTGGGGCGCTTCCGTTGCCCTCGCCGAGATCGATGGAGTCGTCGGTGAAGGCGATTGGCTTGCCACCTCCTTGGACAACGAGGTGCTCGCCTCCCTTCTCGCGGTAGGCCTCAATCGCTTCGAGATCGGTGATCTCGTAATTGATGATGAGTAATGCTGGCATGGTCTTCCTTTCGTTGTGGGATAGATCGACTGGATGGGGTTGGATTGGCTCTACGTTCGCCTCAGATTTTGGGGCTGTACCTCGATGGCTCTACGTCGACCCATTGGCCGACCGAAGCCCACGAGACTTTGACGTCATCGATCTTCAGCGACACAGACCGTTCGGGTTCTGGGAGTGACAAACCGGTGCTGCGAACAGTGGCTCGTCCAGTGAGTTGCAAGTTGCGGCCCGTCGTAAAGTCAACGGCGGTCAGTCCTAGTCGGTCGTCGAGTCGAAGGTTGCCGAGCGTGTTGTACATCCCATTGCCGAAGTAATCGGGAATCTCCAGTTCGTCAGGGCTCACAACTTCGATGAAGCCAGGCGATCCGCCCCTATGGGTCACGTCCGCGCCGTGCGGAGAGAAGCTTGCAAAGAATGCGGTATCGGATCGCTGAAGCTGAAGACGGTCCTCATTCGTGAGGGCGGACCGAGTCTCGGGTGCGAGTGCCGGGGTTTGCGGTGCTGGTTGGTGGAGTCGTTTGAAGATGTACTTCGGACAGATGCCGAACAACCTGGTCATTCGATAGTCGATGGAGTCGTTCTCGGTGATCGATGCCTGCCCAATGGACTTGGCTCGTCTTCGAGTCTCCATGCTGAAGAACAGCACGCCCAGCTCAGCGTTGTCTGCAATGTTCGCACGCATTGGATCGCCATCTATCGGGAGCGCATCGATCGAGATAGTCGTTGGGCTGGTCACGCGAAACAGGGGGTCCCCACCGGAGAGCAGCGGCGAAGCCCAGGGGCGCCCTTGTGCGTCGATAGTGCCCGCCATGGAGAAGGAAAGCTCTTCAATGAAGACGTGTTCGTGGGGGTTGACTTCAGGGCGCATCATTTGGCGGGACTGCCGCTCGTACGCTTCGGTGTCGGTGCCCCAGTCGGCGTGCATGGCAACTTCGCCTTCGTGAAAGTGCTCGTAAGTGGTCATGGGATGGCCAAGTCTTCTCTGGACGGTGGTTCAGCTCACAGTGGACTAACTAGTAATACGAATTTGAAGGTTAGCTTGGGCGCTAACCATTGACAACACGTTCAGTGGTTAGACGGTATGCTTTAGGTATGACAGGGCCAGCACCACGTCCAATGCCCGGCGGCCCGATCGCCGTTGACCTCGCCAACACGACGTGGAACAACGACGGCCAGGTAGTCGATTGGCTCGACGAGGATGCAGCGGTTCGAGACTTCGCCGAAACCTACGGAATGCGCTGTCGCTCAGCCGATGTGCCAGCGGTGCGCCAATCACTAGTCCGGGCGCGTGGCATGGTTCGAGACGTTCTCAATACCGCGGTCACCGACGAGCAGTGGGGACCGCTGCAAGCTCAGATCAACGACGAACTCGCTGATGCCCTGCTGGTCTTGGCTGTATCGTCGGGAACTGCCCACATCGACGCCTCCCATCGCGAGCCCACAAGGCAATTGGCGGTTCGCGCGCTCGTTAATGCCGTCGAGGTGAAGCGTGACCACGCTGGCCGAGTCCGATGCTGCCGGCACCCTGACTGCATGTTGTGGTTCGTCGACGTATCAAAGGGCGGTCAGCGGCGCTGGTGTTCCATGGAACGCTGCGGAAACCGAGCGAAAGTCCAACGCCACTACGAGCGTACGCGCGCCAAGAAGTCCGCAGGTCAGTCCTGAAGGACCGTGAGGTCGATCCAATCGATCTCCAGGCGGAAAGGCCCATCAGCTCTCACAGATTCAGGGCAATGATTGCCACTAAAGCTGTGGCAATACCGGCGACTTCTCGCCCTTTGACCTGCTCGCCCCAGGCAAGTCTGCCGATCAAGGCCATGAGCACAAGGCTGGACGCCGAAAAGAGCGTGAACGCGAGGGCGGACCGACCCTCGAAACCTCCGGCGAGCGCTCGCAGGAGGAAATAGCTAACAGCGAAGTTCAAGATGCCCAGAGCGACACCGGTGAGCGAGTCGAGCCGGGTAAAGGTCTGGCCACGTTTGAGCGCCATCGTGGTCGAGACCACCGCAGCGGTGCCGAACAAGACCACGAAGAACGCGAGGTCATCTTCTCCTGAACCAACTTCGTTGAACAGGCTGACCCACGCATCGATAACCCCGAAAGTGATGATCAACGTGCTGGCATACAGCAGCACCTTGGGCGCACGCTGATTTGGCGGACGCAGTTCACTTATCGGAGCCATACGGGGAGTCAGCAGGAGGAACGCTCCAAACAACAAGGCAATGCCGAGAGCGAGACGAGGCGTCAACGCTTCGCCGAAAAAGACCAGGCCGAGTAGGACCGGAACTGCCAGCGAGAGCCGTGCCCATGCACCGGTGCGGGCCAGGCCGAACGTGGCGATTCCCGAGGCGTACAGGTGAAACGCGGTTGGCCATATGAGTCCACCGATAAAGCCCAGGACAATAGTGATGGGCTCGACCGATGACAGCTTGTCCGTGGCGAGTGCGAGCACAAGCCCGATCGCCGCCGCAAGGACATAGTTCGCAGCGATGACGATTTCGATGTTGCGGCCGTGCTGGCGCGCCAGTCGCAGCACGACGGCCACACCTGTTGTCGCCGCAATCGATAATGCGAGATCGATCACCCTCGACGCGAAGGACGTTGTTCACGACGCAACATGGAGCGACCTTAGCAGTCGGGTCAAAACAACTTAACTAGCCGCTCCGACGTCGTCACGGAGTACTCGGAGCTGTTCGAGCAACGAGCGCTCTTCGTCTGAGACATCCTTGGGAACATCGATGGTGACGGCGACGATCAGATCGCCAGTTCGCTTGGCGAGTGGCACGCCTTTGCCCTTGACCCGCAGCTTCTGACCATTCGCGCTTCCAGGTGGAATGCGAACCGTCACCGTTGACCCATCGAGGGTCGGTACCGAAACTTCGCCACCGAGCACTGCGTCCTCATAACGGATCGGAACAGTCGTCGTCAGGTTGTTGCCCGATCGCCCAAAGGTTGGGTGTGAACCGACCGAGACCTCGATGAGCAGGTCGCCCTCGGGACCACCATTGAGACCGGGAGCGCCCTTACCCGCAAGACGGATGGTCTGGCGATCCTTGACGCCGGCGGGGATCCGCACGTTTACCGAGCGACCATCGAGGGTAAGTGTGGTGGTGAGCCCTTGGATGGCATCGATGAACTCCATATGGAGCGAAGCAGAAAGGTCGCTTCCGCGGCGCGGCCGGCGCTGTTGTTCAGCGAAATACTCGCCGAACATGGTGTCGAAGTCGAAGTCGACGAAGTTCGCGTCCTGATATGACCGGCTTGACCATTGGTTCGAGCCCGCCGAGGACTGGCGTCGATACGCCGCCTGCGTCCGTAGGTCGTTGTACTCCTTTCGACGATCCTCGTCGGAGAGCACTTCGTAGGCCTTAGCAATGTCGGAAAACCGTTCCTCGGCCTCGACATCTCCTGGATTGGCGTCAGGGTGAGCGGTACGAGCGAGCTTTCGGTATGCGGACTTGATCTCTTTTTGTGTGGCGTCACTGCTGACACCGAGGACATCGTAGAAGTCGATGTCGAGCCATTCGGCAGTTGCATTCATGTGGTGGTCACCTCCTTGGTATTAGACCGGACTACGGGGCACAGCCGGAACGAACCCGGCTATGCCCCATTGGTGGTCTGATTAATTGGGATAGCTAACTAACTAGGCGTTGACGTCCTCGTCGTCGACGATCTCGGCATCGATGACGTCGTCGTCGCCTTCGACAGCTCCGTCGCCCGAGTCTGAGCTTGCAGCGTTGTCGTAGAGGTACTGGGTGTACTTCTCCGCAGCCGAGCGCACATCTTCGGCGGCCGACTTCATCGCTTCGAGATCTTCAGCCTCAGTAGCGGCGGCCAGCTGATCGACTGCAGCCTGCAGGGTCGAACGCTCTGCCGACGAGTCGTCGGCATCATTTAGCTGCCGGCGAGCCTGATACAGCGTGCTGTCAGCCTCGTTACGAGTCTCAGCGTCGGCTCGGCGACGCTTATCATCCTCGGCGTGGGCTGCGGCATCGTTAACCATGCGCTCGATGTCGTCTTCTGACAGCGATGACTGACCGGTGATCGTGATCGACTGCTCCTTGCCAGTGCCCTTGTCGGTGGCAGAGACGTGCACGATGCCGTTGGCATCGATGTCGAAGCTGACCTCGATCTGAGGCATACCGCGAGGAGCAGGTGGCAGATCAACCAGCTGGAACTTGCCCAGCGTCTTGTTGTGCTGCGCCATTTCGCGCTCGCCCTGAAGTACATGGACGTCGACCGAAGGCTGGTTGTCTTCAGCGGTGCTGAAGAGCTCCGAACGCTTGGTCGGGATCGTGGTGTTGCGCTCGATGAGCGTTGTCATGACACCGCCCATGGTCTCGATGCCGAGTGACAGAGGCGTGACATCTAGCAGAATGACGTCGTTCACATCGCCTCGCAGGACTCCAGCCTGAACAGCAGCACCCATGGCAACGACCTCGTCGGGGTTGACGCCCTTGTGAGGCTCTTCTCCCGACAGGGACTCGACCAGCTCGGAAATGGCGGGCATACGGGTAGAACCACCGACCAGAATGACATGGTCGAGGTCACCCTTTTCGACCTTGGCATCTGCGAGGGCCTGCTCGAAGGGATCCTTCAACTTGGCGACCAAGTCGGCCGTCAGGTCCTCGAACTTCGAACGCGTGAGCTCGAGATCGAGGTGCTTAGGGCCTGCATCGGTAGCGGTGATGAAGGGAAGATTGATCCGCGTCGTCTGTACCTGTGATAGCTCGATCTTGGCTGCTTCAGCGGCTTCCTTCAGCCGCTGCATGACCATGGCATCGCCCGACAGGTCGACTCCCTCGGTGTCCTTGAACGACTTGACGATCCAGTCGATAATCGCCTGGTCCCAGTCGTCGCCGCCCAAATGGGTATCGCCGTGGGTCGAGAGCACCTCGAACACGCCGTCGCCCATCGACAGAACCGAAACGTCGAATGTGCCGCCACCGAGGTCGAAGACCAGGATGGTCTGATCGCTATCGTCCTCACTGGCAATGCCATAGGCAAGGGCAGCAGAGGTGGGCTCGTTGATAATTCGCAGAACCTCAAGACCAGCAATGGCGCCGGCCTCCTTGGTAGCGGTTCGCTGGGCATCGTCGAAATAGGCAGGAACGGTAATGACCGCCTGAGTCACATCTTCTCCGAGGAATCCTTCAGCGTCTCGCTTCAGCTTCTGCAGAATTCGAGCCGAGATCTCCTGGGCGGTGTAGTCGGTACCGTCGATTCCCAGAGTCCAATCGGTACCCGCGTGGCGCTTGACCGAGCGAATAGTGCGCTCAGGGTTGGTGATTGCCTGTCGCTTGGCCACCTCGCCCACAAGAACCTCGCCATCACGAGCGAACGCGACCACCGATGGAGTGGTGCGAACGCCTTCGGCGTTGGCGATTACCTCGGGCTCTCCGCCCGTGATCGTGGCGACAATAGAATTTGTCGTGCCGAGGTCGATTCCTACTGCTTTACTCATATCAGTTCTCCAGTCTCGTTGTTTTTCTTCATTGTTGATTTGTTGTCGAGGGGTATAACGCAGACAGGCGAATCTGATTCCCATATTGGCAACAAACTTGAGCGGACTCATATCAACTTCGCCAACAGGGGTACACAGATCCCACAAAACGGCTCACGCGTAACGCCCAATAGAGTCAAAACACTTCCGCCAAAATCCGCGAAGAACCCGATAGGACGTGCACGGATCCCCCCACGCCAACTAGGTAGAGTCAGGGACTTATGAACGCGATTTCAAAAGTCCACGCCCACCTCGCTGCAACGAGAATCAACCTTCACCGGCTCGCCGCCTACGTGATTGCGCCCGCCCGATATCGATTGACCGAACGCTTCGGTTTACGAGCAACCGAGGGCGGATTCGGTACCCCGCCCTTCGGAGAGCAACGTCGCATTCGAGTTGCCGGTCTGGATCTGATCGATGAACTTGCGGGCGAACAACGCATTGCACCAATCACGACCTTGAACGCAGCCGCTGAGTTCCTCGGCGAACCGGTCGATACCGAAACGGCTGCCGAGCATGACTCCCCCGCGGCCGGCGACCTCGATGAAGACCTCGGCATTGACCTTGAGTCCTCCAATTACCTGGGTCGTTGGTTCAATATGGCCTTCGATGCACTCAACGCCGTTCGCGAAGATGACGCGTCGGTCGATGCCTCTGAGGCTCAGCTTTGGCCAGGCCACTTCGATCCCGCGATCGAGATGGGTGACGAAAACCATCGCGGCAGTTACGGCGCCTCACCGGGCGACGACGCCATTGCTGAGCCTTACCTGTACCTGAGCATCTGGTGGCCTGATCGTCTGTCGCTCGACACCGACGACCCATTCTGGAACGCTACGGCATTCACCGGGGCGGTCTTGAAAGTGTCAGATTTTCCTGCCGATGCTGACCCGGTTGAGGTTGCAGCGAAGTTTTGGCGAGATGCCCGAGACATGCTGGAGAACGCGGAATCGAGCTCGTGATGAGTGTGAAACTTGCCCAGTTCCGACGCGACAGCGAGTCACAGGCCGTACTCGGCCTGGGCACCGCTGCCTTGGGAAGACCGGGATACATAACCACCGACCACGGCATCGACCTTCTCGGCCATACCGACGTCGAATCGATGACGGCCAACGCCTTGTCGGTCTTTGACTTCGCGTACGAGCACGGCGTCAGGTATTTCGACGCAGCGCGTTCCTATGGCAAGGCCGAGGAATTCCTTTCAACGTGGCTTCAAACACGCTCCCCGAGCGACGTGTTCGTTGCGTCGAAGTGGGGATATGAGTACGTCGCAGACTGGCAAATCGACGTCGATACTCACGAGGTCAAAGATCACAGCCTCGAGATGTTCCGACGCCAGCTCGTCGAATCCAAAGCGCTACTCGGCGAAAACCTCGACCTCTACCAGATTCACTCGTTAACGCCCCAGAGCCCAGCGCTCGCTGACTCCCAGCTGCTCGATGAACTGGGCGAGCTCAAGGCGAGCGGTGTCGCGATCGGATTGTCGACGAGCGGCCCACAGCAGCCCGAAGTGCTCGATGCCGTGGGTGCAATCACCGTCGGCGGAAGCCCCTTGTTCGATTCGGTTCAGGTCACGTGGAATCCCCTCGAACCTTCGGCGACCGAAAGCCTGCTGAAACTGAAGGATCAGGGTGTGTTTGTCGTGATCAAGGAGGCATTGGCGAACGGACGACTCACATCGTCGGGAGATCAGCCCGCTACGTCACCCGACGTCGATGCAACACCGGACGCTTTGGCGCTCAGCGTCGCTATGAACCAGTCTCCAGCCGACGTCGTACTCAGCGGCGCATTAAACATCGCGCAGCTCGAGTCCAATCTGTCCGCACTGGTCCTACCAGCCAATAGCGGAACGGTTGCACCTTCGGCTCTCACACCAGCGCAGTATTGGGCCGACCGATCCGCCCTGCCCTGGACCTAGTCGCGGTGACTTTGCCCTTAGGCGAGCCGGTCGGAGATCCGTGTGGGCAGCTGGCGATCGACGATTAGCGTTCGCAACTCACCGAGGTCGAGGTAGAGCCCGTCGGGGCTTTCCTTTCCCATGAGCTCGAGCAGCTTGGGAAATTCGGCATCCATCAGCGCTCGGTCGATGGGGCGGCGAGTGGCTTGCGCCCGTTCGAAGTTGGCGTCCAACATCTTTTTAATGCCCTCTGCTCCGAGACCCCGAACCGTTTCGCCGGTCTGGGCGGAACGGAAATCCGCGGCGAACGCATCGAAGCGAGCGATTTCTGCGAGGTCGACCTGGCCGCGGTTATCGAGAACTCGGGACCCCGACCCATGTTTGTCGAACGGTCCGTCTCGAAGTTCGTTAGCGACGAAGCCGTGCAACTTGGTGTTCAACATCTGTTTGGGCGACAGCCCGTTGGCGGTCAGTGCGATTGGGTAGACCTCGGCGGCGAGCACGGCCTGATTCACCGAGTCCCCAAAGGCTCTGGCGACGGTCTCGCTGACCTGGCCAACGGGTTCTGCTTCGGGATCTATCGCACCAAGTTCAGCGAGAGCACGAAGGAACAAGCACGGATTTCCCACTGACCGGTCAAACTTTGGTGAAGACATGGCCGACTCATCTCGGTTGGATTCGGGAATTTCTGTAACGATTGGCGCACTTGCTTGTCTACACCATTAACACAATCAATATCACCACCACCGCTATGAAAGGACTACCCATGGCAACTGGAATAGCCGGGCAGATCGCCCCAGAATTTCGATTCGACAATTGGCTCGCCAACACCGACGGCGACCTCAAGATTGCCGACATTGAAGAGCCCATCATTTACCTCTACAACTTTCAGAGCTGGTGTCCTGGCTGTCACAGCCATGGCTTCCCAACGATGAAGGCCGTCCGTGAGGGCCTCGCTGAGCGAGGACTCGCCGACAAGGTGAAGTTCATCGCTGTACAGACCGTCTTTGAGGGCCACGAGCAGAACAGTGCTGAAGCGGCGAGCGAGTCCCTGGCACGCCACGGCCTCGACGACATTGCGCTCGGCCACGATTCGGGGCACCCTCCCACAATCATGGCTGACTACCGCACTGGCGGAACACCGTGGGCCGTACTCATCGGCCCCGACCGACGAGTGCTCGCCAACGGGTTCCAGATCGACGCCGACGCAGCTATCGAAGGCATCACTGGACTACTCAACGAGCTGAGCGCTGTTGAGGCCGAAACCGTTGCCAGCGAGTAATTGGCTCAGCCCTTTGACGGCGCCGGCCCGGAACACGTTTCTGGGCCGGTGCTCGCAACCCGAATACCCAAAAGACAAGCAATAACGGTTAAGTTCATTCCATGTCCTTAGTTAGTTGTGAAGACGTAGTTTCCGCCGCCTCGGACTTTATCGATGATGTGCTCGATCCGGTAGAACGCAGCTACCTTGACGCTCACCTCGCGGGTTGCGGCAACTGCCCTACGCACCTCGGTCAGCTGCGCACCACCGTTGATCTGATCTCCAGCCGACCTGGCGTCACGGTGCCCGAGGAGCTTCGCCAAGCGGTCGAAGAGAGCTTCGCTGGTCACGCGGACGCAGATGCGGCTTCCGCTGCGTACTCTGAGCACGCGCAGCACCTCCAATCGATAGCGTCGGCGATCGCCCCTAACAGGGCCGAGGACATTGTCGAGGCGACCTTTACTCGCGCCCTTGAGGAAGGGTCGGGCTTTGACCTCGACAGCCTCACTCAAATCCTGCTCGACATCGCCAACACTCCGGAACCTGGGGCTGGTCGAGTGGAATCGGTCTATGACCACCGCGGCAGCGTAGACGCCAGGGTCCGCAGTCTTGATGCCGATGGCGATGCAGCCGAGCTCTACTATCCGGCTTTCTATTCGGAGGGAATCGATGCCGGAGGATTCCTCGAGTCACCAAATGCCTGGGGCGATTCCCACCTGCTCAGCCCAGAGGCCGACGTAGAAACCGATGAGCTCTATGGGGTTGTTGAAGGCGCTCTACAGGACCTCACCACCTTTGATGCCGCGGTCGTCGCGCTGGTCGATATCGAAGGAGCGAGTCGTGAAGTTGCCGCCGAGCAGCTGGACCGGAGCGCGGAGGACATAAGCGCCGCGCTACGTCGCGGGCGCAACCACGTTCGCGGCGCACTCGACGTCTACATCAACGCCTAAGAGACGAGACGCACGTACTGGTCGAGGCAAGGCCGACACGCTGATCGCCTTGGCCGTTGGAATAGCCAGCCTGCGTGGGCGGGTCTCCTAGTTCATGATCACCACGCTCGTCGCGCCGGTTGATGTGCGCACGTTTCATGACGCGATCTATGCCGGCGAGGTAGTCAGGTTCCAAAACATCGAACCCATGGCCAAGCTCGTAGCTCGCCTTCGTGAGCTCGCTGTCGCCGCTACCGCCCCGCACGACCCGATCACCTTGCACCAGATGGTGGAGCACCCCGAGGCCATCGCTCTGCTCGACACATATCAACAAGCCGCTCTCACTGACGACGACGTTGTGCGCTTGTGGCACGCGACGCTCGCAACCATTGGGTTGCGGGCCGAAGACACCGCCGTAGATCGCTTGCTTGCACGTGTGCAGACACCACGCACAAACGAAGAGACAATCGACCTCGTGACTGCGCCGCTCGACACGCATCGAGATACGTGGGCGTCGAACCTGTACGAGCAGGTCAACTGGTGGGCCCCGGTCTACGACGTCGACGAATCGGCGACGATGGAGCTCTACCCCGGTTTGTTCGATTCGGCCGTCCCCAACACCAGCGAAGACTTCGACATCGTCGAGCTCCGCAAAGAGCCGGTCAACTCCACCAAGGTCGTACCCCGGCTAGTCGAGCCAGTGATCGACGAGTCGGCATTCCGTGTGGTGATCGAACCTGGCGACCTCATCGCATTCTCGGGCGCGCACCTTCATCGCAGCGTCCCAAATACCTCGAACCGCACCCGCTATTCGCTGGACACCCGCACGATTCACATCTCCGATTCACTCGATGGGCGTGGTGCGCCCAACGTCGACGGCAACGCTCCTTGGCGAACGCCCGGCTGGTTCAACCGCATTGATGGCACTCCGTTGCACGAGATCCTCGGCACAGAGGCGACCTGCTAGGTGGCGCTATTGGTTTGTCAACAGTTCCGGAAAGAGCCGCTTGGTCGTCTTGACCTTTGAACGACGAGCACGTTTGCGCTTGAGCTCGTAAAAGTCGGGGCCTGTCGCGATGGTGTGGAGGCTGTCCCAGATCTCGAGACCTCGCTCTGGGGTTGGCATGCGACGCAGTACCGGGCCGAAATACCCGACACGCTCGCCGTCGGTCGTATCAAAGATGATCAACGGCACGCCAATGTCGTCACCAGCGATCTCGATGGCGTCCTCAAGGTGCTGTTGCAACGCTTGATCGTGCTCGACGTTGTCCAACTCGGCAAGGTAACGAGAGGGTAGGTTCATACGCTCCAGAACTGCGGCGTAGAAGGTCTCGTCGTCGAGCTTGGGATCGATGAAATACGCCTTGCCAAATTGGGTGAAGAGCTCTCCCCGATCGATCCCTTCAGCGTGATGTATTGCTTCCACGATCCGAAGCACCCTGTGCGCGATCGTGTGGGTGTCGAGGTGCCCGGTAACGTCTTGGCCACCAAGCTCACCATTCTTCAACGCAAGGCTGAACGGTAACCAGTCGATATCTATCTCTCGCTCCTGTTGCACTTCGGTAAGCCATCGGCTTGTGATCCAGCACCATGGGCAACTCGGGTCGTAGTAGAAGGAAATGCGTGTCATATCGTCTGTAAATCTATTGCCTGTCGGCCTCGATGCGATCTCAACTTGTAGCGCATGTCAGTTGATCTAGTGATCGGTGTTGGTAAGGAATCTAGTGACGGCCGGTGAAGGCAGGAATCCCCAGTTCGGTCGTGATAGCACCCATACTGACCGGGACCGGTACACCGGTGGCGTCAAGAATACGGTTCATCATCTCGAAGTTGCCAATGACCAATGCAGCGCGTGCGGCACCGTCAACACCAGCGACGTCTTGGAGCTCTTGACGGGTCCTGGCAATGGCATCAGCATTGCCCTCATAGATTGCATCAGCAAAGGCGAGGAGCTGGCTTCCCGTAGGCAGGTTCGGGTCGAGCTGGCTATCGCCGACCGCCTTGAGGTTGAGGTTTGCGTTGTTCATGTGGGCGCTCGCACGGAGCATTCCTGAATGAGCAAACAGTCAAAAATAGCAATCGTTGAGTAGCGACGTTCGCGCAGCCAACAGTTCCATTTGGGTGCGGTCGAGCCCTTTGTTGATCCCGTAGCTACCCATCTCGGCGTAGCTCAGGTACAGAGCCCCATGGAGTTGCTCTTGCGCTAGATCTTCAGCTGGCACAGCAGACAGCGCTGAAGTCGCGCCGGCACCGCCAACCATCGGCACCCACGCCGAGCGCCGCTTTGCGCCGGGTACGACCGTGTTGTGTGCCTCGCCTGGGATCGCGTCAGGGTAGGGTTCGAGACGGTTGCCGAGCCCAACGGTCGCGGTGTCGATTGCTGTCGTTCGAGAAATGACGCCGACGAGCTCAACATAGTGCAGCGGGCTGAGTCCATCGGCGACGAAACCTTCAACCATGACCTTGGTGATACTGCCAGCGTCGGTGGCAACAAGCACTGCCGCACGGCGATCGACGTCGTTCAGCGAGCTCGCTTCGGGTTCGGGGAGGTCTCGCCGGGCAGCCCTGCCGACGTGGGCAATATCGATGCGTTGTTGACCCGTCCACCATGCGCCCGGCTCGGCCAGTTGTTCCCACTGCTGGGTTAAGACAGCCCGGGTGCGTTCGGGTATAGGCAAGCTTTGCGGTGTAGAGGGTGCGAAGGGTTGAACGTCAGTCATGACCTCTCTCCGGATCTTAGGATTATGGCCTCATTATTCCACACGTGGCTCTTTCATGAGCTTGCTGGCAATCGTCCTCGTTAGTTAGCCATTGATTCTGGAGCCAATCTCGGCGAGGGCTGCCAAATCGAATGGGGCGTTCACGGCCAAGACCCTCCGGTCGAGGCCACTGTCTGGCACCCCGTGAAGAGTGCCGCCGGTCGGGTGATCGAGATCGGCGGGAATGTGAACCGACGTCTCGAAGCTACCTCCACGGTTCTTACTTTGAACCAACGCGAGGAGTTCGGCCAGCTTTGGCCCGTTCGTGATGTTGACACCGTCGGCGACTCGAAGCGCGAGCTCTACAGTGCGGCTTCCGCTAGCACCAACAACTATTGGAGGCGGCATTTGCTCGTTTAAGCCAAGGCCCGGTTCTGCAATCTGAAAGAACTCGCCATGGAACTCTGTTGCGCCTGCCCACGTGTTGCGCACGAGCGCGATTGTCTCTTCTAAACGCCGGGCCCTGCCAGCAGCGTCGAGCAGCTGAGTCCCAATTGTTTCGTGTTCACCGGCGAAACGCGACCCTGGCGCCGAGCCGCCGCCGAGCCCAAGGACAGCGCGGCCAGAACTGAGTGACTGGAGCGAAGACATAGCCACAGCGAGTCGTGCCGGGTGGCGGTTCATCATGTTGGCAACCAATGGTCCCAGCCGTACGCGCGTCGTGACCGCCGCGATGGCGCCCAAGATGACGAAGGCGTCATGCGACGAACCGCGGTCGAGCATCTTCCCAGTGAGGTGGTCATAGGTCCACACTCCGCCAAACCCGCTGTCCTCGGCGCACCGGGCGGCGTCGACAAGTTCGGGAACGGTTGCCCCGAACGGACTGAGCACAACATCGTGGTGAGCAATTGGCTGCTCCATTGGACTACTACTCCTTCTTCCCCTGCATGGTCCTCGGCCTTGCGACGGTATCAAACGAAAGACCCAAGGATATTAAAAGGAAAGTTCTTACCTCGTTGGGTGGGTTGTCGCGCTGGTACATTGACCGTGCCCGATACCGCCGGGTTGCCCCGGAGATGAATATGATCCGGGATGATTGCTGCAGGGAGAACATGTTCACTCGTTCGAGAGAGTCCCACAACCTGTCGGACGGTTTGAGTGGCTAACTTCGCTGTCCTCGCGATCATCCTCGCGATCGTCTCGGTGGTACGAGTCAGGATCTCTCGTTGGCCAATTACCGGGCCCATGATCTTCGTGGGTCTTGGGATGGCATTGAGCGGCGATGCGCTTGGTGTACTCGAACTCGATATCGAGGGCGAAGGTGTCGAGCTCGCCGCCGAGTTGACGCTCGGTTTGCTCTTGTTCTCAGACGCCGCACGAATCGACATCGCAACGCTGAGGACGACCTTTGGTCTCCCGGCCCGGCTTCTCAGCATTGGACTGCCTTTGAGCATCGCCTTCGGCACGCTGCTCGCGAGGTTCATTTTGCCCGAATTGACCTGGAGCGAAGCTGCGCTGCTCGCCGCGGTGCTCGCTCCAACCGATGCAGCCCTGGGCCAGGCTGTGGTTACCGACCGCCGGGTTCCGGTTCGCATACGCCAGACGTTGAACGTCGAGTCCGGCCTCAACGACGGACTGGTGGTTCCGGTCGTGGCGATCTTCTCGGCGCTCGCAGTCGGAGCAGCCTTGGACGATCGCGGGTCGATCGCTGGCGAAGCCGTAACCGAGATCGCTATCGGTGTTGGCTTGGGAGCACTGCTCGGGTTCCTTCTGGGGCGCGTGAATCCATGGGTCTATTCGCGACATTGGACCGACGAAGGAGGCGCTCAGCTAGTCGCGTTTTCGGCTGCCATCATCGCGTTCTCTGGTGCCACGGCCCTTGGCGGAAACGGTTTCATCGCAGCGTTTGTGGCCGGGCTTACAGTGCGGGCGCTCATTGGCAGACGCGCTTCTGACCATGTCGAACTCGCAGAAAACATCGGCCAAATCGGTGCTGAAGCGACGTTCGTGATCTTTGGAACGATGGTTCTTCCGGCGATTAACCAGCTAACGGTTCCGATCGCGATCTTAGTGATTGCGATTCTCACCGTCGGCCGCATTCTGCCGGTTGCTCTCTCGATGATCGGTGCGGGCCTGAAACGTCCGACGATTTTGTTCATGGGCTGGTTTGGGCCCCGTGGGTTGGCCTCGCTTCTCTTTGGACTCGTGATTCTTGCCAAAGAAACCGCACTCTCGGAAAAGCTCTTCACGATTGTGACCTTGACCATCTTTTGCTCGGTCGTACTCCATGGCATTTCTGCAGCACCAACCGCGGCCACCTACTCGAAGTGGTTTGACAAATTCGGGCGCCCCGAGCTGGCCGAGCTTGAAGAAGGTATGACCGAAAGCCGGATTCGTTGGCACCGCAAGCGACCAAGCCAGTAGCGCAAGATCGCACTATCTAGGGCCGCGTCGCTACAATCAATTTGCCTACAAGTCGCACAATAAGGACCGCAACCGAATGACCCTGAATGATCTGCAAAAGCAGACGTGCGAAGACAGCACTGTCGACTATTCCGACCTGAGTGCCATCTTCTTGAACTGCACGTTGAAGCCTTCACCGGAGCTCTCACACACCGAAGGCCTCATCAAGATCTCGAAGGCAATCATGAACGCCAACGGAGTCGCAACAGAGGTATTGCGCCCGGTCGACTTCCAGGTTGCAACCGGGGTGTATCCCGACATGACAGAACACGGCAAAGATGTCGACGATTGGCCACAAATATTCGACAAGGTCATCGCATCAGACATCTTGGTCATTGGCGCATCGATCTGGCTCGGAGAAAAATCATCTGTCGCTACCCAGATCATCGAACGACTTTACTCACACCACGGTCAGTCCAACGAAAAAGGCCAGGTGCGCTATTACGGACGCACCGCTGGCAGCTTGATCACTGGAAACGAGGACGGAGCAAAGCACGCCTCGATGAATATTCTTTGGTCGCTCCAGCATCTTGGATTCATGA
>CAYUKM010000002.1:0-48823 GCA_964445255.1 uncultured Acidimicrobiales bacterium
CTGCACGTGGGGTGCTTGGATCGCCGAGGGCGATTCCGTCACGGTCGATGTTGGTGACGTAAACAAGGTTTCCGTCTACAGCTACCGAGTTCGGGCCAACGCCACCGGAGTCAACAACGCTGACGCGGGTGAGGCTGAAGTCGTCGTTGATGCGGAACGAAACAACTTCGTTCGAACCAGCGTTGACGGTAAGCAGGAACTGCTCGTCTTCGGTCACGATGAGTGAGTCAGCCGAGATGAGTGGGTCAAGTCCTTCGCCACCGTCAAAGTCGGTTGCGCCCTGGCCGCCGGTCTCGAACTCACCAATTGGGGTGAGCGTTCCGTCAGCTGCACGTGCGAATGCTGCAACGGTGTTGTTCTCGAGGTCGTTGGTACCTACGAATACAGCGCCGATTGCGTCGCCAGCGTCGCCGCCATCGTCGCCGCCATCGTCGCCGCCACCGTCAACTGGGATGAGTTGCCAAGCGGTGTCAGAACGCTCTTGGCGTGAGGTGTCAACGTTGAAGCTGCTACGACGGTCAGCGTCAAGGAATCGGTTTACGTCGGTGTTGTAGACACGGTAGGTGCCGTCACCGAGGTCAACGAGATCCCAAGTGATCGCTGCGCTTGGGTCACCGATGTAGGTGACGTTGTAGTTGTCAGCGTCGTTGTCCGATGGACCGTTTGCATTCAGGTAGTTACCGGTCGATACCGACTGGAGGCGGTAGCTGTCGCCGTCAGCGACAAGTACCCACTCGGTAGCGGTGTTCGACTGGTTCGAGGTGCCGACGTTTCCGTCAGGACGTGCCTCGAGGTAACGGCCGAAGTTCTGGTCTACAAGCTGGAAGGTTCCGCTTGGAGCTGCAGCATCATCGCCACCATCGACAGGGACCTGGCTGCCTTCGAAGATCGGGCCAACAGCCGAAACGGTGTTGATTGGATCGCCGAGGGAGATGGTTACGGTTGCGAGGAGCTCGCCGTCTTCGACACCGTTCGTAACGGTTACGCCTGCAGCGGTCTGGAGACCGAGAAGGTTGTCGAAGCCTGGGTGGATCTGAGCAACGCCCGATGGGTCATCGGTCGAGTCGCCGGAGCCGGTGCCGTCGAAGCCGAGTGAGAAGCCAGCAGCGCCAGAAGCGTTGTTGACCTCGGTACCGGCATCGATGATGTCTTCACGGTAGATGTTGATGGTTTGCTCACCGAGGAACTCACCGTTGTCGTCAAAGATGCGGATTGGAGCATCGGTACCGAAGAACGCATCGTTCGTTGGGATGAACATGGAAGCGAACGATACGTATGGGTACGCAGCTGCGTTCCGTACATCGATCGAACCAGAGATGACCTCGCCAGGCGAGATGAATTGGACTTCACCGTTGCCGATGGTTGCCTGCAGGCGACCAGGCTGTGCGAACTCTGAGCCGAGAAGCTCAGTGTTGCCACCTTCAGCAAGCGACTCGAGACCTGGGGTCACGCGATCGCCGATGTTGAAGAGGTCAAAGTCGTCGGCGTGAAGGCCGACCCATGGCTCAGTGAAGAAGAATCCGTCAGCAGGCTGCGCATTCTCAAATGTGAACTGAACGGCTGGTGTGCCGCCCGAGTCTTGTGCCCCGATAGCCACTGGGGCTACCGCAAGCGTGGTGACGACCAACACGAGAGCAAGCACGGAACGTCCGAACTTCCCTCCTGCTGATCGCAAGCTTTTCAATGTCATTACTCTCTCCGTTTAATCCCGGACCCAACACGGGCCCGTTTGTCTGGTGTACTCGCAAGATACGGGCGGACGCTCTCCGTGAACATGCCGAACGCGGTTAACACGAAATGAATTCCTTCATAGCGGTGTACAGGTGCTTAACCACTCCTAGTAAGGACCGGGTTAGAAGGAGTCAATTTGGCGAGGTGAAATGCTGATTTTTCAATGCTGAGAAGCGGTAGTTGGCGAGTCAAAAACGGACGGAACAAAGTGACTGTGGGTCAACCGCAATCGACTTTCCAAGTCGTGAATTTTTGCGAAAGCTGTTCACATCCTTCACGAATCTCTTCGACTACAAAACCGTGTCGAAATGTTGACTTTTGGGTCGCGGTGGATCGCAAATGTTTGTTGCGGTTCCTTTACAGCTCGACTAAGACTCGGCATCAAGCCCCGCTGCCAAATTTTAAGTGGCGCGCGTCACAGATACGCGAAAGACTGACCGCACGCGCATTCACATACACAATTAAGGGGAAACGAATGGAAGTATCCATCACCGTCAACGGCGTGACCAAGAGTCATGACGTTGAACCACGAACTCTTTTGGTTCATCACTTGAGAGACACCGTGGGGCTGACCGGCACAAACGTTGGCTGCGACAGTTCTTCCTGTGGGGCGTGCACCATTCATATGAATGGTGAATCCGTAAAGTCGTGCACCGTGCTCGCCGTCCAGGCCGATGGTCAAGACCTCACGACGATCGAAGGGCTCGCTGCCACCGCCCAGGCCGCCGGCATCGCAACCGGCGATCAGAACTGGCATCCAATGCAAGAGGCGTTCCAGCAATGTCACGGCCTCCAGTGCGGCTACTGCACTCCTGGCATGGTGATGGCCTCCACGTCATTTCTCAAGGAGAACCCGAACCCGAGCGAGCAAGAGATTCGCGAAGGGCTCGAAGGCAACCTCTGTCGTTGCACCGGCTACCACAACATCATCAAGGCCGTTCAAAGCGTAAGCGGAGGTGCATCATGACCGCGGTTGAAGAACGTGCCGGCAAAATCGGCGACCCGATGCTGCGCAAGGAGGACCCTGCACTCCTTACCGGCGAGAACAAATTCATTGACGACATCCACGCGCCAGGCGAGTTGTGGATGGGCATGGTCCGCTCAACGATGGGCCACGCAAAGATCAACAGCATCGACACCAGCGAGGCCGAGAAGATGCCCGGCGTTGCTGCTGTTTACACCGGCGAGCAACTCGCCGAGATGGGCCTTTGGGGGGCTCCCCTGCCCTGCGCTTGGCCGGTCACCGAAGACATGGTCAACCCGCCACACAACCCGGTCGCCGTCGGTGAAGCGAAGCACGTTGGCGACATCGTCGCCGTCGTGCTCAGCGACAGCCGCTACGGCGCAGCCGATGCCGCGGAGAAGGTAGTCGTTGACTACGAGCCACTCCCTGCGGTGGGTTCGCTCGAGGCTGCAGTTGAAGACAAGGTCATGGCGCACTCGGACCTGTCGACCAACAAGGCCTTCCACTGGCCACTCGTTCCCGACCCCGAAGCAACCGAGAAGGCCTTCGCTGAAGCGACACATACGGTGAAGGCGAAGTTCGTTCAGCAACGCCTCATCCCATCTCCCATGGAACCCCGCGGCTGCTTGGCGATCCCCTCCCCCGCTGGAGGCGAGGTCACCTTCTACTCCGCAACGCAGGTGCCGCACATCTTGAAGGTGATGATCGCGGCAACCACCGGAATCCCGGAGAGCAAGATCCGAGTCATCGCCCCGTCTGTGGGTGGCGGCTTCGGAGGCAAGCTCAACGTCGACCCGGACGCGATCCTTTCGGTCACCCTGGCCAACAAGTTGGGCGTCCCGGTTCGTTGGACCGAGACCCGCACCGAGGCTGCAGGTTCTTCGCACCAAGGCCGCGGCCAAATCCAGCACATGGAAGTCGCCGCTGACGCCGAGGGCAAGATCCAATCGGTTCGCGTGCACATCGACGCCGACATGGGCGCATACATGATGTTGATCACACCCGGTGTGCCGCTGCTCGGTAGTTTCCTCTACACCGGCGTGTACGCCATTCCGAACCTGGCATTTACCTGCGATGGATACTTCACCAACCTCACCCCGACCGACGCCTACCGCGGTGCCGGTCGGCCCGAGGCCAGCTACGCCATCGAGCGAATCATGGACATGTTGGCCCGAGAGGTGGGCATTAGCCCTGAAGAGATCCGGGCGCGCAACTACATCAACGGAGGCGAAGCGTTCGAGAACCACGAAGCGGCGTCAACGCTGATCTTTGACTCGGGCCACTACCGCCCGGCGCACGACAAGGCACTGGAGATGATCAAGCTCGCCGACGTTCGTGCTGAGCAAGCTCGACGCCGTGACGCTGGTGAGGCCAAGCAACTCGGCATCGGTATGTGCAGCTACGTCGAGATCTGTGGACTCGCACCATCTCGTGCACTCGGAGGCCTGAACTACGGAGCCGGTGGCTGGGAGCACGCAACCGTGCGCCTTCTTCCCACCGGCAAGGTTGAAGTGGTGTCGGGTTCGACACCACACGGCCAAGGTCACGAAACAGCGTGGAGCCAGATCATCGCCGAGAAGATGGGCGTAGACCCAAACGATGTCGAGGTACTGCACTCCGATACGGCCAAGAGCCCGCTCGGTCTCGACACCTACGGCTCTCGTTCGTTGGCTGTTGGTGGTGTCGCAATCGCGATGGCTGCCGACAAGGTCATCGAAAAGGCCAAGCTCATCGCAGCCCATCAATTCGAAGCTGCACCTGAAGATGTGCAGTTCGAAGCTGGTGCGTTCTCGGTGGCGGGTACGCCGGCGAAGTCGGTGCACATCCAAGAGCTCGGCTTTGCAGCCTTCGCTGCCCATGACCTGCCCGATGGCATGGAACCGAACCTGCAAGAGCAGGTGAGCTTCGACCCACCGAACTTCGCGTTCCCGTTCGGCACACACGCATGTGTGGTCGAGATCGACACCGAGACCGGTGGCATCGAGCTGATCGACTACGTCGGGGTCGACGACTGTGGTCATCAGGTCAACCCGATGATCGTCGAAGGCCAGCTCCACGGAGGCATCGTCCAAGGTGTCGCCCAGGCACTGTTCGAGGAAGCCGTCTACGACGAGGATGGCAACATCAATAACCCGTCGTTCATGGACTACCTCGTACCGTCGGCCGCCGAAGTCCCGTCGATCTCACTCGACTCCACGGTCACACCATCGACCTCGAACCCACTTGGCGTGAAAGGTGCTGGCGAGGCCGGCACGATTGGATCAGCAGCTGCGGTCATGAACGCCGTATGCGATGCGCTTTCGCCCTACGGAGTGAACGACATGGACATGCCAGCAACACCGAAACGAATCTTCGAAGCGATCCACTCAAATACCAACGATCAGGGAGGTGCGGCATGATCCCCGCAGCATTTGATTACACGGTCGCCGAGTCAGCAGAACACGCTGTCCAACTGCTCGGGGAGTACGGCGACGAGTCGAAGCTCCTTGCGGGCGGACACTCGTTGATCCCGATGATGAAGTACCGCCTGGCTACGCCAACCCAGCTAATTGACGTCGGTCGTCTCAACGATCTGTCATACATCAACCGGGAGAATGGCCACGTCGCCATCGGCGCAATGACCAAGCACAAAGAGCTCGAAACGAGCGATGTGCTGGCCGATGCGTGCCCGATGCTTGCCCATGTGGCCTCGCTCGTGGGCGGCCCAGCCGTCCGCCACCGAGGAACACTAGGCGGCACGATGGCTCACGCCGACTCCGCCTCCGATCTCCCGGCAGCAGTGCTGGCGCTCGGGGGCACGATCGTGGCCCAAGGGCCGAACGGTCGTCGAGAGATTGCGGCATCGGACTTCTTCGTCAGCTACTTCGAGTCAGCACTTGCGCCCGACGAGATGATCGTCGAGGTCAAGGTGCCGGCGAACACCGGAGGCTGGAACTATCAGAAGTTCAACCGTCGAGCCCAGGACTGGGCAATCGTCGGTGTCGCCGTAGCCGACGGAGGCAACGGAGTTGCACTGGTCAACATGGGTTCCACCCCATTGCGAGCTGGCGCAACCGAAGCCGCCTTGGCCGACGGGGCGTCGATCGAAGATGCGGCCGCGATGGCTGCCGACGGTACACAACCACCCGAAGACCTAAATGCCGATTCCACCTACCGGACACATCTGGCTAAGGTTCTAACCAAACGAGCGCTGGAATCTGCCTCTGGGTAGATCCTGACGCCATTATTTGCACCGGAACAATGGGGGATCGGTGCTTGCGTCGGCCGCCTCACCTGCGGCTGGCTGTCGGAGAGGCTGGTGTGGTCCGGGGGGTCCACGCCAGCCTTTCCTCGTTTTCCCGCTCGTTCCTCGCTCCAGGGCTCGGATCCGGCCGTGCCGGCCTCGACCTCGCTCCTGCTGGCCAGAGGCCCCTTTCCGTTCGATCCGTTGGGGTCAGACCTACTAGGTTCGGGGAATGGACTATGCCGAATACCTCGAGTCGATCGAAGCTGACAGTGCGACCTTCCTCTCTACTGCAGCCTCACTTCCCCGCGACAACCCGATAGCGGTCTGCGACGGGTGGACCGTCGAGGACCTGGTGAAGCATCTGGTGTTCGTGTGGGGGTTCGCCACCGCGAACGTTGCCGCTGGCACCGGAGAGAAGACACCCCCTGCTTCTCCGCAGCCGCCCGAAGACGACAACAAGTTGTTCGAATGGGCGAGTTCCGTGCGAGCCACGATGCTTGAAACACTTTCGGCCGCTGACCCGGACGCCCCCGCATGGAGCTTCGCTCCGCCGTACCAGACGGCCGGGTTTTGGATGCGTCGGATGAGCCACGAGTCGATGATCCACCGCTGGGATATGCAAAGCGTTGCGCTCCATATCAATCCGTTGTTTCCGCACCGGGCGGCCGATGCCATCGACGAATACACCGAGGTCGGTTTGCGCTACTCCTCCGGCAAACCGAATCGCGTGTACCCGTCGCAGTCGTTCCATCTTCATTGCACCGATACCGCCGGCGAATGGACCTTAGTGGGCGACGATGGCCCGAATGTGACCGTCACCAAGGAGCACGCCAAGGGCGACGCCGCCGTGCGCGGCCAAGCCGAAGAGGTGCTCCTGTGGGTGTGGGGTCGGCCGGGCGAAGTCGAGATCTTCGGCGACGAGGCAGTCGCGAATACCTGGCGGGCGCTCGCTCCGTAGGAAGCGGACTATCGGTGGTTTGGGGTCAGACCCTCCGATAGTCGGTGGTTTGGGGTCAGCGCAGACCCCGTTGGTCCTCTAGGTTCTGGCCATGGAGAAAGACGACTTCCTGGCCTCGATCGAATCCGACAGCGAGAAGCTGCTCAGCACTGCGGCGTCGATGCCTCAGGACAACCCAATTGCGGTGTGTCCGGGATGGACCATGCGCGACCTTGTCGCCCACCAGGGATGGGTGTGGGGCAATGCTGCGGCCAATGTCAGTGCGGGCATTAGCGAGCACACGCCGCCCGCCAATCCGACGCCGCCGGAGGACCCCGACAAGCTGTTCGAATGGGCCGCGAGCGTGCGCACCGCAATGCTCGAAGCGCTCACGACTGCCGAACCGACAGATCCGTGTTGGACGTTCGCTCCACACAACCAGACCGCTTCCTTCTGGCAACGGCGCATGACTCACGAAACGATGCTTCACCGTTGGGATGCACAGAGTGCAGCGCTGAACATCGATCCGCTCTACCCCGAGATCGCCGCAGATGGGGTCGACGAATACCTCGAGATCGGGCTCCAACATTCGCCTCGACGCCGAGACCGAGCCTATCCGTCGAATTCACTGCACCTTCATTGCACCGACACGGTCGGCGAGTGGACAGTCGTCGGTGACGATGGCCCGAACGTCACCATTACCAAGGAGCACGCCAAGGGCGACGCCGCCGTGCGCGGCCAAGCCGAGGAGGTCCTCCTGTGGGTATGGGGTCGCCCTGGCCAAGTCGAGATATTCGGTAGCGAAGACGTCGCGAAAACCTGGCAGGCCTTGGCTCCATGAGTGATCTCCCCGAGCTCAGCCTCGACTTCGTACGATCGCAGTTCCCCGCATTCGATCAAGACAGCCTGGACGGTTGGGCGTTCTTTGAGAACGCTGGCGGCTCCTACCCGAGCCGTCAGACCGTCGACCGACTGCACCGGTTCTACACCGAGACGAAGGTCCAGCCCTACGCCCCATATCCCGCGTCGACGGAGGGCGGCCGCCAAATGGACGACGCGTATACCCGCCTCGCAGGCGCCCTGAACGTGGGGCCCGACGAGGTGCACATTGGGCCGTCCACCTCGCAGAACACCTACGTGCTCGCCCAAGCATTTCGTGCTGGCTGGGCCGAAGGCGACGAGATCATCGTCACCAACCAAGACCACGAGGCGAACTCCGGTGTCTGGCGACGGCTCGCCGATCACGGCATCGTCGTGAAGGAGTGGGGCATCGATGCCGACACCGGGATGCTCGATGTCGCTGCGCTCGATGGCCTCATTACCGATCGCACCAAGCTGGCGGCGTTCCCGCATTGCTCGAACATCATTGGCTATCTGAACCCGGTCGCCGACATCTGCGCGAAGTTCGCCGCCTCGAATGTGATCACGATCGTCGATGGGGTTTCCGCTGCGCCGCACGGTCTGCCCGATGTCGCTGCCCTCGGCGCCGACGTCTATCTGTTCTCTGCGTACAAGACGTGGGGTCCCCATCAGGGGGTCATGACGGTGCGCCGGTCGGTGTGCGATGGCCTTCCCAACCAGAGTCACTTCTTCAACGACGGCGAGATTCATAAGCGACTCGTTCCTGCCGGACCCGATCACGCACAGGTGGCCGCGATGAACGGCGTGGTCGACTACATCGACGCCGTGCACGAGGCCCACTTCGACGACGGCGCGCTCCCTGCCGAGCGCGCACAGCGAGTGCACGATCTGTTCCGCACTCATGAGAGCAAGCTCCTCGCCCCGCTACTGGAGTTCGCTAGCGCCGATGAACGCGTACGGGTGGTTGGGCCGACGAGCCTGGAGAACCGGGTGCCAACGCTTGCTCTGGTGACCGAGCGCAATCCCCACGGCGTTGCCGAGCAGCTCTCGGAACACAAGGTGATGGCCGGTGCGGGTGACTTCTACGCGGTTCGTGTTCTCGAAGCGATGGGTATCGATCTCGACCCTGGGGTGCTGCGGCTCAGCTTCGTTCATTACACCTCACCTACCGAGATCGATCAACTGATTTCTGCACTATCTGTGACTCTCTAGACAGTTCGCCCAGACGTTTTGCTACATGTTTCCCGTGGAAACGCTCCGGAAATGCCAAACGGGCAATGTTGACAGGCCAGCACCCTCCACTCACACACTCCCGGATGGGGTGGACTGTTCGGCGGAACAGTGAACCTTGAGTGCATGGCAACCGGCGGAAGCCAGTTGACCCATCGTGTTTGATCAACACGATGGGTTGACGCCGATTTGGCGGGCGCACCTGCGAGCTACACCGGCTACACCACTGCAGTGCCGTCTCTATCGCGTCGACAATCCAGAGCGAGTGCGGAGCTGCGCCTTTGAGCGGGTGTTCATCGACGGCAAGCTCGACCGTGACGAAACGTTGGCCGACATTCGAGCACGAGTCAGGGCATCGTGTTGGCCTTCAAGGATCCGTTCGATCCCTGCTGGGCTGATTGGACATGTCACAAGGGAACCGAGCACATGTGTCGCATCGCCTCACGCGCCGGACTGCCCGTGTACCTCAACGGCTCGAACCGCTTGGCGTGATTTACAGTCCGAACTCGAAATAGCCGGCGCAATGCAGCCATTCGCTGCGCTTGTTGCCCGGGCCGCAACCGCCAACGGCGTCCCAGGTTCCGGTGGAAAAGACTGCTGAGCTTTCGGTCTGCATGACCTCGCCGTCGACCCGTAGGAAGTCGATGCGTACGTTGCGGTCGACGCTGGGGCTGACCAGGTCGTTGACGAACTCCAGTCGAATGGACTCCGGCTCAGCACCAAGGTGCTCGTGGGAGTAGATCTCCATCGACGACGTAAGCGAGAAGGTCTCGACGGTTTCGCCATCGATCTGCAGCTCCACTTGTTCCTGGCCGGTACTTCCCAACGCTCGGAATTCAACGGAGGTCCTTGGTGAGTCGCCGGTCGTTGGCGGGCCCGCCGACCCTTGGTCGACACCGCCATCGTCTGCGTATTGGAACCAACCGTTACATGCGAGGAACTCGGTGTTGAAAGTTCCTTCTCGGCATCGAGAGCCATTCGCCCAACTGCCCAACGACCGAACGGTTGGGTGTTCAGAGTCGAACCGTTGATCGCCCGCAGTGACATGATCGATCCAGACGTTGCGATCGACACCGTTGTGCGTCCCGTCATTGGTGAACCGAACTCGGATCTGCGAGCCCGACACTGGAGATGGGTGCGTGTAGCCCTCCACCGCGTCGGCGGTGCTCGCGATCCACGAGTGCACTTCGACCCCGTCGATCTCCAGGCGAAGTTGTTCGGTGCCCGTGGTGCCGCGAGCGGTCACGGTGATCTCACGTGCATCCCCTTCAGTAGGAGGGTCTGTATCGCCGGGATTAGGCGACGGAATCGAAGGTCCGCCAGCGGGCGTCACCCGAAGAATTGCGTCTCGGCGCAGATCTTCATTGCCGGAACCGGAATTCGATGTCGTCAGATACAACGCACCATCTGGGCCACGTATCGCAGACCGGAGTCGACCAAATTCACTGTTGCCGAGTTCAGCCGGGATCGCCTGCGTGACGATCCGCCCATCGCTGTCGAAGGTGAAGATGTGTAGCCGTTGATCTTTGAGCGTCGTCATTACGAGCGAACCGTCGAGTTCCCCCCAGTGTTCGCCGGTGAGGAATTCGATGTCGCCGGGAGCCACGGTGACGTCCCCGGAGTTCCATCGTGCCGGAATAACCCCGGGGAGCGACAGGTCGGTCATGGCTCGGCCGAGTTCGTCGTAGACGGTCGGCCCTTCCGGACCGACAGGATCCCATCCATAGTTGCCGCCCGGCGAAAGCGCGTTGATCTCATCTTCGATATCCGGGCCATGCTCGGAAATCCATGCCGTGCCGGTTACCGGGTGAAACGCCAGACCCTGCGGGTTGCGGTGGCCGAGCGTGAAGATCCGTCCGTCGAGTTCGACGAAGTCCGAGCCGTTGTCGGGATGCCCAGCTCCGGTGGCTGGATCGATCCGCAGCACCTTTCCGTGAAGCGAGTTGGGGTCCTGAGGTGTGCTGGCAACAAAGTCATCCCCGAAGGTCGCTAGCAAGAAGCCTTCGGTGTCGAACCCAAGTCGACATCCAGAGTGTATGGCACTGCGTTCGATGTCTACGAGGTTCCCGACTCTCGTCGCCGAGGAGTAGTTGGCCGAGAGCTGCCAGGCCACGACCTGCTGGCGAGCCGGCGAGTCCTGCCCTTGGCAGGTGTAGATGCGTCGGTTCGTCTCAAAGTCGGGGTCGACTGCCACGCCTAGGAGACCTGAGGTGCCAAGACCAATGTTTGAGAAGTCGGCATCGACGCTGGTGACGCCTTCGGTTGTCAGTATCCCAATCCGTCCGAGACGTTCGGTGAAGAGCAACTCGCCTGTTGGGAGAAAGTCGATCCCCCATGGGTTGGTGAGATCTGCTGTAACGACCTCTACATCGAGTGCCGGAGCGTCGATGATCGGCACGTCGACCGCAGGTGCATCGACGACAGGGTCACCTGGGTCTACGGGACCAGGCGCGGCGACAACCCCGCTCGGCAATTGGAACCAGCCATCACAGGCCAACGTGCGGTTTCCGAAGAAGCCTTGTCCGCACTCTGCGCCGTTGCGCCAGGTACCGAGCGATTCAATCCTCGGATCCGTCGTTTCGTAGATGACCGTGTCGACCTCGACCTGGTCAATCAGCACGTTTCGGTCGACCCCTTGGAACGGTCCGTCATTGGTGAAGGCGACCCGAACTCGGTCATGGTCGACCGGTTCGGGCAGCGTGAACACGAAGGGTTCGGTTTCGGTCTGCGAAGCCCATACGTTGCCGACCGAAGTCACTCGGCGAGTCGCGACGCTCGTTTCATCGATCTGTAGTTCAAGGTTCTCGGTACCGGTTGAACCGGTGGCGTGAACGGTGATCACCGAACCATCAGGTTCACCACCAAAGTGCAGAAACCCCGAGCAAAGCAGCGCTTCACTCGACGCCGGGCCGTTTGTGCAGCCGGTATCGGAGGTCCACTTGCCGGTAGACCAGACGTCACTCGACTCGCCCTGACGTCGCTGCCCGTCGAGTTCGACCCAGTCGACAAAGACATTGCGGTCGACAGGCTCGTGTCGATTGTTGATGAAGCCGACCGAGAACTCCTCGATTGGAACCTCGGCAGGAACCGCGACTTCGATCTCTTGCCAGCTAGTCGAGACAGCAAAGTCGGCGACGACAGTATTGCCGAGTCGCACTTGCATCAGCTCTTCGCCGGTGGAGCCGCGCGCTCGAATCGACATCGCCTGATCGTCCGTCTGGCCCATCGCTGCAGATGCCGCCACCGCTGACAGAAATAGAGAAACGAGAAGGGCCACAACGAAGCCTCGTTGCGTCGTCGCCTTTGGCATCACGCCCACCTTTCGCCTGAATAGTTTCCAGTCGGCGAAAATTGGGTGTTTTTGAGCTGAAGCGGCTCCTGATCTACAGGCCGAAGCCTTCGTAGGCCCGCTCGGCTTCGCTCATTTCGCCGAAGGCGGCGTTCATGAAGTTCACGATGGCGTCGCCCCAGTTCTCGTCGGCGGCACTGCCGCCGCCGTCGTTGATGCACAGCGTGAGGGGCAACTGGTGGTCAGAGCCGTTGTTCATTGCGCCGAGGAAAGACTTGAACGATGCCTGGTAGGGCTTGGCCACGTTGATCAACGAGATATTGGGGTAGTCCATGACGGCGTTGCCGGTTAGGTAGGCGAAGCTCGGGTACATAAACGACGTCGGCGAGATATCGGTGACAGCACGGAAGCGGTTGCTTCGGGTGACTTCGTAGGCCTCTGGGAAGGTGGCTTCGCACTGTTGGATGACCGACAAGCGAACCGACTGCGGGGAGTGGGTGTGCAGCTTGGTGACCGTTTTGCCGAATTCGTCCTGCAACAAGCGCTGCACGTTTCGGGCAGCGTTGATGTAGTCGGGTGCTTCAGGGTCGATGTCGCCGTGAACCATGCCGTAGGGCTCGGGCCGGATCTTGGCCAGGCCGTTGGGCATGAAGAAGTCCGACTTCTTCACCGGCTTCAACAAGAAGAGATCGTCGTTGAAGTAGAGGAAGTGTTCGGCAAGACCGGGAATTTTGTGGATCGAGGCCTCGATGGCATGGGAACTGAAGGTCGGCAGGTGCTTCTCGTCGATAATTTCTTCGTGGTACACCCAGCGCACTCGCTCGTTGGTTTCGTCGAACCAGTCCGGTGGCTTGCAGTTCGTGACGATGTAGACCGTGCGCACCCAGGGGGCGTACTTCAGTAGTGATCGGAGAGAGAATCGAAGCTCGTCTCGATTCATGAACCGATCGGAGTCGACTTCTTCTCCGTCTTCGTCGACCTCGGTCTCGGTTCGGACGACCGGTTGGCCGGTGTGGTCAGCTAGGAGCTGTTGCCACTGAGGATCGTCGAAGTTGACCCACGTGTACACGACATCGACTTCGAAGTCGCACTCTTCGGCCAACGGTGCCGAGTACAACTCTTCGAGCATGTTGCCCGGTGTCTCGAGGAACTTCTTCGCCGATGGACTGTCGAGGTAAATCTTGCGGGTGATGGGGTTGGAGCGTGGAGCGACAAGAACGTCGTCTTCGATCTGCCAGCTCTCCAAGTTGATGGCGAGCTCGTTTTGGTAAGACACCAAACGAAGCTCAACCCACTGTCGCGCTTGCACATCACGCAGCAGCTGCGCGTAATTCGAAACGATGATTGGGGTGCCCTCGTGCACATAGGCGACCTGCAGGTTGGATTGCACAGCCACGGCGAGGACGGAATCAACGAGGGCTCGATAGTTGTGCGACGGCGCACACAGCGACGGGGTCGTGTTCTCCGGTGCGATCGCGAAGTAGGACTTGAGCGCGGGGTCCCCGACCTCTGCGACGCGGCGACGGAGCCAGCTGATCGTGAGGAAGTCGGGAACGTTGTTTGACGCGACGTAGTGACGACGAATCTCGGCGAGCTTGTCGGGCGAGTCGACGATCGACGTGGCAACCGAGACTTCGCCCCTGTCCTTCGCGGAGAGGTATCGGCCCCACAGGTCATCAAGGATTGGCTTGGGTACGACAGCCCTCGTTAGGTCCTTCGCTTTGGCGACCAACCGGTCTTTATCATCACTATTCATCAAACACCTGCAGGCCGAAATCCTAAGCCAATCAACCCTGTCGGCCAAATGTCGTCGCGAGTTATCTGACACTTTTGTGGTCAGTCGGCAATAGTGACGACCCTCGCCCACAGGCGCTATTCGGCTAGCGACACCCGACGAGTACGACCGCGGACGAATCGAGTCGTTGGAAATCGAGTGAACTACGACCCGAGACCAGACATGGTCCTGGCCAGCGACGCAATCGTGCCAAGCCGGTGCTGCACTTCCTGGAGGTCGCCAGAAAATGGTGCTCTGACCCCGAGATAGATCTCGTAATTCGAAATCTCGACGTATGTCCAATCTCTCGCGAGGTCAGAAATTGCGCGTTGGAGAGGTTCGGTCAGGTAGGCCCTGAGTCCTTGCTCGTCATCACCTCGCACGGGAAACGACTTCGCGAATTCACCCTGACCGACATCAACACCCGGCGGCTCTTTGTCTCGTGGGTTCCTTTCGCCGGGAAAGGCACCGAGTTTCTTTCCTTTACGAATGACGAAGGGCGGGCCCTGAATTTCGATTCTCGCCGAGTAGTAGGTTCGCTTGCGGCTGTCATCCTCGATCTGTTCCCAAACCGAAATCGCCACCCCGTCCCAAACACCTGACATCCCTGAAGACCCCATACCCGAGGCCGCCTTACCAAAGGCGCTCACGATCGGGATGTTGCTCTCGACTGCACCAGCGAGCGAACCGGGCGGCTTGGGGTTGATCTCACGCGCGTGAAACCCGACCGAAGGAGCAACCGAATCGAAGTTGCCAGCCGAACGCTGTTTCTGATTCCGGTGAGACCCCATCGCTGCATTGATCATGAACAGAGCACCCAACACGAAGAGAATTCCGACGACCAGGCTCAACATCTCAATCCTCCCTCTCGGTCATCGCCGAGGCTCGCACGATGCACCTCAGCACGTACCGTAGTTCTCAAGCGCTGCGTACCGACCACCTGCGCGCAGGGGTCTCCGGTACCGTTCATACATGAGCGCAACCGCCCCAGAAGAGACCTCAGCCGAGTCGGCCGAGACCGAGGGGTCGTTCACGTGGGGTCGCCTGATCAGCCTGTTCTCACCGCATCGGTTCCGCGTGCTCCTCGTCATCATCGTGGTGTTGGTAAGCGCCGGGCTGGGCATCGTGAACCCACTCCTCACCCAGCGCGTGTTCGACGACGCTCTGTTCCCTGGCACAGGTTCGCCGAACGTGGGGCTGTTGACCACGTTGATCGCGATCATGTTGTCGATCGCTTTGTTGAGCGGCGTCACCGGCGTGGCCCAGACGATCCTCACGAACCGGCTTGGCCAAACGGTTCTGCGCGACCTGCGCGACGACCTCTACCAACACCTCCAGTCGTTGCCGCTGTCCTTCTTCGCCGGCGCACGTACCGGCGACTTGCAGTCTCGAATCACCAGCGATGTTGGCGGCGTGCAAACAGCGGTCACCACCACGCTGTCGAACATCTTGTGGAATGGCGTGGCCTTCATCAGCGCGTTGATCGCGATGATCGTGCTGTCCCCCGCGTTGACGGCGATCACTCTTGCGACCGTGCCGGTCTTCTTGTTGGCCACTCGCTGGGTGGGCCGCAAACGTGAGAAGCTCACCGCCGAGGCCCAAGCCGCCACCGCGGAGATGAGCGTGGTCACCCAGGAGACGCTGTCGGTGTCGGGTATCACGCTGGCCAAACTCTTCGGCCGCCAGCACCACGAGATCCAACGGTTCACCACTGCCAACTGGCGGTTGGCCGATGTTACGAGTCGTCAACAAGCGATCGGTCAGGGGTTCTTCACCGTGATCCTCGTGTTCTTGGGCGCAGCGCCGATCCTCGTGTTCCTCGTGGCCGGGCTGTTATTGAACGGAGGTGGCAGCGGACTGACGGCAGGCACGATCGTTGCGGTCACCACCTTGCAGAACCGGCTGTTCTTCCCGGTGGCTCGCCTGCTGGAGACGATCGTGCAATTGCAGTCGTCGAGGGCGATGTTCCGCCGGATCTTCGAATACCTCGACACCGAACCGGAGATCATCGAGGCCGACAACCCCGTCGACCTCGCGCCCGACTCGGTCGAGGGCCTAGTTCGCTTCGACGACGTGACCTTCCGCTACGACGGCACGTCGACCGCCGCGGCGCCGTCGCTCGAGCAGTTCTCGATGGACGCTCGCCCCGGCATGTTGGTGGCGCTCGTCGGGCCATCGGGTGCGGGCAAGTCGACGGTGCTCAGCTTGATCGCCCGCCTCTACGACCCGACGACGGGGGTGGTGAGCATCGACGGTGTCGACCTGCGTGACCTGTCGTTCGCTTCGCTTTCGGACACGATCGGCTTCGTGACCCAGGAGAGCTACCTGTTCGCCGGTTCACTGCGCGACAACATCGCCTACGGCCGACCCGACGCCACTCTCGAAGAGGTTGAGCAAGCCGGTCGAGCCGCGGCGATCCATGACCGGATCATGGAGTTTGATGAGGGGTATGACACGGTGGTGGGCGAACGTGGTTTCCGGTTGTCGGGCGGCGAGCGTCAGCGTGTAGCGATCGCTCGGGTGCTGCTACATGACCCGCGGGTGTTGGTGCTCGACGAGGCGACCTCGGCGCTCGACACGGCAAGCGAGCGCAAGATCCAGTCGGCCCTCGGCGACTTGGTGGAGGGCCGCACCACGTTGGCGGTGGCGCACCGCTTGTCGACGATCCAATCGGCCGATGTGATCCACGTGATTGACCACGGCCAGATCGTCGAGTCGGGCACCCACGACGAGCTCGTTGAGGCGGGCGGCGTGTACCGCACCCTCTACGACGAGCAATACGGTTCGGGCACGATCGAAACCCACTGCGCCGACGGCGTCATCATGGCCAACGGCGAATGGCGAAGCCACGATGTGGCGGCAGCGGGGTCTCGCTAAGAGGCGTGGGACCGTTGTTGACCTCAGCTTCAGTCCGCGTCAGCGCACACCAGCGATGTGTATTCGCGCTGTAGTCGCTTGCGGCATCCACAATTTTCTGTAGGTGGCGTCGAGGCGGCGACACAGGATCGGGAGTCTAATGCGCGGAAATTTGGTCCAAGCGGTGCGACCCTTCGCGCATACGGTGGCTGGCCAGGCGATGAACATGACCGATGTTGGTAGGTCGAAGCAGCAGGTCAAGGACCACAGATGGTCTGCCCGTAGCCATTTGCTTGAGCGAAGCGGTGCGGAATTTCGATCTTTGGAGTGCTTGGGAGTTGTTTGGATCGTCAGTTCGAATCTCCAGAACGTGGCCCACTAAGGTAGTTCTATGGCGGGAACCAGTGGAATTGCGTCCGTTGTTGGCGACGAATACGAGGTCTTGGGTGAGTTAGGCCGCCGAATCAGTTCCAGCTGAACTAGCTCATTCACTGGCTCGACCGTTTCCACATCCAACGACCCGCCCGCAAATAGATAGGGCGCAAACCCAAACACCTGAGTCGGGTCCGTCAACGCACCATGACGCTCCACACATTTGTCATAAAACGACAACTCGCCACGCTAGACCTTTGGCCACTTCGAAAGTGCCATCGTGAACTTCCACAAACACCTGTCGCTTCACCTCGACTGAGGCGGATGGACATCGCGCTTGGCTCGTGGGAGCCTGCGGTAATGGACCCATGGTTACGTGAAGTCATCGAGTTACACGACTACTTCGAGGCGTATTTCCTTGGAGAGGTCGACGGGCTGGACCGCGTCGAGTCGGCGCTCGCACCCGACTTCACGATGGCCGGGCCGAGCGGTTCCACCTCATCACGGGCCGAAACGATCGCCATGATCGAAGCCGGGCGCGCCCACACCGAATCGCTGAAGATGACCATCACCGAGCCGCAACTTCTCCTCGAAGACCACGCAACCCTGGTCGCCACCTATGTCGAGAACCAACAGTGGTCGGACGCGTCGAACCAACGGCTGACCACAGTCGTGTTCGGTAAGGACAGTTCGGCTCCCAACGGCCTGCTCTGGCGCAGGATCCACGAAACCTGGATCACGCCCGGGCCCTAACTATGCACATGAAGCTGGGCCACGTAGGCCCAGCCAGTCAAACCTCAGACGCCTAACTGCTCGGCTGCCATAGCCGTGCCTTCGACGCGCGCTGTGATCTTGGCAAACGCGGTGTCGCGGCTGGTCGCGACGTCGTCGGCGAATGGCGAGAACCCGCAATCGTCGGTGGTGCCGAGCTGAGCAACGGGCACGACCTCGGCCGCCGCGAGGACACGGTCGCGAACGGTCTCCGCCGTCTCCACGTTCTCGTTGCACACGTCGACCACACCAACAAACAGCTTCTGATTGGGCTTGAGATGGTCGGCCACCATGGCCAACGCCACCTGGGGGTCAGCCTCGCTCGCCATCTGCATGAAGAACCGGCCAACGTCGAGCGTCATGAACTGTGGGATGAGCTCGGTGTAGGCAATGTCGGCACTATGGGTCGAGTCGTGGTCACCGCCTGGGCAGGTGTGCACCCCAATCTGTTGACGCTCGTCCTCGCTGAAGCGGGCGAACACCGAGTTGTTTAAGTCGATGAACTGCTGCAACAACCCGCCGCTCGGGTCGAGCTTGAGTGCCAGACGGGCCTCGGTGAAGTCGACCTGCACGCTTTCGGCACCGGCGTCGAAACAGCTGCGAATGTCGGCTTCGGACTGGTCGACCAGATCCGCAATGAACTGCTCTTGTGAGTACCCGTCGATCCCGGCTTGGGGATACAACAGTCCCATCGCCGAGGCCGCGATCACGGCTTGCTTGACCGGTCGGTCGGTGAACTTCTTCGCCCGCTCGACGTAGCTGCCAGCCATGTTCTGATATTCAAACGGACCAGCGGTGAGGGCGGGCAACTGACGGGTGTGTCCGTCGTCGAAAGGGATCGTCACGCCATCGGGCGAAAGCGTCGCCATTCCCTCGAGCGGATAGGTGACAAAGCTCGACTTGGTCTGCTCGCCATCGCTCACCACCGGCGAACCGGTCGCCTCGAAACGAGCGATCGTGTCCTGGACCGCGTTGTCGAACGCCTGCTCCATTTCTTCTGCGCCCAATGACCCCTCTGCATGGCTGGCCATTGCCGCCTGAAGCTCGGGACTGCGCGGGACACTACCTACTGGTTCTGTAGGAATGCTCATGATTTTCTCCCCCTATTTCCTCTGCGCCATCCTATGCCACGCGGCGTTTCCGCGCCCTCGGAACACTTGGCGGCGTGTGGCGGAACTACTGTCACCGTGATGACCACGTCAACTGCTTCGTTCTTCGTAAGTACCCGATCTGCATCACCTGGCACATGGCCGAGGTGACCTATCACAGCGGTCCGAAGAAAAAGCCCTGATCGCCGCAGCCGAAGCGCTCGATGCAACCTTCACCGACCTCACGATCGTCACCGCGGGCACACTCGCGGGCTGCTCACGTCCCGGCATCGACCACATCGCCATCAGCTCACACCTCACCGCGACCAACGTCGCTGGCTGGCGGCACGACGTCAACGGCAACCGGCTCAGCGACCACGACGGCGCCATGGCTGACATCGCTGAGGACTAAACGCCTAGTCGGCTCGGACGATGCGACCCGCGTTCCGTCCATGCGATAGACAGGCCATATGCGAATTTCACTTGCCAGCGTTTTCGTTGACGACCAAGCAAAGGCACTCGAGTTCTACACCCACACCTTGGGTTTCGAGGTCAAACACAACATCCCCATGGGCGAACACTCATGGACCACCGTCACCGCCCCCGGCGACGCTGACGGCACCGAACTGCTGCTCGAGCCATCGGCCCACCCAGCCGTCGCCCCCTACCGTGAGGCGCTACGTGCCGATGGCATACCGATGGCCCAGTTCGCCGTCGACGACGTCGCTGCCGAACATAAGCGACTGACCGAGCTCGGCGTCGAGTTCACTGTGGAGCCCATGGACGTTGGCACCGCGATGATGGCCGTGTTCGACGACACCTGCGGCAACCTCATCGCCATCGTTGCCCAGAAGTAGCTCACCCGCCAATCTCCATCGTACGTGAGATCGGAAGAAACCCCCTCAGGGCGGTTCGGCGATGGACGATACTTCTTCTATGGCGAAGGAACAGTTCAGCGTTGACCTGCATGGCGTGGTCGATCTGCTATCAAATCACCTCTACAGCGGGCCGCAGGTCTACATCCGAGAGTTGCTACAGAACGCGATCGATGCAACCGCGGCTCGAGACGACGGTCAGAACCTCGAGTCCGAACCAATCGTGTTCCGCCTCGGCGAACTCGACGGCCGACCGGCCTTGCATGTAACCGACGCTGGCGTGGGCCTTACGTTGGACGAAGCGCGGATGTTCATGGGCGTCATTGGACGCAGCTCCAAGCGCGATGAGATCGGAATGGCGCGCGAAAGCTTGATTGGCCAGTTCGGTGTGGGCGTCCTCAGCTGTTTCGCCGTAAGCGAACAGGTGCAGGTGGTGAGCCGCTCGGCGGAGTCGGACGAAACAATCCGTTGGGTGGGCGATGCTGACGGGACTTGGGAGGCCTCGCTAGCCGATAAGCCTCACCCGGTAGGCAGCACCGTGACGGTCATCGCTCGAGCTGGCGAGGACTCATGGTTCGATCCCGACACCATCGAGAAGCACTTGCGCAGATACGGACAACTGCTGGGGACCCGGGTGATGTTCGACCGAAACGACGGGTCCGCTCCGGTCCTAATCACACGTGTGGATGTACCGTTCCGAACTCCTCACTCCACCCCCGACGAACTACTCAACTTCGGCAGTGAAGTTCTCGGTATCGGCGCCCTCGACGCCTTTCCGGTCGCATCGACATCGAGCCAAACACAGGGCATTGCCTACGTCCTCCCCTACGAGCCCGCACCGGGCGCCTCGCGGTCAGACGCGGTCTATGTCAAAGGAATGCTCGTCGACGAAGACTGCGACAGTCTCCTTCCAGACTGGGCGTTCTTCATTAGCTGCGTCGTCGAGTCCGATGGTCTTCATCCCACGGCAAGCCGCGAAGAGCTACACGAAGACCACACGCTTGAAGTCGCCCGCGATGAACTGGGCGACGCCGTTCGCAGCCACCTCATCGAGATCGCTCGAACTTCCCCGGAACGGCTGAACCAGCTGCTGGGCACTCACCATCTCTCGATCAAGGCCTTGGCCGTCTCCGACTCTGAATTCTGCTCGCTGGTCGCTGACTGGCTCCCAATCCAGACCGCCGAAGGCTCCATGACAATCGGCGAGTTCAGGAGCCGCCATCCGGTCGCGTCGTACACCCGAACGGTCGAAGAGTTCCGACAAGTGGCACCCGTCGCCCTAGCCCAGGGCATCGGCCTCGCGTGCGGCGGTTACACCTATGACGCTGAGTTGCTCGAAGCAGCGTCCGATGCGTTCGAGGATTTCTCCATCGACCGTGCGAGCGTCGAAGATCTGTTCCGGGGATTCGGGCTGCTCACCGAAGACCAAGCGAAACGGTTCGCGTCACTGGCAGCGATCGCCAAAGAACGACTCGCTGCCCACGATGTCGAGGCGGTACTCCGCCGTTTCGAACCCGCAGAAACTCCCGGCATGATCGCCCTTTCGAACGAGGCACGAGAGTTCCGCTCCTTGAAACGGGCCGAAGAATCGGCGAACCATCTATTCTCGGGGATCATCGGCGCCATTCAGGAGAATGTTCCCGACGTCCGACCGATGCTCTGTCTCAACGCCGACAACAAGATCATCACCAGACTCACGACGCTGGCCGAAACCGACCCAGACTTAGCCGGGCACACCATCGACCTGCTCTACCTACAGGCACTCATGGCTGGCCAGCATCCATTCCGGGCAACCGAGTCTGCCCTGCTCAACCAATCGTTGGTCGAGCTGATCGACCGCGCAACAACGACTGCTGAGGATCCGTCATGAGCAGCGCCGAAGCCGAAGAACTGATTCAGTCCTCGTACCGACTTACACCCTTCCAGAAGGTGGCTACGCTCGAAAAGGCTATAGACCTCGCAGACGCCGCGGGCGATGTGGAGCTGGCCTTTCGCGCACGACAAAGGCTCGTGAGCGCATCGTATTACGTCCCCGGTTCTGTGGAGCTGTTGACGAGCTTCTCGTGGCTTCTGGCTCGCCACGACGAAGACCCCAAACGGTTCCCGCTTCGCCTCTGGTCGTACAAGTGGGTGTTGTCTGCACTGCCGAAGATGACCGCTATCTCACTCGACCAGATCGAGAACGTGATGTCCGATATCGAAAGGCGTTTCGAGGCGCTCGGGCAGGGGCCAGCACCGGCGCTCAAGCTCCGCATGATCATCGCGATGGAGACCGGTCTGCCTGATGCCGTGCGCGAGCAACTCGGCCCGTGGCGTCATGCGCTCGAATCGCGCCGGAGCAACTTGAACGACTGCCGCGCATGTGATGAGGCCACGCACGTGAACGCCCTGCTCTTCATCGACGAGCACGCTGAGGCACTAGCCGTCGGTGAGGGTCACATCGCGGGAAGGTCTCGCTGCAGCACGCAGCCCCACTACACGTTGCCTCGTCTTATCGCTCCTGCGCGTGAACATGCCCCCGACGGACTAGCCACCACCATCCGCAAAAAGGGCTATCGCCTCGTCGACGGCAATCCGAAGTTCTACGCAACTATCGGCAACTTCGTTCGCGACTCACTTCGTCAGGGTCAGCTCGATCGAGCTGTCGATCTCATTGCGAAACACCGAAGCTGGGGAGACGTATCACAAGACGACATCTCCCATTGGTTCTTCTCATCGGCTGCTCGCGAAACTCTGCTTCGCTACCGTCACCTAGGCAAAGACCTTCCGAACTCGCTTGCCGACACGTCCGGCATGGGACGTTCACCCGAGCAGGTTGCCGAGGAACTCATTAATCAAGCTGAAGACCTCGGCGCCCGTTTCGACACCCGCAACGGGAACGACTGGTACCGGGAGCATCTTGACGCTGACGGTGCTTTCGCAACTCGTTGACAGAACCAGCTAGCCAGCGATTATCAAGGCGCGACCAGCTCGGGTTGTTTAGCCCGGGAAGACCGGCAGCGACTCACAGCCAATGCCGTTCCCATCCTGATCAAGGTTGTACTGGTCGCTGTCTCCGGTGAGCCGCACTTGGTAGGTGAGGTCGCCGCAGTTGAGATCTACGCCTTCGTTCGGAATGCATGGCGTGTAGTCCGGATGGCAACCACCGAGGGGCACCCCTTGCTCGGTGGTGCCCTCATCCGCGGGTGGACCTTGCACCGGTGGGTCGTCGTCCCCGCCCGGCTCATTCGCGAACAAGACCGGACTCTCGGATGGGTCGCCCACCACAACGTGGGTCAGCTCGCCGTCGAAGGCAGCCGGAATGAAGTACTCCGAATAGAAGAGGTACTCGGTCCCGACCGTCACCTCAGCATCCAAGATCCAATCGAATCCCGCGTCTTCAACCTCATCGGTCTCACATTGAGTTCCAGCTTCGATCAGGTATCCATCGACCAGCACTCCGATCGGGGGTGTGTCAACCCCGCGTGACACGGGGCCTCCGGCCGTGACCGTTGGCGTCAGCGAACCGAGAACCAGAACGCAGCGGCCAGGTTCGCTCACGAACGCATCAACCGTCGTTTCGGCCACGTCGAATATGGCGCCGGTCCACATCGCCTCACTGAACGCTGCGTGCTCAAACGTGGCCGTTGGGCCCACAGGCTCTACGGCTGGCGCTTCGCCGACGGTTAGACCCACTGGACTCGGGATCGAATCGAGTTCGACTGCCGGAAATAACACGGCGGATTCGAACGACGGGTTGCCAATGACGATCTCGGTAATGTCGCCCTGGTCAGCGGGGATGAAGATCTCGGCGTAGAAGGGGATGTTCGTATCGGCCAGAGCCTGGGCGTCGAGGATCCAGCTAAATCCGCGCTGCTCGACCTCGGTGTCGTCGCAGGAGATGATCGTGTCCGGAATGTATTCTCCGCCTGCGATCACGCCGACAGCTGGAGTGGCGGTGAAGTCCGAGATCGGGCTATCACCCACGATGTCGGGCGTGATCTCGCCGAGCACGAGGACGCATGTACCGGGTTCGTCGACAAAGCTCTCAACTTCGGTCTCGATGATTCCGTAGATCTCGCCGGTCCAGGTGTCGCCGCTGAAGTCCTGATGGAGGAAGCCGCCGATGCTTTGTGGAACGTCGCCTTCGGGGACACCGTCGATGAAGTCGTTTCCGTCGCCGGTGTTGATCTCGTCGCCGCTGGTGCCACCGCTGAAGATCTGATCCACGCCGATGCCACCACGAATGTTGTCGATGCCCGCACCTCCATCGATGGTGTCCGCTGCGTTGCCGCCGCGGATGATGTCGTCGTCGGCGCCGCCGAAGATCGTGTCGTCGTGGTTACCGCCGCCGATGTCATCAAAGCCTGTGCCACCGCGGATCTCGTCCTGGCCCTTGCCGCCGAGCAGCGTGTCGTTGCCCGTCCGGCCATAAATCGTGTCGGCTCCGTTGTTGCCGCGAACGGTGTCGTTGCCTTCTCCGCCGTCGAGCAAATCGGCACTCTGCTGACCGCGGATCACATCGTTTCCAGCGCCGCCGAGGACGGTGTCCTCACCGCGTCCGGCCCGAATCGTGTCGTTGCCATCATCGCCGCAAATCAGATCGTCGCCGTCAAGACCGTCGATGCGGTCATTGCCGCCCAACCCGGCGATCACGTCGGGGCCTGGGGTGCCTGTGAGGACGTCGTCGCCATCGGTTCCTACGATCGTCGCCGTCTCGCCATCGCACGTCGCGCCAGCCTGTCCACCAGCCGGCGCCGCGAGCACCGACGCCACGAGTAGGGATGCAAAAAAGCCAAACCCAAGTGACCGTAGACCCGTTTTCAACGACCGCATGTTTGCCGCCCAAACCTCTCGCCTAATCCGCACCTTGCGCTTCTCCTGTGTTTAACACGAACCTTGTCGCACCGACCGCGAAACTACTGTGTGTGGTCAAAATCTGACCACATCAGCTCGAACCTCCAGCCGAGTTCGTTGCCTACCTGGACAGACAGAACAAGGAACTCCGCGAGTACGAGGGAAAGCCAGCCCTCCTGCCAGCAGTCGACGAACACCCCGATGCCTACAAGGACATCACCGACGTCATGGATAACCAGAAGGATCTCGTGAAAATCGAGCACCGTCTGGAAACCATCCTCAACTACAAGGGAACGTGAGGGCCTAACCGCTCTCGGGTTACCGAAATTGCTCCCGTCGACGCTCGTCGACGGGAGCACCGTTCGTTTTGGGCAACTGAGGGGCGTCCTGGATTCCACGAATAATTCTCACTCGACCACTTTGAGAAAACAAGATACATTGGTAATACAGCGAAGCGTGAGGTTGTGGATCAATGGTGGACAAAACGGCGAATCGAATCACTCGTATAGCGGTGGTGATAGCGCTCGTCGCGGCGTTACTTACCACCGGAACTGTGGCGGCAAGCGCCCAACAAGCCGACCAGCCAGTGTGTGGATCCACCTTTGATCAGCTCATCTTCAAGGACCTACCACCAGCGAAGCGCATCATCATTAGGCGTGGAACCGAAGCCACAAGCACCTGGGTGACGACCATCGATGGATCGTCAACAGAGTGGACAAAGCCAGCCCAACCGTTCAGCCGGGACTGGCGTGTCATCGTCGTGCCAACCGATCGGACTCCCCGCTTCACGCTCACCTGCCTGCAGACCCTCCCCATTCAGGAACTTCCCTTCACTGGGCCTGCGTGCATTTCCGAGATCAACGGTGTGAATGACGACAGACGAAACCAACTTTCGTTCTTCGGTCTCACAGACACTCGCCCGCAGCTCCGCAGCGTTCAGTCCGGGTGGATCGCCAGAGTCGCAGGAGCGACTGAAGCCACGGTCAGCACACGCTTCGTCTCGATCTCACCTATCCAGTTCACCGAAACGACACGGTTCGAACCCAACGACGACTACTTCGTACGGGTTCGGGCTAACGGCGAGGTCAGTGACATTGCCTGCCAAGAGCGGCCAGCCACCATCAACGGCCCGTTCTTTGTGTCCCCCGAATTGGCGCCGCCAATTCCCGACGATGTGGCTGTTGAGCAATCCAACTTCTTCGTCCGGACCGACGGTGAACTGGTGGTTGAGATCGTAAACACAACGACCGGGCTGTTGACGGTTCTCGACGTGTCAGATGACTTCAAGAACCCGCGCATCAGCCCCAACGGTCGCGTGTTGTGGATGCTCGATCAAGAAACGCAGCTCGAGATGCGGATCGATCTCGACTCTCGCATCGTCACCCGACGCCCCCGGTAGCGGTCTCGATCTGCGGGTCATCGCGGTCGAGCCAGCCGCTCCAACTGCCGACATAGAGCTTGGCCTTGCCGAGCCCGGCGAGTTCCGCTGCGAGCAGGTTGTGACACGCGGTGACCCCGGATCCGCAGTAGAAGATGGTGTCGGCGTCGACCTCTTCTTCCCTGAAACGACTGGTCAGTTCCTGGATCGACACGAGCGATCCGTCTTCGAGGTTCTCCGCGAATGGAAGGTTGATCGCACCGGGGATGTGCCCGGCGATGGGGTCGATCGGTTCGGTCCTGCCCTCGTAACGATCGGCGCCTCGGCTGTCGACGACCAGTCCCCGGGCTTCGATCACCGCGGCGACGTCATCGGCGGTAGCGAGAGCGTCAGGTGGGAACGGTCGCGCCGGAGTCGTTACCCCATCGAAGGTCGGATCGTCGGATTCGAGTGGCTCGTCCCAGGCCGCGATTCCCCCGTCGAGTACCGCGGCCGGTTGCCCCAGGATGCGGAGCATCCACACGAACCGCGCCGCGATCGCGCCACCCACATCGTCATAGGCCACAACCGTCGTGTCTTCACTGATGCCCGCTCGCCCAAGAGCGTCCGCGAACGCAGAAGGATCGGGCAGTGGATGACGACCTTTGCCGGTGCCGACCTCGACCGGCCCCGAGACCACCGTCTCGAGATCGATGTGTCGAGCGCCAGGAATGTGGCCAGCACGATACGCGTCGATCCCCTCCCGGTCGTCGAGATATGACCGACAGTCGCAGACGACTAGGTCAGATCCGACCGCATTGAGCATGTCGCGAAGCGCATCGACATCGATGAAAGGAGGGAGCTGGTTTCCTGTCATGAACGCGACCCTAGAACTCGCGTCCGCGTTTGGCCAAGAATGACTAACGGCCGTCGACCGACCAGTGCCATGGCTCTGACGGCAGGTTGAACAGGCCGTAGATCCCGGCGTGCTGTTCGAGCCACACGAACGCGGGGTCGAGGCGAGTGATCACACGACCTTCGATGTGGAAATCGATCGCAAGACCAAGCTCATGACGAGAATGACCCGGACGTGCGGTCGGCGGACTGCACTCCGACGACGGCGTCTCCCATGGGTCTTCACAGTTCTGGATGCGCAACTCGATCTGGCGCTCATTGCTACGCCAACCCCAACCGTCTAGCTCTACGCCATCTTCGCGAGCATCCTGAAGCATCTCCTCGAGCGCGTCGGCGATCAGGACGTTCACCAAGATGCCCTCCACCCGAATAAGTTCGATGTCTTGACCGTTCGCAGCCGTTAGCGACTCGGGAATCAATTCGGTCTGGCCGAGATCTTGCACTCCTTCGGCGTCCTCGACTTCCTCGACCGGTTCCTCGCTATCGGGGATCCCGAACAGCGTCAGTTCGGGCGGTTCGATTGCGTTCCATATCTCGTCGATGCCGTCGTCGGTTCCGACTACCACAACGCTGCCTTCGATGCTCCCGAACCGGTCATAGAACTCGACCACATCGACCTCATCGTTCAACGGGTGGCGGATGGCGATCGAGTCATAGCCATCGTCGTTCCAATCGCCGACGAGCGCCTCGGCACCTCGGGAGACCTCGACTCGGACCTGCGCCCCGTAAGGACGGCCGTCTTCATCGAGCGGTATCGCCACGGCAATTGGCGACATCCACATAAAGGAACTTCCTGTGAGTTCGAAGACTGCAGAGGTTTCAACTCCATCGCCATTCCAGTCGCCTAGGAGTTCGGGTGAATCGTCATCGTCGGCGTCGAGATTGACGAATAGATGGTCGAACGGATCGAGGGGCTCTTCGACCTCGGCGATGTCTTCTTTGCCCTCGGCGTCGTCTTCTTTCGACATGTCCGCAACAAATGGACTGTCAGCGAGAATTTCGGTGTAGAGGTCTAGGACCCGTTTAGCGAGTGCGTCGCTCCCCGTGTAGTTACGCACCGCAATCGCCTCGTTGTCGGGGAGGCCTGCACCCATCGCACACAAGAAACTGGCGGCGGCCGCAGATGCATCCCAAAGGTTGTGCGGATCTTCGACACCGTCGAGGTTCGCGTCCGATCCGTACAGACGCCACGAGATCGGGAGCAACTGGAAGGGGCCAACCGGTCGGTCCCAGAATTCGTCATCGTCGATCGCACCGAAGTCGGTGTCGAAGAGGGTCGCGAGGTTCGCCCGACTGCCGTCGCCCCGCTCGCCGTACAGTGCCGGTGTCAGCCTGCCGTTCGCGTCGTAACTGTGCCCGTCGATGTTTCCGTGATAGGAGGCGGCGTGCCCTACCGCCGAGAGCAATTCGGGGGATAGGCCACACGACGATCCGCTAGCCGCCCATTCGTAGACCACGAACGGGTCCAAGGTCGGCGCGTCGTCGGCGACATTGTCGTCTGCATCGAAATCGAGTTCTTGACCTGAGGCAATACCAATGGTGAGCAGTGTTGCTCCCAAGAACACCGCTAGCCAGAACAGAAGCCAGAACGATTGAATTTTAAGTTGCATGGCTAACGGCCGGTCTTTCCGTGCAAAGAATAAAACTGGCGTAGCGACGCCCCGTGTAACGAAGAATCACGGGGCGCCGCATGCCTTATTCGAACCGCGAGTACCAACGGTTCGTTAGTAAGTGACCGCTATAGGAAACGGTGCACGATTGGGCAATTGATGATGATGCCGGTGGAGCCATATGGGGCACCGCCGGGACCAGTGAGCCATCCGTCTTCGACGAAACCGAGGATCTGGAATTCCTCAGTCGCGCGACTCGGAACGCCACGATCAATTGCTTCTTGTGTCCACTCACCGAGGTTCAGGTCCCAAAGTGGGCTGTAGTCGGTGGCGATGGTTGGGATACCACCAAGCACGTTGAGGGGTTCGCCCTCGCCGAGGATGGCGCTGTTGAAGCCTTGGCGGCCTGGGTTGATGGTGCCATCAGCGGCGTTGGTTGGACCGTTGGTGAATCCGAAGATTCGCTCGACGGAGCTGAACAACGAGTCGTCGCGGCCAACTGGGATGTTGTTCAACGCAGGAGCGTAAACAGCTTCCTCAAGAGCAGCAGCGATTGGTGCGTTGGTGTCCATCGAGAGGTACAGCACCGGACGACCGAAGCTGAATCCTGGAACCAGCTCCAAGGTGACGGTGCCGGGCTCGCCGGCCTCGTCGCCTGGGCAAATCGACACGACGGAGTCGTGAACGAAGTCGTAGTCGATGTCGCCACCGCACATTCCCTGCAGCGTCGTCAGAGATGCATTCGACACCGCTGGCGCGTTGTAGGTGTGACCACCGGCGTTGGAGATCAACGTCAACGGGCTGTAGAAGCCGTCGGCGTCGCCAACGTCAGTGCCGACAGCACCTGGGGTGAAGTCCAGGCTGTCAAGCAGGTTGTTGGTTCCGCTTGCGTCGGTGCTTCCAGGCGAAACGCTCAAATCCGGTGCAAAGTCGACGAATCCGCTTTGGAATACGAGGACTCCATCACGGTCGAAGAATGAACGACGGACGCTCGTGCTCAAGAAGAAGTCGGTTTGCTCCGGCGGAAGGTTGCTGTAGTTGAGCTTCGGAGAGAAGTTCAAACCAAGCGCATCCGCGTTGCCCTCATCGGACGTGTCGGTGACGATGTACCAAATGTTGCGCCCAGAGTTTGGACCGTTCGATGCGAGACGGCCTTGGTAGAGCGGCAACGTAATGGTGCTCTCGTCCTCGTCGAGCGTTCCTGCGGTCAGCAGCTGAAGCGGACCAACGAGGTTCTCGTTGACCGAAGTCGGCGGCGGACCAAAGTACGTGACGGGAACGTCAGCGCCAATCGATGGAGGTGAAGGTCGAACGTCATCTTCGTCTTCGATCTCCTCCAACTCGTTGGGATCGTTAACCTCGACTCCGGTGAGTGCACGGGTCTCATCGGCGGTTTCGGCTGCGATAGCCGCAGCGCTTTCACCTCCGGCGGTTGGTGGCAGTTCGACGCCTTCGACCACGATCGGGCCGTCAGCTTCTTCTGCTGCTGCTTCAACTTCTACTTCCTCAACCTCTTCGGGTACGGGAGTTGGGTTACTGGGTTCTTGTGCTGCAGCGATGCCGCATGCAGCAGCGACCATGGCCAGCAATAGAAATACTGGCAAGAGTTTTTTGTTCATCATTTTCATTATTTGTCCTCCTTATCTTTCGCGGTTACAGGAACCGGTGGACGATTGGGCAGTTGATGATGAAGCCGGATGAGCCATAGGGGGTTCCTCCGGGGCCGGTGAGCCAGCCGCGTTCCACGTATCCGAGGATCTGGAACTCTTCTGTAAGTCGTTGGTCGTATCCACGCTCGAGCGCCTCAGCGGTCCACTCGCCGACGTTCAGATCCCAAAGTGGGCTGTAGTCGGTAGCGATGGTTGGGATACCGCCGAGCACGTTGAGGGGGCCGCCCTCGCCGCGAACTGCGCTCTCAAAACCTTGACGCTGCGGGTTAGCGGTGCCGTCTTCGAAGTTGGTTGGGCCATTGGACCAACCAAAGATGCGCTCTACTGGGCTGAACAGCGAGTCGTCACTACCTACCTGGATGTCGAGCAGACCAGGAGCGAAGATCGCACCTTCAAGGGCTGCAGGAAGTGGGTGGTTGGTGTCGGTCGACATGTACAGCACTGGACGAGCGAAGCTGAATCCAGCTTCCAACTCAACCGTTACCGTGCCGGGCTCGTCTGGCTCATCGCCAGGGCAGATCGCTACGACAGAGTCGTGGACGAGGCTGTGGTCTACGCCGCCTTCGCAGAAGTCAATCTGGTCAGGGGTTACGTCGAATGCCATGGTTGGCGCGTTGTAGACGTGGTCACCTGCGTTAGTGATCTTCACGAGTGGGGTGTAGAGCTCATCGCCGACTGCGCCGGGGCTGAAGTCCGCCGGTGGGAAGGCGTTAGGGCTTCCCGGCGTGATGCTTAGCTCAGGCGAGAAGTCAACGCCGCCGCCCTGGAAGGTCAAGATGCCGTCGCGGTCGTATTCCGCGTCGCGCACCGCACGACCATCGTCAGCGAAGGTGAGCTTTGGCGAATGGTTGAGACCAAGCGCTGCAGCGGTATCGCCGTCGGTGGTGTCGGTGACGATGTAGTAGACGCTCTCACCGGTTTCGGCGATGCGGCCGTAATACAGCGGCAGTTCGATCGTTCCGGCGTCCTCATCAAGGACACCCGAAAGAAGCAGCTGAAGATCACCAATGAGCTCGGGCTCCACCGAAGACGGTGGAGGACCGAAGTAGGTCACGGGAATATCAGCACCAATTGATGGAGGCGACGGACGTACATCGTCGTCACCTTGCCCATCCGCATCTTGGGCGGTGGCTGTGCCGCCAAACGATGCGAGGAGGAGGCTGGCTATAGCAAATAGCAGCATCCCCTTTCGCTTACGTAATTTCATCTAACTCTCCCTTTGCTTGCAGCGCTTCAGTGTTGAAGCGACTGAAAAGCGAGCAGCCCGGGAGATAGCACAACGTAAAACATCAAAACAGGGCGCGAAAAGCAGCGGTAGCCACCATATCAAGCACGTGTGAGCGAGGAAAACCCGCTACAAGAAACCAAACCCGATCTTAGCAAGATATTACAGACCCTTATAGGGCCTTTTCTTCAGAGCCGATTTCTGGCATAATGGATGATGCAAAAGTATCCAGCACGCACCATGTTGTGTTGTTTGGTTACGTTGACCCACCCTCCATTGGGCCGTTCGCAAAAGTGAACCTATTCGCCAATTGAGGGTGGGTCAATCTTCTTTAAGGCAATCCATGACATGTTTACACGCCCTTAAGATCTAGAAGTCTATAACGGTCACGTCGTGATCAAAGACGGTCAACTAGCGGCAAATTTGACTCGTGGTGACCTTATCCCGGTGCATCGATAGCGAAGGTCTCCGGGTTCCACACGCCGAGGTCGGCGGCGACCTCTACCCCAACCGTGAAGTCACGAAAGGGTTCGTCGAATGACGAGAGAAAGCCGGGCTGTACCGTTTGGAAGTTCCGCGCCAGGTTGGGGTCGAACACGAACGAGTTCGTGAATGGGTTTGTGGCAACCACCGACTCGCCCGTAGCTGGGTCTCTCTCGGCTCGCAACGGATTAGATCCTTGGTCGGAAAGCACAATGTTTACGAGCGCTGCGAACTCGACCGAGTCCGGCTCCAGCGGGTTGATCTCGCCGGCCGCTATCGCCTCGTTAATGCTGTTGATCGCAGGATCTGCAAGCGAGGCCAGTTGGAAGGTCTCGTCCTCCTGCTCCAAGAGAAAGTCGACGAGCGCAGTACTGCGGATATGCATTGTGGCGAGCGTTCGCAGCCGGTCGTCATTAACCACAACGGGCTCGCCATCGAAGTCTGTGCCCACCGCCAGAGCCGCAGCCAGATTCATGAGCTGACCTTGAGTAAGGGGAGCACTCGCACTGTTCACTGCCAGCTCCTCACCAGCGGCAATGGCAGCCTCAGCCTCGGGGTTCGCTGAATCAGAGCCGCCCGAGCAGGCAGCCAGCACCAATGCCATCAATAGGAAGAGAACCCGATATCGCCGTGAAGAACCCATAGCGGCTCACATTAGGAAAAGAGCCGTGGCTAAACCTAGGTGGACCGCCAGGTTCTTACACCAAGTTCACCCACCCAGGTCGAGTCTTCCGCGGAGCTAATGAGGTCGCCGTCGAGACGGGCAGACGGCGCCCCGCAGGACCAGTTGCGGGACGCCATGTGCCTGTGGCGGACAACGCGGTGGCTTTGCATTGTCCGCTGGATCACTGAGCTACATGCCAATGAACTCTTGTGAAGGTATTTTCCGGTCGCGTCTGTGAGCAACGCAAAGGACGGTGGTTCACAACCTCTTTCGCGCGCGTTAAGAAGCGTCAGTCGATTGCGGTCAAGGGTGAGTACATCCGGGTCAAAATGCGAACGTCTAGCGATCGATAGTGGACAAACTCCTGCTAGGAAGAACGCCATGTTGAACGTAAATGAGTACTTCGATGGCAACGTAAAGTCCGTGGGCTTCCAAGGAGAGGAGCTGGCCTCCTCGATTGGGGTGATGGCCCCCGGAGAGTACGAGTTCGGTACCAGCCAGAACGAAGTAATGACCGTTATCGCTGGCGAGCTCGTCGTCTCGTTGCCCGGATCCGACGACTTCACCGCCTACGAAGCAGGCGCAAGCTTCGAGGTCGCTGCCGACGAGAAGTTCCAAGTGAAGGTCGAACGCGACACTGCCTACCTCTGCACCTACGAATAAACACGCGGCATTGCTGCGACTATGCTCAACCTTTGCCGGGCGGCATGATCACGATCTTTAGGACGAGACTTTGATGAACGCCAAGGCACACCGAGCACCACGGGTACTGGTAGTTACGACCGTTGTCGCAGGCCTACTCGCAGCGGCCTTCTCCGCATCGGCTGGCGCCGCCGACGTTGGTCTCGCCGACCGGGCGCCCGATCGCCTCGCTGTTGGCGGGGTGCTGCATAGCTATGACCCCGGTTGGGACGACGGGCTGTACGCCCAAACCGCGGCCACCGAGTTCGACGCCATCACCGCAACGGCATACATGCCGTTCGGTGTTCACCCAGCTCCCGACCAAATCGACACCGAACCCCTTGAGCAGGTCGTCGAATGGGCTGGCGAGCGAGATCTTCGAGTCCACGGCCATCCGCTCCTCTACCCCTTGGTGAATCAACGGCTCGATTGGTACACCGATCTCGAAAGCGGACACCGAGAGGTGCTCGAGAACTACGTGCGGACCGTCGCCGGATCTACCGCAGGTGACGTTTGGGTTTGGGATGTTGTCAACGAGCTGTTCGCCGACCCCGGTGACCCACAGGTCGACAGCCGAGGACTCCGCACGAGCTACCTCGAGTACGACGTGTTCAACGGCAACTACGACGACGTGTTCCGCTGGGCACGAGAGGCCGACCCCAACGCGAAGCTCATCCTGAACGACTACGGCGCCGAGGAACTCACCGCGAAGGCAGACAACATCTTGGCCGAGGTCATCGCCATGCGAGACCGAGGCGTGCCCATCGACGGTGTTGGATTCCAGTTTCACCTCGGCACCGACCCCGACTTCTGGAGCATTCGCCAGAACCTGCAACGCTTCGCCGACGCCGGCTTCGACCTCTACATCACCGAAGTGGATGTCGAGATCGTGAACCGACCCTCGGGCAACGAAGCCCTCACCCGGGACGAGCGCCTCCTGCAACGCGCGATCTTCGAAGAGGTCACCCGCATCGCGCTCGAGCAACCCGCGGTGAAGTCACTGCTGTTGTGGGACTTCGCCGATGAGCGATCGTGGCTGCATCCTGCTCGGGACGCTGGCGGCCCGGTGCCTCAGGGACTCTACGCCTACCCGGCAATCTTCAACGAGCCGTCCATCGGCGAGGCACTGCGACCCAAGGCCGGCTACCGCGGCATGATCGAAGCGTTCGAGGATCACCTCGACAACCCGATCCGTCGAGCCGACACTCGCCGATTGCAGGTAGAGAGCGGAGCCGACGAGTTGTTCTTCGGCAGGGGTGCAGCGACTACGTCAAACGAGGTGCCGGGCGATGGAACCTTTGTCGGTGAGCTCACGCCCGCCCGCGAAGACTGGCTCGCCTTGCAGTGGACCTTCGAACCGGTCGACGACAATGTGTTCCGCATCCGCTCCGCGTGGCCAGACGAGAACGGCGACTACGACTACCTCACCCGCGTCGGGAACCCGACGGGCGGCAGCAACTTCGAACCCACCGACCAGATCGCGCTTCAGTCACTCAACGTCAACTGGCCTAGCCAGATGTGGCGGCTCGAACGGCTGGGCAACTTCCGCTTCCGAGTGATCAACATGTGGGAGCCCCACACCGGCGCGCTCACGAACGCCTCCGACGGCCCGCGCCTAGACATAGCGGGTGCGCCAGAAGAATCCCAAAGCTGGAAAATCCCGCGGTTGTAAGTGACGAACGGGGCAGACCCCATTCATTTACGCGTCGACGAGTTCTCGAACCGGTTCGGCGTCCTGGACGAGTAGAGGCTCGGGTTCTTCGAAGGTCGGCACCGCGGGGCGACCGCTGCCGACCGGGCGCCGCATCATCGTGATCGCGTAGGTGACGGCGGCCCGCACATTGGTGCGCGGTAAAAACAACAGCAGACCGACCATGCAGGTCGTAAGGCTGATTGCGGCGTTACCGGTCGTCACCAAATTCATGCTTCAACGGTAGCCGCCAGTCGACCGCCGAAGGCTTCGCGCGGCCAAAGGGGTCCAACGAGCACTCTGCTCGCCGACACGCTCCGACCGGTGGACACCCAGCTACCTACACGTAGCCGTCACCCCTTGAACCCACCCAGACCCCTACTAGCCGGAGAGGTCGTCTAGGGCGGTGATTTCGGTCGGAGTGAGTCGCACGACGAGTTCGCCGGGTACGCCGTTGCGGGCGCCGAACTCGTCGGCACGGTCCGCGCCCATGTAGCGGCCGCCGATCTCGGTGGCGACCGCCTTCACCCGAACGGGGTCGTCTTCGAAGCTGACGGTGCCATCGATCTTGACGAACGCATAAGGCGGCTCTTCAAGGTCGACCACCAGACTCGCTCGACCTTCCCGCTTGAGTGCCTTGGCCTTACCGCTGTCCTCGTGAGTGTTGAAGATGATGTCGTCGCCATCGAGGATGAACCAGATCGGGGCAACATGGGGCGCGCCGGTCTGCGATACCCAGGCGAGCTTGCCCGTGCGGGTCCCGTCGAGGAGAAAGTTCGTGGTTTCTTCGGGGATCATCGGTCGCATTCCCCCAGACTGTCATACGGGTGCGCGAGGCTGATCCCATGAATACAAACGAGCGCATCTACGACAAGATCCGTGCCCTGCTCGCGAAGGCGGAATCGACCGACTATCCCGACGAAGCGGCCATCTACACAGCCAAGGCCCAGGAGTTGATCGCCACCCACGCGATCGACATGGCCCTTCTAGAAGAGCGTGAGGGTCGGGGCGAGATCATCACACGCATCATCGATATCGCCCGTCCTTACCCCAAAGAGAAGTACCTACTGTTGAGCGGCGTCGCCCGGGCGAATAACTGTCGGGCGATCCTCGGGGTCGACCTCGACGAAGCCATGCAGCGCATCGAAGCGGGTTCGTTCGACTCGTCCAAGGGCAAGCTCGCCACGGTGATCGGTTATAAGTCCGACCTGGACGCCGTCGAATTGCTGTTTACGTCGTTGCTGGTGCAAGCCGTCAACGAGATGCTCAACCACGGCATGCAGATCAATGAGTGGGGAGAGAATCGCACCAAGTCGTTCCGGCGATCGTTTCTGTACCAGTTCGCTTGGCGTGTCGGCGACCGCTTGGCCGAGGCCACCGAGGCGGTGCGAGACGGCGCAGCGGTTAGCCACGGCGCGGCCTTGCTACCCGTACTCGCAAGCCGGGCCGACGCCGTCGACGACGCGCTCAAGGAGCGGTTTCCCAATACCTCCACGCTGCGAACGTCGGTCACCAACATTGACGGCGTGGTCGCAGGCGATGCGGCTGGGCAACGTGCGGACATTGGTTCGAGCCGCCTACAGGGTGACCGTCGAGCCATTTCTTCGAACCGGCAGCGTTGACAACCTTTAACAAGTTTTCAGGCTTCGGTCAGCGCCTTGCCTCATAGCTGCCGACACTATGGCTATATGTCTTCTCGAATTGTGCCCGGGTTTTTGTTTGCGACCGCGTTATTCCTCACCGCGTGTGGTGGAGGCGACGATCCCGCCACGACCGGGGTCGCCAGTGCGACCGACCTAGATGAAGCGGCAGTGAGCGCCGAGGAACTGGCAAACGATGCCGTCGAAGATGCCGCTACCGGTGATGTCACCGCCGAAGAGGCAGCCTTGGCCTTCTCGCAATGTATGCGTGACAACGGCTTCGCCGACTTCCCCGACCCCGAGATCGGCGCAAACGGTCAGCCCAACCTTCGCGCAGCGTTCCAGAACGCAAACATCGACTTCCAATCCGAAGAATTCCAAACCACCGCAGCAACCTGTCGTGACAACGTCGGCGCTGACAATTTCGGTGCCGGTGCCCGCAACGGCGACGCTCGCGCCGGAGTCCAAGAGAACCTTCTTCTCTACACCCAGTGTCTCCGGGACGAAGGGCTCGACGTAGGCGATATCGAATTCGGCGGCGCGCCGGGCGCGGGCGGTGCTGGCAACGGTGGCGGTGGAGCCGGCGGCGATGGTGGGGGCGGCAACGGCGACGGTGCGGGCCGCGCACAAGGCAACGGTGGCGCTGGTTTCAACCCGGCGAACCGAATCGCCCAATTCCTCGACCTCGACCTTGAAGACCCAGCGGTTACCGCAGCGCTCGACGCGTGTGAACCTGTCCTCGAAGAGGCATTCGCTGGCTTCGGCGGAGGAGCTGGCGGCGGAGGTCGCGGTGGGGCCGGTGGCGGCGGTGGAGCTGGCGGCGGCAACGCCGACACGACCGACACCTAATCCGGAATCCCTGAACGTATGAGTGGTTCGCGATGGCCCGTTGCCCTACTGGGCTTGATTGTCGGCATCATCGTTGGCGCCGGAGGCTTGTTCCTCATCAACAGTAACGATGCCGGAGACGACGAGACCGAGAATGCGGAGGTCGCTACGACCCTCGTAACCGCCGAACAACGAGACCTCGAACGCTTCGATGAGTGGGCTGGCACCTTGCAGCCGGGTCCGGTGTCAACGGTCAGCGCGTCGGGTCGAGGCACGCTCACCCGCACCGTTTCTGAGGGCGACACGATCCGCGCCGGTGACGTTGTCGCCGAGATCGACGGCACTCCGGTCGTGGCGCTGTATGGAACAGTCCCCCAGTTCCGGACGATCAACATCGAGGCGCAACCCGGTGCTGACATTCGCCAACTCGAAGAGAACCTCGTCGCCCTCGGCTTCGACCCAGACGGCGCCGTCACAGTGGACGACACGTTCACGTCGGCGACAGCCTCACTCATCCTCGCGTGGGAACAAGACCTAGGCATCGCCATTCCCGATGGCACGGTAGACGCTGGCCAGATCGCCTTCATCTCCGGACCGAGCGAGGTTACGTCGCGCACCCCGGTTGGTTCGCAAGTGAACGCCGGCCAACAGATACTTGGGACGGTAACCCTGGCCGAAAGCGGCTTCATTGGTGCGCCGAATGAAGAGGACGCGCCGACCTTCCCCTTCGACGTGAACGTCGGCGACGAGATCGCCACCGACGAGGTACCGGCCGGCGCCCTCGTCACCGAAGTCTTCATCGAAGACGGTTCCCTCGCGGTCGTTGGTCGCCCGGTGTATCAATGGGAAGCCGACCTTGGCTCGATCCAGTTGGCAGTCGACGTAGACGAGGCGTCGAACTTTGAAGTCGGTCGCCCCCTCGCTGTCGAGCTGCCCGACGGACAGGTTGTCGACGCATCGGTCACCGACCTCAGCGACGTTGCCCGAGCCATCCAGAACGGGAACAACACCGTGACCGTGATCGACGTGACGGTCCAACCAAATGAGCCCATCGAGTCGATCTTCACCGCGGGACCGGTAACGATTCGAGTCGAGACCGATCGCACCGACGGTGCCGTGCTCGTTCCGGCAAGCGCACTCATAGCGCTCTCCGAAGGTGGGCATGCAGTCGAAGTCGACGGACGGGGCCTTGTAGGTGTCGAACTCGGCGCGTTCGACGACGGCTGGGTCGAAATCGCAGACGGCTCCATCGATGCAGGCGAGTCGGTGGTCGTCCCCACATGACCGACATCCCGGCGACCGAGCCAAGCGGTCCGTCGCCCGCAACCTCTACACCCGCGCTCGAAATGGTCGGTGTGGTCAAGGAGTATCCGGGAACCCCACCGGTGCGCGCGCTGAACGGTGTCAGTCTCCGGGTGCAACCTGGCGAACTCACCGCAATCGTCGGGCCTTCAGGTTCGGGCAAGTCCACGATGCTGCATGTCATGGGTACCCTCGATCGACCCACCGAGGGTTCGGTCTTCATCGACGGTCACGAGGTATCTGCCCTGTCGGATCGCAAACTGTCCGCCGTGCGTAGCTCGCTCGTCGGCTTCGTATTCCAGCAGTTCTTCCTCCTCGACGGCGAGAATGCGCTTGACAACGTTGCGACCGGACTGCTCTATAGCGGCCAATCCTCTAGACAACGTCGCGCCGCCGCGGTCGAAACGCTCGAGCGTGTTGGTCTCGGACATCGACTCGACCATCGTCCCAACGAACTTTCCGGTGGTGAGCGCCAGCGCGTGGCCATCGCTCGAGCCCTTGTCGCCCAACCGGCCTTAGTCCTCGCCGACGAGCCGACGGGAAACCTCGACTCCAAGACCAGCGAGTCGATTCAAGAGTTGCTTCACGAGCTTCACCAAGACGGCTCGACGATCGTGGTCGTCACACATGACAACGAACTCGCCGACTCACTCCCCCGTCAGGTGCGCTTCCTCGATGGAAGCATCGAGTACGACAGCGCGGTGTTCCAATGAGCGAGGTGCGCCCGCTCCCAAAGTCGAGCACGTTTCGCATCTCGGACGTCTTCGCCACCGCTGCGTCGGGCCTTGGGTCGCGCAAGCTGCGCACCGTGCTTTCGGCTCTCGGAATCACGATCGGTATCGGCGCAATGGTCGCCGTACTCGGGCTGAGCCAATCAGGTAGTGCGGCACTCGACGATCGCATCGCCGCCCTCGGCACGAACTTGTTGCAGGTCAACGCCGGAGCGGGATTCGGCGGTGGCGACGCCACCCTCCCCGAAACCGCTGTGCCCGCGCTATCTCGGGTGGGCCCAATCCAGTCGGTATCAGCCGTCGGCGCCGTAGATGTCTCTGTGCTCTTGAACGACCTCGTCAACCCGAACCAGACCGGCGGGCTGGCCGTGCGCACCGCCGAACCGAACTTGGTCGACGCCCTCAACGGGACCGTTCGATCGGGCCGGTTCCTCGACGACACCCTCTCCCAAGTTCCCAGCACGGTGCTCGGTTCGGTCGCAGCCGAACGTCTGGGCGTCCGGAGCCTAAACGGTACCCAGGTGCTGATCGGTGGGGAGTGGTTTGCGGTGGTCGGGATCTTGGAATCCTTCGACGATCAATCCGACGACGTCGATACCGCCCTGTTCGAAGACCTCGATCGAACCGCCTTCATCGGTTTCGAAGTGGCGAACCAGTTGTTTGAGACGCCACCGAACCCAGAAACGATCTACGTGCGATCCGACGAGGGCTTCATCGATGACGTCATCGGAGTAATCCCCAACACCGCGGACCCCGCGAGTCCCGAAGAGGTCGAGGTCACCAGGCCAAGCGACGCCCTGGAGGCGCAAGAGGCTGCTGAGTCGACCTTCGACAATCTCTTCCTCGGCCTCGGAGCGGTCGCGCTACTCGTCGGAGGCATTGGTATCGCCAATGTCATGGTGATCGCCGTGATCGAACGGCGCAACGAGATCGGTCTTCGCCGAGCACTCGGCGCCACCCAAGCCCATATCCGTCGCCAGTTCCTGCTCGAAGCCCTCCTGCTATCGGCCCTCGGTGGCATCGCGGGTGTGGCCCTCGGCGCAGCAGTGACCGCGGCCTGGGCTACCCGTCAAGGCTGGCGAATCGTCATCCCGCCGGAGGCACTCATCGGCGGGTTCGTCGCAGCAATCCTCATCGGCGCAATCGCTGGCCTCTACCCCGCTATTCGTGCTGCACGCTTGGCGCCGACCGAAGCGTTGAGGTCGACATGAGCCGGGGCCAATTCTTTGTTGCCGTGACGGTCATCTCGCTCGCGATCGCCGCGATTGTCGGCTGGAGTCTCATCACAGATACCGGCGACGAGACGAGTAGCGACCTGCCATCGGACCTCACCGAGATCTTCAACACCGCGTTGGTCGAACGGGCCAACGTCGCAGACGTTGCGCAACTCGAAGGGGAGCTTCGCTACCAAGACGCCGTCGACCTCGTACACCGAATAGATCCGGTGATCGTGACGATCACCACCGAGGTTGAAGTCCCTGTCCTCACCCAATCCGCCGCTGCTCCCGAAGCTGGGGGCGGACGTGGCAGTCAACCTGCAGCCGCTGCCGAGCCCGCCGAACCGGTGATCGAGACGATCATTGAGACCGTCACCGAGACGACCGAAGCGCCAGGGCAGCGAACCGTCACCGACTTGCCGCGACGAGGCACAGTCATCGCGCCCGGCGAGGTTCTCTACGAAACCGATTCCACCCCGGTCTTCACCGCCCTAGGCGAAGTCGCCGCGTGGCGCACCCTCGACGCCACAACGTCCGGAGACGACGTGCAGCAACTCCAGCAGTTCCTCCTCGACGGCGGTTGGGCTGACGGGGACTTTGCAGAACCTGGGGTTTGGGATGCCGCTCTCACCACGGCCGTGCAGGCGTGGCAGACCGACATCGGCCAGGCCGTCACCGGCACCGTCGCTCTCGGCGACTTGTGGTTCATCGCGGGCCCGATTCGAATCACGAACGTTCAGGCCACCGAGGGCGTGATCGTCGAAGACGGTGAACCGATTCTCTCCTACACGTCGTCAGTACGAGCGATCGAAGCATCCGTCCCCGAGATCCCCGAGGGGCTGCTTCAGGCAGAGGAACTCCTCGTCCGCCTCCCCGGCGTCGGTGAAGTTCCCGCAACGCTGCGGTCCACATCGGGCACCGATGAAGGCTTCGACCTGTTGCTCGATGTTGAAACGACCGAAGGGGTCCCCGAGAACGACGGTATCGACGCCACGGTGTCGTGGACTACGAGCGAGATCACCGATGCGCTGACCCTCCCGCCAGAAGCGCTCCGGAGAATCGACACCGGCGAATACATCGCGGATGTGCTCGTGGGCGACACGATCGAAGCAACCCCCGTCGAGGTCGTCGGCCAAGCAGGTCGCCTAGTCGCAATCGAAGGCCTCGACGAACGCACCCGGGTGATTATCCCGTAACTGGAAACCAGCGCATTGTGCGAAAAAGAGTAGAGACCCCGATCGAAGATGTTGATTTTGCATTTGCTTTCGCATTTGCATTTCAACTTCTACGACCGAGGTCTCTGAAGTCCATACTTAACTCTTCTAATTACATCTGAATTGCGTAAATAGCTCTTCTGTTTCCATTAGAGCTTGGTAACTCATTTGTTCTTATTGAGTTGTGTTTGGAGGGCACATCATTTTCGTTCCATTCTTCATCTTTCGATGTAGAACTTTGCGAAGTGATGTATGTGTCTACGGACACTTCGGCCAATCCCTTGAGAGATTTCTTTCGGATTCTCTAGATTTCCCGAAAGAGTACTGATTTTTCATCGCTGAGCGGCCAGAAACTATTCGCCTTCAACCGCCTCAAACAGCTCCTCAATCTCTTTCCAACCATCGGTTGACTCGAGAATGATGCCTTGACTCTTAGGAAGGTCTTCTACCGATTGGCAGCTCTCGGGCCCAAAGCCCGGCGGGAAACGATAGATGTTCGCCCGACGCACGCTGGTCGACTGGGTGGGCTCGACAATTGCCAAAACCGGAGCAACCCACAAGAAGGTCGTGCGCCGCGTGTACGGCCCAATCTTCACCCCACACGGGCTGGCGGCCGCGAGGTTCTTCATCGCCATGATCCCAACCGGTCGCCCATTCTCGACATGCTTGGGCAACGTGAGCCACGGGTCGGTGTTCTCCGCTTCAATGCCGGAGCCGAACGTAGAAAGTACCGCTACGGCCTCATCGAAGATCTCGGTCCTAGATGCATCGTTCACTACCGCGAAGGCTATCGGCCCCACAACGACTCCCGGACCCATCATGATTTGTACGTAATTTGAGACCTATACGGTCAGTTTTTACGTACAAATCTCAGTTTGGGTTGGCGGCTTCGTCTATGAGGACTGTGGCGCGTGCTTGGGTTGGGAGCGTTGCTGGGATAGCGGGGTCGTTGTCGAGGAACTGACGCATGGCGTCGACCTTGGACTCGCCACCGATGACCCACAGCAACTGCTTTGCCCGGTCGAGGACCGGCCAGGTGAGACTCATGCGAATGCGGCCCTGGTAGAGCTCCGACATCGCCACATCCCTATCGTCGACACCAAGGATGGGATCGCCGGGGATGAGCGATGCGGTATGGCCATCGGCACCCATCCCGAGTTGGATCACGTCGAACACCGCCGGCGAGCCGGTGGTTGCGTCAATCAGTGAGCCGTACTCGACAGTTGCTGCATCGAGGTCGTCCGCGTTGACCGGCATCAGGTGAATGCCAGCTGGCGTGTGGCGCGAGAGGAACGAGTCGGTCAACAACGCGGTGTCGAGCATGGTGGCGTTGCGATCGGAATCGCCGTCGGGGGCGACCCGCTCATCGACTTGGAACAAGTGTGTGCGCGACCAGTCAAGATCGTCACGCTCGCTTAGCAGCTCGAGCATAAGTCGAGGGGTGGATCCACCAGAGACGGCCCACACAAACTTTCCGCGCTCCTCAATTGCCGACGCAGCGGCCGCGACCAACAAGTCAACGGCACGCTGCGCAAGCGCTTGGGAATCTGCGAGTACTTCCACGTTCACGACGAGTTGTCTTTCCTACTACTTGTCTGAGTCACACCTAGCACCAGCGGCGTAGGGTGCGACTCGGTCAGCCTCGTCCGGTCCCCACGTTCCGGCCGCGTATGGCAACGGTGCCGCGGTCGACTCGATCAATGGCTCAATGATTCGCCACGCTGCTTCCACGCCGTCCTGTCGTGCGAAGAGGCGCTCATCACCAATGAGACCATCGGCGATCAACCGCTCATAGGCATCGGGGCTACCGCCGCCCAGCGCAGCCTCGTAATCAACGCTCAGATCAACGGGGTTACTCACCATCTCCAAGCCCGGCACCTTGGCCTGCATGGTCATCGTGATGTTGTCGTCAGGCTTCATCTCGAACCTCAAGCGGTTGGGCTCAGGACACATCCCGACCTCTGAAAAGAGCATCCGCGGTGGCTGCTTGAACTCGATAATGGCCTCGGTCACCGTCTCCTTCAACGCCTTGCCAGCGCGAATGTAAAACGGCACACCTTCCCAACGCCACGACTCGATCTCGAGGGTGAGCGCAACGAAGGTTTCGGTGATCGAACCTTCAGCAACACCCTTCTCGTCAAGGTAGCCCTCGACCTGGCCGCGAACGGCCTTTTCGGGGTCGAGTCGTTTCATTGCCTTGAGGACCTTCACCTTCTCGTCGCGAAGCGACTTCTGGTCGTTGCTTGCAGGCGGTTCCATCGCGAGCAAAGCAACCATCTGCAAGAGATGGTTCTGCACGACATCGCGAATCGCGCCGACCTCGTCGTAGAACGAACCACGCCCTTCGATGCCAAACGACTCTGCCATCGTGATCGTGACCGAAGAAATGTGGTTGCGATTCCAAATCGGCTCGAGCATCGAGTTGGCAAAGCGGAACACAAGCAAGTTCTGGACCGGCTCTTTGCCCAAGAAATGATCGATGCGGAAAACCTGCTCTTCCTTGAGGTATTTCGACAAGGTGTCGTTGAGTTCAATCGCGCTCGCGAGATCACGCCCGAAGGGCTTTTCCACGATGACCCGGCCACTGTCGGTCATACCAACGCTGGAAAGCCCCTTGACCACATCGTCAAACAAGAACGGTGGGATCGACAAGAACGAGAGCGGTAGTTTCGCTCCCCCGGTTAGTTCCTTCACGAGAGGCCACGTGGCCTCGTTGGTGTAGTCACCGGCCACGTAGCGAATGCGCGACGCCATCGCGGCAAGGACATCCTCGTCAACCTCGTGATGAAATGCCGTGCGCACTGATTCGCGCGCACGGTCCCGCATCTGCTCGTCGTTCCAATCCGAACGCGCGATCCCAACGATCGGCATGTCAAGCAGGCCCTCCTTCGACAGCTGATAGAGCGCTGGCCAAAGCTTCTTCTTTGCCAGATCTCCCGTTGCCCCGAAAAGGAGGAGCGCATCGGCTGACGCCGTTGCATCTCTCATTCGTCGTCCTTCTTCTCATGGTGACCGCCGAACTCTTTGCGCTGCGCGGAGACGATCTTGTTCGTGAAGTCCGCGTTGCCACGCGAGGAGAATCGGTCGGAAAGCGACGAGGTGATCGTTCCGGCAGGAACGCCGAGTTCGATCGCGGCCTGCACGGTCCAACGACCTTCACCCGAGTCACTCACTCGGCCCGCGAACGCGTCGAGGTTGGGATCTACAGCTAGCGCATGCGCGGTGAGGTCGACCAGCCATGAGCTGATGACCGAGCCCCGTCGCCACACCTCGGCGATAGCCGGAATGTCCATGTCGTACTGGTAGTACTCGGGGTTTCGCAGCGGGGTGGTCTCGGCGTCAGCTTGGCGCACTTCGGTGCCAGCGTCGGCGGCTTCGAGAATGCCAAGGCCCTCGGCGACCGCGGCCATCATGCCGTACTCAATACCGTTGTGCACCATCTTGACGAAGTGTCCTGCGCCGTTCGGTCCGCAACGAAGCCATCCCTTTTCGCCTGGACGAATCGGGCCGTCATCGTCGAGCGTACGCTCGGCGGAGTCGATACCTGGAGCGATCGTGTCGAGCAGTGGCTCGAGGTGCGCAACGATGTCCTCTTCACCGCCGACCATGAGCGAGAATCCGCGCTCGAGGCCGTACACGCCACCACTGGTGCCGATGTCGACGTAGTGGATGCCCTTCTCTTTGAGCTCCGCTGCCTTGTCGACGTCGTCCTGCCACATCGAGTTGCCACCATCGATAATGATGTCGCCTGACTCGAACACATCGGCGACCTTGTCAACCGTTGCGCCAGTGAACGCGGCGGGCACCATGACCCACGCGACTCGCGGTGTGCTTAGCGCAGCCGCGAAATCTTCGAGGGTATGGGCGCCAACAGCGCCTTCTTTCGCTATCTCATCAACCGGTTCCGTGTTGACGTCATAGGCGACAGCTTCGTGGCCATCGCGCATTGCTCGACGAACGAGGCCTGCCCCCATACGTCCGATTCCTACCATTCCAAACTGCATATCGACCTTTCAATTAGTTCCGGCTGTCGATGACCGGTGTACTTTCATTCCACTGTGGCATTCCATAATGGACCGAAAGTACTTTCACCCCATCATTGCCCCGAGACAATTCACTCGGTGAGTATTTCTAAAGAATTGATTTCTAGTGGATGATGAGACGGCGGTAGTTGTCGACCTTGTTGGGTCCGACGAAACCCCGTCGTCGATCGCTTTTGACGTTCTGTCGCTCGCCCTCTTCGAACATGGAGCTACCGCAGTAACCCAGACCCCGGACGGTTCCCTTCTGGCTGGTTTTGTCAATCGAGACGCGGCCGAGGCTGCGATGTCCGCGACTCAGGCTGACTATCCCAGGCTCATGACCAGCATCGGCATAGCTGAAGGCGCTCAGCACGACTGGGCGGCCAGCCAACGCGGCGGCTTTACCCCTACCCGTGTTGGCAGGTGGCACATTCGAACTCCGTGGACCACCCCACCCGAAGATGTCGACCCGCTCTTCGACATCCAGATCGATCCCGGTGAAGCCTTTGGCCACGGAGCACACCCAACGACAAAGTTGGCCCTGCAACTCATGGACCCGCACCTCGCTCAAGCGATGACGATGGTCGACATCGGAACCGGTACCGGGGTCCTCGCAATCATCGCGGCTCGAGCCGGCGTCAGGGCCCGAGCCATCGACAACAGCCCGGCCGCAATCGAGGCGGCCCAGCACAACGTGGCACTCAACAGCGTTGGACAATTCACGTCGACGGCCGACCGCATCGACCTCGGTCTGGCCGACATAAATGAGCTCGACATGCACGATCCCGACCTGATCGTCGCCAACGTGACCATCGATGTACAAGAGATCCTCGCCCCTCGGCTGCAAAAGGCTCGAAGGGTCATCGCATCGGGGGTGTTGGGCAGCCAACTCAGTAGACTCCGCGACCTGTACCCGGCTCACTTCGCAAACACCACTGGTTCTGTTGGAGAATGGTCGGCGGCGGAGTTCTTACCCGATTTAGATGTCCAACCGAGGGGTACCTAGGACATGAACAAGCGTCAACACAACGAGGACTACTACCCCGTCCGCTGGAAGGCAGCCGACGCGGTAGAAGACATGTTTGTGCTGCACCGCAACACCGTTATTGGTGCGCTCGCCCTGCTCGGCCTCGTGGCTATCTTCCTTGGGCTGTTGCTCTTCGACGCCGGTGACGACCCCACGACCACAGCGACCGCAGCATCGAGTACGACCGTCGCTGAGCCAACTGCAGCCGATGACGGCGAGGGCGAAGATGAACTCGCCAATGCCGACGGAGACGCAGACGCGGACGAGACGACGACCACAACCACCACGTCGACCACGACCACCAGTGCGGCTCCTGAGACGACCACAACCACAACAACCACAACAACTACCACCACGACCACCACGACCACCACGATCTCTCCACGTGCCGTTACCGACGTAGCCGAAATTGCGAGCACGCAGAACGGCCGCCTAATCCGACTGACAGACACCGCCGCGCAACTCATCGGGGGTGTCCCGACCGATATCGCAGCCGATGCAGCCCTCGCTGTCGCAACCGAGACCTTCCCAGGCCTCACCATCGAGGATCTACAAAAGGTCGATCCCGCATTTGAGGACGGCCCAGTGACGTTCCGCATCGATGCCCCAGACCTCTTCGACTACAACAGCGACGATCTAAATTCGATCTACCTTCCGGTCATCGATCAACTCGCTGCGACGCTCATCGCCCAAGAGTGGTCAGTAGAAGTAGGCGGGCACACCGACTCCGCCGGCTCCGAGGCTGGAAATCAGACGCTGAGCGAAGAACGGGCAGCCAGCGCCTCTGCACGCCTACAAGCACAAGGGGTCGACCCCGCAAGCATCACCACTGTCGGATTCGGCGAGGCACAACCCATCGCAGACAACGCGACCGAAACGGGACGCCTCCTCAACCGCCGTGTGGAGTTCGTCGTTATGCCGTAGAGCGTTCGCTCCACCAGGCATCGAGACGAGACTCAAGCTCGCTACGTTCGAGCGTTCCCTCGGACCGCTTCACCTCTAGCAACATCTTGACGGCTTCACCGACCGCAGGACCGGGCTCGATGCCGAGGTAGTCCATCACGGCTTTGCCGTCCATGTCAGGCCGCTCGGCTGCGATTCGATCCGCTTCTGCGAGTTCGCCGATCCGCTCTTCGAGTTCGTCCATGGCCCGCTGGATGCCCTCGAACTTCTTGGCGTTGCGAGTAGTGCAATCACAGCGGATGAGGTGGTTGAGCTGGCCAAGCAACGGACCCGCTTCTCGGGCGTACCGACGCACGGCCGAATCGGACCACCCGTCGGTGTACCCCTTGAAACGGCCGGACATGCGAACCAACTCGGTCACATCTTCGACGACGTCCTCGTCGAATTGCAGCTTGGTCAGCCGCTTACGCGTCATCCGTGCACCGACCGCCTCGTGATGGCGAAAGGTCACGCCGCCGTCATCAATCTTGCGGGTGCGCGGCTTGCCGACGTCGTGAAACAGCGCGGCCAAACGTACACGTAGCTCCGGGCGAGTGTTAGCGGTGACCGCAACGGTGTGTGCGAGCACGTCCTTGTGGCGATGAATCGGGTCCTGCTCCATCCGCAGTAATGGAAGCTCAGGCGCGATGTCGTTCATACGCCCGCTGTCGAAGATCGTCCACAACGATTCGGTCGGATCTTCTGGCATCAGCGCGTCGACAAGCTCGTTTGCTTCAGGAGTAGCAGCCACGGCAAGGAAGGATAGCGACGACCAATTACTCTTCTCCATAGTGA
>CAYUKM010000003.1:0-46231 GCA_964445255.1 uncultured Acidimicrobiales bacterium
AGATACTCGTGAGAAATACACCTAAGCGCAAGCCTGCGCTTCTTAAACTGCTGGGGCTCTTTGCAGCTCTCGCAATGATCGCTGCTGCATGCGGCGGCGCTGAAGAACTTGCTGACACTGCTGCTGACGCAGCGGGCGATGCAGCTGACGCAGCAGCCGACGTAGTCGATGGCGACGAAGAAGAAGAAGCCATGGAAGACGAAGAAGAAGAAGCCATGGAGGACGAAGAAGAAGAAGCCATGGAGGACGAAGAAGAGCCAGCTGAAGCGGCTCCTTCCTTCGACGGCCAAGAGATCACGGTTGCTGTTGTAAACAACGGCGCTACCGACTCGATCCAGCGCTTCACCCCAGACTTCTTCACCGCTGATACCGGTCTTCAGGTCAACTTCCTCGAGCTTCCAGAGCAGGAACTGCGTGAGCGTGTCACCCTCGCCGCCGGTACCGGTTCGGCCGAGTTCGACGCATTCATGATTGGCCCATTCGAGGCACCACAGTTCGGTGGCGTTAACGGATGGATCCAGGACCTCACCCCATTGGCAGAGGCTGACGATGACTACAACCTCGGCGATCTCCTCGACCCAATCCGTGGCGCTCTCTCCCTCAACGGTGAGCTCTACGGCGTTCCTTTCTACGGTGAGTCATCCTTCGTGATGTTCAACCAGGAAATCATGGACGCTGCAGGCATCGACTTCCCAGCTGCACCTACCTGGGATGAGATCGCAGAAATCGCTGAAGCTGTTGACACCGACGATGTTGCAGGTATCTGCCTTCGTGGTCTCGCTGGCTGGGGCGACCTTGGCGCATCTCTCACCACTGTTGTGAACACCTTCGGTGGAACCTGGTGGGAAGCTAACGCTGACGGCACCCCTGGTGAAGCACAGATCAACCAGCCTGACTCAGGCTTCCGTGCAGCAACCGAGTTCTACGTAGACCTTGTCCAGAACTTCGGTGAGGACGACGCTGCTAACTCGTCATTCCCTCAGTGCCTTGAGCTCATGCAGAGCGGTGGCGCAGCAATGTGGTACGACGCAACGGTTGCCGCTGGCTTCCTTGAGAACGAAGGCCTCACCGGCAACCTCGGTGTAGCTCTCGCTCCTACCGGCCCAGCAGAACTTCCTGCTGGTTGGCTCTGGACCTGGTCGTTCGCTATCCCTGAGAACGCACCAAACACCGCAGCCGCTTGGGAATTCATCAGCTGGGCAACCTCTGAGGAATACATCAACATCGTTGGTGAGAACGACGGCTTCGCAGCTGCCCCTCCTGGATCTCGCGTTTCGACCTACGAGAACCCTGACTACATCGCAGCTTCTGAGTCCTTCGGCCAGACCACGCTTGAACAGATTCAGATTGCAATGCCAGAGAGCCCAGGAACCACCCCACGTCCAGGCCTTCCAGGCGTTCAGTACGTAGGTATCCCAGAGTTCCAGGACATCGGTACCCGATGCACCCAGGAAATCTCCGCAGCAATCGCTGGACAGCAGTCAGTAGACGCAGCTCTCGACAACTGCCAGGCAATTGCCTCTGAGGTAAGCCAATAAGCCTTTAGGCTTAGAGCTATAGAAAGCGAATTTGCTTTCTGATTCGTATGTACCAGCAGGTCGGCAACGGCCTGCTGGTACAAATGATTTGTGAGGACTTTGCGCAGGCGCGCAAAGTCATTAGGACGTACAAGGGCGCTGTGACCACCGAGATATCGAACGTAGATACGCAAGTCTCCTCAGTAGGGGTTGATCCCGCTGCAGTGAAAGCAGCTGAACGTAAGGAGAGGTGGCTACGCCGAATTCCGCTCTTACCGGCGCTGATCTTTACGATCGTCGTCACCCAGGTCCCATTCGTCATCGCACTGTGGATCTCGCTAAACGATTGGGCGTTCCTTACGCCAAACCCAATCGAATTCGTCGGTCTGGACAACTTCACGTCGATTCCAGACAATGGTCGATTCGTCGACTCGATCATTAATACTTTCTGGATCACCTTCGGTACGGCGTTCTTCTCGACGGTGATCGCCACCGGGCTCGCCATTGCCCTAGACAAGAAGTTCATCGGTCAGTCGGTTGTCCGAACGCTTCTCATCACACCGTTCCTTACGATGCCGGTGGCGGCATCGCTGATTTGGCGAAACAGTATTCTCGACGTCCGCTTCGGCTTCGTGAACTTCCTGCTCACGAGTCTCGGGTTTGACGCGTTCGAGACGTCGTCATCGCCGCTGTTCACCGTGCTGGTCTTCTCGATCTGGCAGTGGACGCCATTTCTCATGCTCATCTTGCTCGCAGGTCTGCAGAGCCAGCCGCCATCGGTGCTTGAGGCCGCACGGGTCGATGGCGCTAGCAACTCAGCAATCTTCTTCCAGATCACCCTGCCGCACTTGCGGCCCTATCTTGAGCTCGGCGCACTGCTCAGCTCGATCTTCTTGATCCAAACCTTCGACGCTGTCGATCAGCTCGCAGGTGGCGCCATCGGCGCCCAAAACATCCCGTTCTTTGTGCACCAGCGAGCCATCGGTGGCGCATTCCAATTCGGCGAAGCATCGGCGTTCGGTGTCGTCGTGGTGATCGCATCGATCATCCTGGCGACCTTCTCGCTGCGAGTGCTTTCCGGTCTACTTGATGGAGACGACCTATGAGCGGTGTAAGCGACGAAATCGTTGGTGTAAATACCCGCTGGAGTTCCATCAGCGCAGCGGTCGTTGGCTGGGCGGCCGCCATCGTGTTCTTCTTCCCGATCTTTTGGATGGTGCACACCTCCTTTAAGACCGAAGACGACGCGCAGAGCCTCGATCCGGTGTTCTTCTTTAACCCCTCGTTCGATCGTTACCGCGAAGTCAGCGAGGACTTCGGCGGCAACCTCGGTGCCGTCGATGCATTCACCAACTCGTTCAGCGTCGTCATCGTGTCGACAATTCTCGTGTTGTTGATGGGTATCCCCGCCGCGTATGCGCTCACGATCCGCCCGATCGAGAAATGGCGCGACGTGTTGTTCTTCTTCATCTCGACGAAGTTCCTGCCAATCGCTGCAGCGATCGTGCCGTTGTTCTTCTTCGCTGATGCTATTCCCTACCCAACGCTCGGACTTCCGTTCCTCGACACCGACGACCTTCTCGGTACTCGACTCGGGCTGACGATCGTCTACACAGCGTTCAACTTGCCGCTCGGTGTGTGGATGATGCGCTCGTTCTTCGAGGAGGTTCCGAAGGAACTCATCGAGGCTGCCCAGATCGATGGAGCATCGATTACCGAGCAGCTGCGTTCGGTGATCTTGCCGATCGTGTCGCCTGGTATCGCCGCGACCGCACTGCTGAGCTTCATCTTCGCTTGGAACGAGTTCTTCCTTGCGTTGAATCTCACCGCGGCAGATACCGCAACGGTTCCCATCTGGGTCACCGGTACGGTGGACGGACGCGGACAGTTTTTTGCAAAGTTGTCCGCAGCTGCAACAATGGCCTCGATTCCGGTCATCGCGGCTGGGTGGATTGCACAAAAACGCTTGGTACGTGGGCTCGCGCTCGGTGCAATCAAGTAAGTAGATCTTGTAAAACGCCAAACAGGCATGGACGGAGGAAATAGTGGCTCAGGTCACCTATGAAAGTGCGAGTCGAATCTATGGGTTCGGCTCCTCACTAGAGGTTCGCGCGGTCGACAAACTCGACTTGCACATCACCGACGGCGAACTCTTGGTGCTTGTCGGTCCATCAGGGTCGGGTAAGTCCACCGCGCTGCGTATGCTCGCAGGCCTGGAACCAATTAACGAAGGTCGCCTCATCATTGACGACCGCGACGTATCGCTCGTTCGCCCACAGGATCGCGACATCGCAATGGTGTTCCAGAACTACGCCCTGTACCCACAGATGACTGTGGGCGAAAACATGGCCTTTGCGCTCAAGCAGCAAAAGATCCCTAAGGACGAGCGTCGCACCCGCGTTGAGGAAGCTGCTCGCATCCTCGACCTGTCGCCATATCTCGACCGCAAGCCCAAGGCACTCTCGGGTGGTCAGCGTCAGCGTGTCGCCATGGGACGCGCCATCGTGCGTGAGCCGAAGGTGTTCTTGATGGATGAGCCGCTGTCGAACCTCGACGCCAAGCTCCGTGTGCAGACCCGTACCGAACTCGTCGACCTTCAGGCCCGCCTCGGAGTCACGACCGCATATGTAACCCACGATCAGGTCGAGGCTATGACGATGGGTCACCGCGTCGCCGTACTTGATCACGGTGTGCTCCAACAGGTCGACACCCCAGGACGGCTCTACAGCCACCCGGACAACCTCTTCGTAGCCGGGTTCATCGGCTCCCCAGCCATGAACCTCGTCGAGACCGAGCGTTCCGGTAACGATCTCCATCTCGGTAACAACGTGGTGCCATTAACACCGTCGGTACAGGCCGATCTTGAGCAGTCGAGCGCAAAGAAGTTTGTTGTGGGCGCTCGCCCAGAGCATCTCGCCACCGTCGAAGGCGGCACCGCCGCAACCGCGAATGTCATCGAGGACCTCGGCTCAGAAGCTTTCGTGCACGCGACCATGCCACACCAGGGCCGCGACGAGACGATTGTGATCCGCGTCCCTGGCGAGACCGCCATCAAGCGCGGCGACAACATCAACATCAGTGTTGACGGTCCGCTACACATCTTCGAAGCAGAGTCCGGCCGCCGGTTGGGCTCTGAAGAAGACGCCGAGTAGCCCAGGCAGATGTTTGCGGCAGTAGAAGCAGGCGGCACGAAGTTTCGTGCCGCTGTCTTCAGCGACGAAACGACCGTGGTCGACCAAGAGTGGATTCCAACAACCACTCCCGATGAGACACTCGGTGCAATCGAGCGCTTCTTCGAAAGGCACGACGGAATTGTTTCTCTTGGTATCGCGTCTTTCGGCCCGCTTGTGATCGATCGGTCGTCGCCGAAGTTCGGCGCCATTGCTGCTACCCCGAAGCCTGGCTGGACCGATGCGCCACTACTGGAGCGGCTAACTAATACCCTCGGCGTACCCTCCGACATCCAGACCGATGTAGAGGCCGCCGCAGTCGCTGAGTGGCGTCATGGCAACGGCCAAGGGTTCTCAAGGGTCGGTTACGTAACGGTCGGCACCGGCATCGGTGCTGCGATCGCGATCGATGGGGTGCCGTTTCGAGGTCGTGCGCATACCGAGATGGGGCACATCCCGGTCAAGCGACATCCCGACGATACCTATCCGGGTCGAGACCCCTTCCACATGGATTGCCTTGAGGGAATGGCCGCTGGACCTGCGATCGGTGAACGCTGGGACGCTGATCCTAAGACGCTTGTCGATCGCGATGACGTGTGGGAGTTGGAGGCTTATTACCTCGCGCAGCTGGTGCGAGTATACACCTTGACGTTTGCTCCCGATATCGTCCTTTTCGGCGGTGGCGTGGGCACACTGCCTCATCTCGATGACCGCATCCGCGCGGCGGCAGAGATCGACCTGGCTGGCTACGCCGTCGACGGACCGCCACAGGTCATGACCGCTGGACTGGGTGAAGACGCCGGGCTCATTGGCGCTGCTGTAGTAGCTGCCGGGCTGGTCGCCTGAACCGAAGTTCTGCTGTCCGGGTAGACAAACGAACCAGAGCCTGGGCAAGCTGAGCTATGGCCGTTGCCGTACCGTTTCCCACCGTTCAACCACCCGGTTATACGTGGCTTGACGATGAGCCGCTCTTCGACGCGGAGCTTCACCTGGAGCCTGAGGAACCCACCGAGGTCGTGTTGCTCGCCGACCTTGGCTATGACGAAGAGGAGATCGCGGGGAAGGTCACCCCGGTCGCCGCATCGTCTCCCTTTCGCCTTCTGAGCGACGAGGGGTCTCGGGTGATGTTGGAGGTCGCGCGTCGGCTCAGAAGCCACGTCAAGCCCGCAGGGGCGCGTATAGAGAACGTCGTGCGTGGCGGGTGCTATCGGTCCCGCTGGCTACGCGATCTCTGCATCAGCCCTGAGGTGGCTCACCATCTGGGGTCAATCTACGGAATCGACATCGCACCGCACCCGATGCCGGTCCACCTCGGGCACCTGAACTACGAACCCAAGAAGATCGACAACGCGATCGACAAATGGCACCACGACACGCTTCCACTCGACTACGTCATGGCCGTTACCGACCCTGCCACGGTGGACGGCGGTCGCTTCGAGTACTTCCTCGGTACGAAACATGAGGCGGCTGAGCTCGCTGCTGCCGGTAAGACGCCGCCGCCCGAACGGGTCGTAGCGCCAGAGTTCCCCGCCTCTGGGTATGCCATCGCGCTCCATGGCGACATGGTCGTGCACCGCGCTGGCCCGCTGTTTTCGCCTTGTGAACGAATCTCGATGGTTAATGGATATGTCTCGCTCGACACCGCTCTAGACGAACAGGCACGCAACAAGGATCTGATGGTTGTCGACGACCCAAACGTGCTCTACACCGAGTGGGCCAAGATGGCCGCGTGGCGAGCACAGAGCCGCTTAACGGCGCTGATCGACGAACTCGGCTTCACCGACGACAAAGAAACTGTCGCAGCTTCCCTCGAGCACGCGATTGCCGATGCCCAACGAGCTGTTGATGAAATGCGAGCGGGCCCTGAGGAAATCCATCACTACGGCGGTTAGCCCCCGAAATGCGCGCTCAGAAGCGAATTTAGCGCCATTTGCTGCGCAAATTTCGGGCTTGCGGGGCCATCATGTGGTCCTCACCTTCCCGGGCACGGGTGGAAGAGACGCTACGAAGCTCCTCAGAGGTCTCCAGGATGTCTGCCCCGACGATCGGCTCTCCGTCTCGCTCAGCGACCACAACGGTCGGTAGGCGGGCAATGGAGGCGTCTCTGTGGGCGTCGTCGTCGTAGTAGGCGCTGTCATTGACCTGCGCCCACTTATCAGCGCCCATGATCACCACATCGAAACCCTCGGCGATGTCGGCAATCAATTTCAGTTCTGTGGTGGCGACCACGAGCCAATCGTAAGCTCTGGCATCGGCTTCAATGGCCGCGATCCGTTCGTCGAAGCTCGGACCCGGTGGATTCGGTTTGTCGAGAGCAGCCACGCTCACCACCAAATGAATCTCGTCGAGGCCATGGCGCGCTCGCGCGAGACGGGCGATTTCGAGGTGCGCAATCGTCAACGGATTAAACGAGCCGGGGAACACCCCGCGCCGGGGATTGGTGCCTGCCACCCCGCCATGTTGCCTTGAGGAGGGGTTCGAAGGCATACTCAAAGCGTGTTTTCGCAAGCCATTCTCGTAGTAGTAGTTATGTAGCACACGGCCAACCCGCCGTGTGCTTCGCCTTCCCAACCGGGAAGGCTTCTTCGTTTTTGGCCCACCACCAACCACCCACCAACTGAGGAATCACATCATGGAAATGGACGGAGGAACAGCCCTCTTGAAGGCCCTCGAGTACGAGGGCGTCGAGGTGGTGTTCGGCTATCCCGGCGGAGCGATCATGCCCGTCTACGACTCCATGGTTACCGATAAATCATCCCCACGCCATGTGCTCGTACGTCATGAGCAAGGTGCAGGGCATATGGCCTCGGGCTATGCGCACGCCACCGGCAAGCCAGGCGTCGTCATGGTCACCAGCGGCCCCGCGGCGACCAATATCGTTACCCCGCTCGCTGACGCCTACCTCGACTCGGTTCCCATCGTCGCAATCACTGGCCAGGTTCCCTACAACCTCATCGGCACCGACGCATTCCAAGAGACCGACACCACCGGCATCACGATGTCGATCACCAAGCACAACTACCTCGTCTCGGACCCCAACGACATTCCTCAGGTCGTGCACGAGGCGTTTCACATCGCAACGACCGGCCGCCCGGGCCCGGTACTAATCGATCTCCCGAAGAACATCACCGACGTCCTCAATCCGCAGTCGACAATGACCTGGAGCGATCCCGTACCGGTGGATCTCCCAGGCTTCAAGCCTGTGTTCGACGGCGAACCCGAAATGATCGAAGCCGCGGTCGAGCTGATGCTGAAGGCGACTCGTCCGGTGCTCTACGCCGGCGGCGGTATTTTGAAGGCCCGTGGCGCAGCGGAGCTTCGTGAACTCGCCGAGCGAATGAACATCCCGGTCGTGACAACGCTCATGGCACGAGGCGCTATGCCAGATAGCCACGAACTCAACCTCGGGATGCCCGGAATGCACGGCAACTACACCGCCGTCATGGCGATGCAGGAGTCAGACCTGCTCATTGCGATGGGAAGCCGTTTCGACGACCGAGTTACCGGCAAGGTCGACGAGTTTGCCCCCGACGCCAAGGTCATCCACGTCGATATCGATCCTGCTGAACTCGGCAAGATCCGTCTGCCCGACGTCGCCATCCGTGGCGATGCCAAGCACGTGATGCGTCAGATGCTCGACGTCATCGGCGCCTCCAACCCTGCTGATCACAGCGCCTGGCGCTCGACTCTGTCGGGTTGGCAAGAGAACTATCCGCTGGCCTACGAAGACGCCGAACCAGGTGGGCGCCTCAAACCCCAGATGGTCTTGGAGCGACTGCACGAGCTGTCGCCAGAGGACACCATCGTTGCTTCGGGTGTGGGCCAGCACCAGATGTGGGCGAGCCAGTACTGGAAGTTCGAACACCCATACACCTGGCTCAACTCGGGCGGCCTTGGAACGATGGGCTATTCGATCCCGGCGGCCATTGGTGCGAAGGTCGGTATGCCAGACAAGACCGTTTGGGCAGTCGACGGCGACGGCTGTTTCCAAATGACGAGCCAAGAGCTAATTACCGCAGCCGTGGAGAAGATCCCGGTCAAGGTGGCGCTGCTCAACAACACCTACCTTGGCATGGTTCGTCAATGGCAGGAGATGTTCTACGAGAACCGCCTCTCGGAGGTCGACCTGTCCGGGCCGGTGCCCGATTACATCAAACTGTCTGAAGCGATGGGTTGCGTTGCGATCCGCGTCGAGGACCCTGACGAGGTAGACGACGCGATCGAGCGGGCCAACGCCATTAACGACGCTCCAGTCGTGCTCGAGTTCGTCACCGAGCCGAACGAGAACGTGTACCCGATGGTCCCAGGCGGCAAGAGCAACTCCGAAGTTGTCGTGCCTCCGTTCCAGCAAAAGCGAGCGACAGAATGAAGCGAACCCAGCTAACTCGTACGCATACCTTGGCCGTGCTCGTCGAGAACAAGGCGGGCGTGCTCGCTCGCGTCGCCGGGCTCTTCGCCCGCCGCGGCTTCAACATCGAGTCGCTTGCCGTGGCCCCGACCGATGAGCGCTTCAGTCGCATCACGATCGTGATCGACGCGGAGTCGGCTCCGCTCGATCAGATCAAGAAGCAGCTCGACAAGTTGATCGACGTCATCGACATCGTTGAACTATCGCCCGAGCACTCAGCGCTGCGGGAAATGGTCCTCGCTCGCCTAGAGCTTGACGACGAGGCGAAGGTGGCCGACGTCGAAGCGTTGGTCGACGGATTCAGCGGCTCGGTGCTGCGAGTGCGTGGATCGTCGATGATGCTCTCGCTCTCGAGCCGGCCAGAAGATCTCGATGCATTCCTCGAAAAGCTTGAACCGTACGGCGTTGCCGAACTGCAGCGCACCGGGGCCATCGCCATCCCGGGCATCTGACCGCCTAGCGAATGGGCCTCTAGACGCATGAGCAAGTAGCGTTTGGACGCTCGATCGCACGAATTTCGATTAGTTCACTTACTTACACAAGGAAAGACACATCCGTGGCAAACATCTACTACGAGAAGGACGCCGATCGCTCGCTGATCGCCGACAAGAAGGTCGCCGTACTCGGTTACGGCTCCCAGGGTCACGCACACGCCCTCAACCTAAAGGAGTCGGGCATCGATGTACGCGTCGGTCTCCGCGAGGGGTCCTCGTCGAAGGCCAAGGCGCAAGAAGCCGGCCTTACGGTCAAGACGATCGCTGAGGCAACCGCTGAAGCCGATCTGATCATGGTCTTGCTCCCCGACACCGAGCAGGCTGCGATCTACCAGGAGCACATCTTGCCGAACCTTGAGGCTGGCAACGCTTTGGCGTTCGCGCACGGTTTCAACATTCGCTTCGACCTCATCGAACCACCAGATGACGTCGACGTCATCATGATCGCCCCTAAGGGTCCAGGTCACCTCGTGCGCCGTACCTACGTCGAAGGCGGCGGAGTGCCGGCCATCATCGCTGCGGAGAACGATGCAACCGGTAACGCCATGGCACTCGCCCTCGCCTACGCAGACGCCATTGGTGGCGCCCGGGCAGGCGTGATCGAGACCACCTTCACCGAAGAGACCGAGACCGACCTCTTCGGTGAGCAGGTAGTGCTCTGCGGAGGAACCTCCGAGTTGGTTCGTTCGGGCTTCCAGACCCTCGTAGACGCTGGCTACCAGCCAGAGATCGCCTACTTCGAGTGCCTCCACGAGCTGAAGCTCATCGTCGACCTCATGTACGAAGAGGGCATCTCCGGAATGCGCTACAGCGTGAGCGACACCGCCGAGTATGGCGATCTCAGCCGCGGCCCACGCATCATCAACGATGAGGTGCGCGCCGAGATGAAGAAGGTCCTCACCGAGATCCAGGACGGCACTTTCGCCGAAGAATGGGTCAACGAATCCAAGAGCGGCCGCAAGAACTTCCACGCAATGGAAGAAGAGGGCAAGGGTCATCTCATTGAGACCGTTGGTTCAGAGCTCCGAGGCATGATGCCGTGGATCTCCGCTGGCAAGCAGTCCGTCAAGGACGCAGCCGGCGGCCAGAACTAAGTCAATTCGAACAAATTCGTGTGCCTCGCCACCATTCGGTGGAGAGGCACACGTCGACGTGCTTGCAACCGACTACACCTATGTTGAAGGCGGCGAAGATGACGACGACGAATAGCTGGTGCGTTCCATAAGCACGGCCGGTCAGCGTCAGCTCTCCAATCTTTGAGGTTGAAGCTATTCGGTGCGGCCGTAGAAGGTTTGCAGAGCCGATTCGCTGATGCTGATCCCGGGTTTGTCATTGAACGCAAACACGACGAGCATGCGCGTGACGTCGCCCTCGGTTGGTGTCACGCGGTGCAGAGCGTCGCGCCCGCGAAAGAGAACGAGGTCCCCGGGGGCGAAATCAAGTGTTGATACGTCGACCTCGCCATCGAGTATCGCTCCGACGCGCGCAAAGGCCATGTCACTTGCATCGGAATCACGCGCGGCTGGCACATACTCAAACATCGCTCCGCCTTTGGGTGCCTGTAGCAACATCGTGACTGCGAACGACGAGTTGTCGAAGTGCCAGCCCAGCTCCTCACCAGAGGATGCAAAGTGGACGTTGATCGAGGACAACTTGTCGGCGTATGGGTAGATCGACTCGATGCCTAGAACGCCACATAGGAAAGCGCGGAACTGTGCGTCGCCATACACCTCACGAAGCGGCGACGTCGCCGATACTTGATCGTCGGCGATCAGGCCCTTGCTGCTCGTAATCTGTCGGTTGAATACGTGATCGTCGGCGAGATCGGGGTTCGAGGGCGTGAGGTAGACGTTGTGCGTCGAGTTTGCGTAGAAGGCCTCCGCCTCCCGGTCCGCTGACTCCGCCACGATCTGTGCAATGGCCTCATTGGTAAAGAACCCTTCCAGAACCAGCGCACCATCGGCGTCGAGGCGGGCACGGCACGCGTCGACGTAGCCGGAATCAGTAATCGGGTGTTTGGCGGTGTCGAGGTGAATGGTCACGGCTACCCCCGTTGCCTGCTAGCCCCAACCAGAGTTAGTAGCTGCCCTTTTGGAGCAGGACTGCCGGGACGGTTCGCAAGATGATGGTGAGGTCGGTGATGAGGGTCCAGTTGTCGACGTAGTACAGATCGAGCTGTCCGTAGTCGTCGCCGTCACCGTCGCCGTCAAGGCGACCGCCTACCTGCCACATACCAGTGATGCCTGGCTGCACCCGCAGACGGTTGCGCAGCACCGGCTGCCATTGCTCGACCTCAGTAGGCAGAGCAGGGCGAGGACCAACGATGCTCATCTCGCCGCGAAGGACGTTGATGAACTGTGGCAACTCGTCGATCGACGTCTTGCGGAGGATTCGTCCGATCTTGGTAATGCGAGGGTCGTCTTTGATCTTGAAGATCGGACCCTTCGCCTCGTTGAGGTGGCGGACGTTCTCGAGCTGAGCCTCGGCGTCGGTGACCATGGTCCGGAGCTTGTAGACCTCGAACTCTTCGCCATCACGGCCGACACGTACTTGCTTGAAGAACACGGGCCCGGGGCTCGTGGCCTTGATGCCAATCATGGCGCCGATCAGTATCGGAAGGGTAGCGAGGAAAAGGCCTGCGCCGAGCACGTAATCGAACATCTGCTTGGCGGAGTTACGCCAGCCGTTGCGTTCTACAGGCTCGATGTACACCATCGGGAAGCGGCCTAGCGGGCGGATTGTCAAGCGGTCAGATGCGATATCGCAGAGCGTTGACGAGAGTTCGACGTGTACGTCGTTCTCGGTCAAGGTTCGGATGAGCTGGTTGCTTGTTCCGACATCGATGCCAGTAGCTGCGATGATTACACCGCCAGCTTTTGCCTCCTTGATAGCCGCGAGCGCCTTGGCTGGATCGGCGACATCCTCAAGTCCGCCAGGAAGCTGATCCTCCAGGTACCCAAGCACTTTGTAGCCATGAGAGAGGTCGCTATCGAGCATCTCGCGAACGAAGGCGCCCTCTTGGTTTTTGCCGACGATCATGACGTTGCGAAGGTTCTCGCCTTGCGTGCGAGCCCGCTTGAAGAGGTAGCGGGCAATACCTCGTTCGATACCGACGATGATGAGCATCGTCACTATGGCGATGATGATCAGGGTTCGAGCGGGGCGGACCTGCGCGAAGACCGAGACCGCGAAGACCCCCATGAATCCGTAGAAGATGGCCTTGACTACTCGTGATGCCTCGTCGGCGCTGCGGGCGATGTGGCGTGAGCGGTACAGGAAGTTCCGAGTGAAGCTCAATGGCCAGACCGGGAAGGTCAAAAAGAAGAGCCAGAAGTAGGTTGAAGCCGACACTGGATCTTCTGGGTTGACGGCCCCATGAATGAGGTTTGCCACAAGAAGTGCAAGGGCAACGGCATTGAGATCTGCAACGAAGAGTGCGGCCTTGCGGGCATTAAACCGCGAAGGGCGCTCGCCATCGTTACCGAAAACGGCCGAGGTCGGGTGTAGAACCACCCGGTTCTCGGGTGTCTCCAGTTTTGGGGACTCTTGAGTGGACATGTGGTTTGAACGTTCGTGAAGCCGCTGGTTCTAAGTTCTCACCTTAGGCGAGTTTTTGCGAGGGCGTTAACCGGTTGTGAGACCACAAACGCGCCGCGTGCTAGACCTTCGGCATATTGAGCACGGTCCTGACTAGTTCTTCCAGTCTTTTTTGGAACGACCTCAGCTGGTAGGAATCCAGATCAGGGCGAACTCATCGATCGAAATATCGGTCTTTTCGAGCGGGACTTCGATCGTGTCGATCTCTTTGGCCTTGTCGTCCCAATCAGACTGGATTTCCCACAGGCTGTCGGTTAGTTCCGTTTCGAGCTCTTCTAGCTCGTCCGCCTTGTCCTCAAGTCGGTTCTCGGCGGTCTTCAAACGCTCTTCAGCGTTGCCCTTCACGCGGCCCTTCGACGTTGCTCGACGGGCGCCACCGAGGATCGATCGCGTTGAACGACGACCTCCGAGCACTCCACCGAGGACCGACATACCAATATCGAGAATTTGTTCCTTGCCGCGCGAGTCCACATCGGCCTCAAGTTCGCGGATGCGGTCTTCGCTCTTCTCGATAGCCGCTCGCACGCGATCCATCTTTGTCTCGAGTGACTTGCGAAGCTTGGCTACATCCTCATCGGCTTTCTCACCAGCTACTTCGTTGCACCGCTGGGTGAAGTCTTCCATCGACTCGCCCACGCGTGAGGCCAGTTTGAGTTCGGGGTTAAAGAACAACTCCAGCGATTCGCCCCGGTAGAGCTTGTCTTTGAGCTGGGTCTGCGCCTTGGAGAACAGCGTCTTGGTGTGGATCTTTGCGGTAGGCAGCACGAAGACCTGATCTTCGCGGACCTTGTCGCGGCGGAGGTCGCGATCGTCATAGTCAACCTCCACTGCATCGTCGACATCGATCTCATCGTCGACCGGCGAAATGATCGCTTCCCACTCGACCTCATGGCGCAGATCCGCCTTCGTGTCGTCGAAGAGCAAGTTCACTCGAGTAGCAACGCCGGCGACCAAGCGGCGCCCGTCCGGATCACCACCGACATCGCCCAGCCATGGTGCGCCAGGGTCAATGAAGTAGACATCGGTACCGTCGGCGACCTCGGGTACGACGTCGGACTCATCGTCTGCTAACTCCCGCTCGTTCCTCGCTCCCGCAATCGCACTTCCGCTTCGCTCTGAGTGCTCTGCAGCTGCGCCGGAGGCGTCGAGCCGCTCCTCGTCCCTCGTCGCTCCAGAGGCGCCAGCACCCAACTCTGATTTCTTAGTCTCCATCAGATCGGCGATCTGGGTGCGGGTCAGTGGACCTGGCAGGTAGCTCATGGCCCAACGGGTGCCAAACATCGTCGGTGCGTTGGCACGGGTCTGATGCAACAGGAACTGTCGCTTGTCGAGAGCGGAGATGATGTCTGAAAGTTCACTCTTGTTCTCGCCGCCGCTCGCCGCGGTCATGCCTTCGAGTAGACGGTCCTTGTCACGCTCGGTCTGCAATCGGCCGACCATCCAGGTCCCGGCGTTTGAAATGGCCTTGTAGTCGATGTCGACCGGGTTCTGGGTGGCGAGCACGAGGCCGACGCCGAAGGCGCGGGCCTGCTTGAGGATAGTGAGAATCGGCTTCTTCGTGGGCGGCATCGCGGTTGGCGGTACATAGCCGAACACTTCGTCCATGTAGATCAATGCCCGTAGCTCGGGGGTACCGGCTTGCTTGCGCATCCATGTGACGATCTTGGAGAGCACGAGCGTTACGACAAACTGGCGCTCGGAGTCCGACAGGTGCGCGATGGAGATGATCGAAGCTTTGGGGCCTTGGCCCAACATGGCGTCGATATCGAGGGGCACGCCCTCCATCCACGAACCAAACGCGGGTGAAGCCAACAGGCCGTTGAGCTTCATGACCAAGGCAGTTCGGTCCTTGGCGGGATAGAAGCTTTCAAGCTCGAGTACGCCGAGCTTGCGCATCGGCGGATTCTGGATCTGGCCGAGCAGTGTTGACAACGAGAGGTTCTCGCCGTTCTCCCAGGCACGGTGCACGAGGTTGGACAACAAGATGTGCTCGCGGCTGGTGAGCGGGTCTGCCTCGATGTCGACCAAGGCCAACAGCGAGGAGACGAGACCTTCGACCTCGTCGGCGAGCGCTTCAGAATCCGCGCCGGCAGGAGCGGAGAGGTCACCGATGATGTCGAGCCCGATGCCCGAGTTTGATCCCGGGGTGTAGATCGTAAAGTCGGCCTTCTCACGCAGTGCGGCTATGCGGTCAGGGGTGATTCCCCAACCGTCGAGGCCGTTCTTCCACATGTCGGCGGTGTTGCCAGCCAGTTCACCGACGGAAATGCCGTCACGGTCGGCATCGGCTGAGTTCACCCATGGCTCGAACGATGGGCCGTCGAGTTCTGGGAATGTGAGCAACAGGTTGCCCATGTCGCCCTTCGGGTCGATGATAATCGTCGGAATTCCCTGCATGAGGGCCTCCTCCAACATGATCACCGAAAGGCCGGTTTTGCCCGACCCGGTCATGCCCACGATCACGCCGTGAGTGGTCAGATCGCTGGCTTCGAGATGAACCGAATCACCGGTTCGTTCGCCGTTGGATGGATCGAGTACCCCGCCCAGGTACAGGTGGCCCTGTGGAACGTCAGTCATAGCTGCGACTGTACTATTTCAGCGGTCCCAACCCGGTCCTGGTGGACCTCGATGCTCGGCTCTTGCTAAATCAACGACCGCAATCAGGCCGTGGACGGTGTCGATGCCAAGAACCAGCGCGAGAAGCTAGCGATCGGTTACGTCGGTAAAGACACGGGTCTCTACGCGGGTGTCCACACCGCCGGCGCCGAAGATGCCCCAGGCCTCGGTGAAATCCACCGACCGGAGTCGGTCGATGCCATGGTCGAAGCGATAGGCGGTGGTTTGCACGACAGCGCCCTCGAAGCCGATGTTCGCGAAGGCCTCCGGCCGTCCGTTGGGGTCGCGGAGTTCCTCCAGAAGGTCATCTAGGTCCTCGATGATCTCTTCGGGGCCGATGTGTCTGGTCGCTCGAAGCACCTCACAGCCCTGGTCGTCGGTGCCGAGGTGTTCAAGGGTAAGGGTAGCGGTCTCGATGCTTGCGGTGAGAGGGTTGATCATCAATGCCGGTGAGGTGATTGTTGCGCCGTCAGCAACCGATGCGACGAAGTTATAGATTTCGACGTCGGTGGCGATGAGGTCGGCGGGAGGCGTGTCGCTGATGATCGCACCGAAGTCATCGATCTCGACTTCGATCGTGTCGGCGGGAAGAGATTGTCCGATTTCGGTGAGGCTGCCGTCATCGAACATGGTCTCGCCGATGACCCAATCGAGCAGTGTTCCGGTTGGGGCGAGTTCTGCTGCGGTGACCGTAATCGGAGTGGTGCCGATCGCGCCGCTGATCCTGGGGTCAACGCCCGCGCCAACACTCGACGTAGCGAGCGATAGCTCGCGGACTTCGCCCAAGTTCCAACTAACCGCGAGGTCGAGGCCCGACGACGGATCTTCGCCCGTGCACGTCGCCGTCCCCTCGGGAAAAGCCTGGCCCGGCTCGGCGTCGGAGCTACACGATGTGGCGAGGACACAAAATAGCGATAGCGCGACCACCGCCTTCCGAAGGGGGGTGGACGAACGAGTGCGAAGTTTTCCGAAAGCGGTGCCCATAACTTCCATAACTGTACGTTTGACGCGCTGGTTTGAGCGCGGGCGCAGTCCAAGCGTCCGCTGGCGTCGGTCTTGCCGACGCTATTGGTCTGTGATGTCGGTGAACGTTTTTGTCTCGATACGAGTACCGCCCTCACCGCTCACTTCAAAAATTCGGATCGTCTCGGCGAACTCGACGCGCCGGACCCGATCGATTCCATGGTCGAACCTGTACGTGATAGTTCGAATGGCGCTCAGTCCAAGCGTTCGATGACCATGGCCATGCCTTGGCCGCCGCCCACGCACATGGACTCAACGCCGTAGCGGCCACCGGAGTCCTGCAGGCCGTTGAGCAGGGTGGTCATGATGCGTGCGCCGGTCATACCGAAGGGGTGCCCGAGGGCGATCGATCCACCGTTCACGTTGAGCTTCTCCTCGGGGATGCCAACTTCGTCGGCGGAGCCTAGGACCTGCACGGCAAACGCTTCGTTGATCTCGAACATGTCGATGTCGTCCACGGTCAACTCAGCGCGCTCCAGCGCCTTCTTAATGGATTCGATCGGGCCGAGGCCCATGATCTCCGGGTTCAGGCTGGAAACAGCGCTGGACACGATCCGGGCCAGGGGCTTGATGCCGAGCTCCGCTGCCTTGGTGTCGCTCATGACGACCACCGCTGCGGCACCATCGTTGAGTGGGCATGCGTTTCCTGCGGTGACGGTGCCATCGGGCCGGAACACCGGGTTCAGTTGGCTGACCTTTTCGATCGTGGTGCCCTCGCGGATGCCGTCATCTTTGGTCATCATCGTGCCGTCGGGCAGGGGATAGGGCGTGATCTCGTTCTCGAAGAAGCCGCGGTTCATGGCGGCCTCGGCTCGGTTCTGCGAACGGACGCCCCATTCGTCTTGTCGCTCGCGGCTAATCCCGGTCATTTGCGCCACATTCTCGGCGGTTTGACCCATCTCGATGTAGATGTCGGGAACCTCGGGTGCTTCCCAGTCGGATGCGCCCTCCTCTTTGCGTTCTGTGGTGCGAGCTTCTGCGTCTGCGAAGTGCCCGTTGTGCTCGCCGGTATCGCTCATGCCGTTTCCATAGCGGCTGACCGTCTCGACACCGCCGGCGACGAACACGTCGCCCTCGCCAGCTTTGATGGCGTGAGCAGCCATGCGGATCGTCTGCAATGACGAGCTGCAATAGCGGTTGATTGTTACGCCGGGGACCTCTAGGCCGGCGAGCAGTGCGGAGACGCGTGCGATGTTGTATCCGCCCTCACCACCTGGCTGGCCAATTCCCCACATGATGTCTTCGATTTCAGAGCGGTCTAGAGCCGGAACTTTGTTGAGGACGTCGTCGATAATGAACGCGGACATGTCGTCTGGTCGGACGTCGACCATCGACCCCTTAAAGGCCCTGCCGATCGGGGTGCGGGAGGCGGCGACGATTACAGCTTCGGCCATGAGAGGTGCTCTTTCGTTTGGCGACTGTTGGGTAGTTGGCAGTTGCCGTCTCACGTTACTAGCAAACCCATATTCGACAAGTTCCTGTGGATGTGCTAGCACACCGTGAGACACCCCATCTGTTTTTCAGATAGCCATGTCGCGGATAGCTATTGCAAACCCCCACAAAGCGCGCGCACCATCTTGAACGGTAAGTGGAGTAGAAGGGCCGAATGGGCGCGCAGCATTGACAGCTGCGTGGTCTGTCCTGTCCTCAGGAGGACCAACAACGTAATGATCGATGCACTTGAGGTTTCTGCGGAAGCCACTTCGTGGATGGAACGTGGGGCGTGTGCTGGCGACAGCGACCTTTTCTTTGCACCCTTTGCCGAGCGACCGGAGGCACGGGTCCGTCGCGAAGCAAAGGCTCGAGTTATCTGTGAGGAGTGCGCCGTCGTGTCGGCGTGTCGGGCATACGCTCGGGCCAACCTAGAACTCGGGTTCTGGGGCGGCGAGTCCGAATCGGAGCGCGCTGCTGCGGGGTTTGCCCCAACAACACCGATCATTGGTCGCCGCAAGGTGGCCGAGACCCGAGCCGCTGCCGCGCTCGGACGCTCGGTTCGCTAGCGGTCACTAGCCGCCTCCAACTAGTTCTGCACGCGTTCGACCACGCAGAAGCGTTGGTCGATCCGCGCGCGGTTACGCTCGCCCCCGAGCGCTAAATCGCCGGACTCATAGGCAGCATCGCCACCCCACACCAACCACGAGTGTTCTTCACTTCGGATTGCTCGGGTGTGGTAATAGCGCGGCCCGTGGGTGATTGCGTGATCGATGAGTTCGCCAACTGTGGCTGCTTGGGAAAGGTCGTGCAGCGTGCACCACGTTGGCGCGACCAACGGGAAACTGTTCGCTGAGTGCTCGGTGAGGGCATCGTCGGCGCTGAGCCAGCGGGCTTCAGAGTTCTCTCGCTTGTCAACCACGAGCTCGCCCCGGGTCTCTGGGGCGAGAAAGAACCACGTCACAAACCGGTTGCGAACCGCTTTCGGTGGGATCCAATGGGAGTGCCACGCCAGCGTCGCCGTGGGGGCTGTAAGGCCGGTCTCCTCGTAGGTCTCGCGAGCCGCTGCGGCTGCGGCGGTTGCGAGGTGCTGAGGCGCTCCCCAATTTGCCGTCTCTTCGTCGTCGACGCCCGGGGTTGGCCCATCTGATGGTTCCAACGTTCCACCAGGAAACGTCCACATGCCCCCGAAAGAGAGGTCCTCGTTGCGCTTCACCATCAGCACTTCGATTCCCGACGCTCGCTCCCGAAGGGGAATCGCGGTTGCGGCGAGTGCAAGGGCGGCGCTGTCAGGGGGTGTCATTGCTCTATCGTAAGACGATGGATCACAACCACGGGCGACTCGACCCGCGCGATCGTGTGCAAGCCGCACAGCTACTCGACAGCATTCGGGCTACTCCCGGCTCCTGGTGCAACCTCTCGTTCGAAGAACTGGAGGAAGCGGACAACTTTGATTCGCCTCTCTTCGGGTTCCTCGCCGCTCGAGGCCCGGCGAACGCACTCGCCACGATCATGCGCGACAACCCCGACAAACCGTTGTCGGTGGGCATTCAACATCAGGCAGGGACGAAGGCGGCTCAGCAGCTTCGTGAGGCTGAGCTCCCATTGCCTCCAGGAGCGCGCGTCCGTCAGGACCATCCTCGACGGGGGCTTGTCGTGGAATGGCCTGACGATATAGCAAGTGAAGATCTTGCCGATTGGCTATTCGCCTCGATGCGAGTGCTGAATCGAACTCGCATCGGCGAATTTATTGGTTGGACCTGGTCGGTCCCGTCCTAGCTACTACTAGCTAGCGAGGCTCCGGCGTTGGGTAGCGGGCTTCTGCGCTGCTTGACGAAGACGCAACCACGTATCTGCTTGATTCCGGGTGACCGTTTGGGCCCCAGCTTCACAGATCATCGTGAGTCGTTCGCCAGACGCCGTTGTCTGGGTCATGCTCATGTTCTGTCCTATGTAGTGACTATGTGTATGTATAGGAAACTTCGGACACTTGTGCCAAATTCCATCTAGTCAGTTTGGCACATTTCCCGCTCATGTAAAGGACCCTTTTTGGGGTAACTTCTCACCGACGGTAGCCAAAACCACCAAATCGTCGAATGTGGGCTCGCCGAGACCGTCGCTGAACCACATCCGGAATCGCAGATTGGCTCCCGAGGGAGCCTCCAAGTCTTCCACGATGACGCCGCTGTTTCCTAGCCATGAGTGGTTGTGGTCGCCAATCTGCCATCCGTTCCAGATCTGAAACACCGTGTCGGCGGATTCGTCGCCGGAAAGTTCAACCCCAGAAACCGTAGGCACGTGGATCTCAACCAGCTCGGTGGGCGGGTGCTCCGACGGTTCCTGGTCGACGTGAGTGATACGTGCAGCCTGAGTGCGTGATCGGACGAATAGGACCTGCGCAACGTCGTCACGTTGACCTTCGATGACCAACTCCAGCGAGGAGGTAGGGCGCACAATGACCTCTGCCATCGATAGGACCTCAGCGTCATCGACGCGGATGCGATCAGTGCGTTGCTCGCGAAACTTCTCGGCGAGGGTGCGCGATGAGTTCATTCTTCCTCGTCCCCGAACACCGACGACCCCAACGTGGGCTCATAGAGCGACTCAGAGGCAATCGGTGGGAATCCAATCACCGTTTTTGACTTTGGGGACCACGGCCAGGCGGTTGCGCCCGCATCATCACGATCAAGCATCTCCACGCGCCCGTTCACGGGGTTGTAGCGCTCGGGACGGACCCCTTTTTGGAGCCGCTCGAGATTCTCAAGACCAAAGAGTGGGGCGGAATCGACAGCCAGGGTTTTCCAAAAGGCATCGTTGGAAACCTCGGCCCCTGGCAATTGCACGGCGCTGACCGAGCCGACCGGTTCGTCGGTCTCACCTGTGGTCAGTGCGGGGCGGTCGACGACTTCCATCTCCAGCACAGGTGTCGGCGCGCTGCGCTGGACCGCCGTTCCTGGAGGCAGCAGCGAGTAGTTCTCCGGTGGAGTCTGTCGACCCCATCGCCAGGTACGTGCTTTCGCTGGCGGTTCTTGGGCTAATGGGCGGCTACGCCCGAAGAGTCCGCTACCCAATCGATCGAGCGCAATCAGTGCAACCGCTGCCACGGCCCAAGCCACGAGCACCAACTGGAACATGTCGGGAGCGGTGATGGAGTCACAATTGACCGCCCCTTCCGGGCACTCCGCGAATTGGTCGCGGAACCACTGCACTGGGCCAAGGGACTGAAACCACTCGTTCACGCGTTGGACCCCGGTTCGATTGCCGCTCTAAGGATCATCGATCGCACAGTATCGGCATCGGCGGTGTGTACGTGTCTTTGAGGGGCTTCTCTGTCTGCGCTCACGATGGTCTTTCCTCGGGTAACAGCTGAGTCCGTCTCGACGAGAATACGCGACGCAGAGTGAGCGAACAGGTCAGGGTGAGTTGCACCAAGCACTGCACACGCATCGTGAATTGGTTGTCCAAGTTCTTCACTCGACGTAGTCGAACGGTAGTGGGACAAGAATTCGGCCAAGTGGACGCTCGTTGGCGTGCCCGCTTCGCGCAGCTCAGTAATCGCAACGTTGTTCAGTCGGACTTGATACGTGAGATCGAGGCCGTACATCGAGAGTGGACAGTTGCTGGCTAGGGTCACCGCCACCGCATGTGGGTCGGCCCACGAGTTGAACTCTGCGTGCGGGGTGGTGTTTCCCGCTTGGGCGGAACCTCCCATCCAATGGAGGTGCGCGATCCGGTCCGCCAGTGTTGGGTCAGCCAGCAAAGCCTGGGCGATGTTGGTGAGTGGCCCGATGGCGACGATCACGGCGTCGCCGCTTCGGCAGTGGGCCAGGATCGCGTCGACGGCCGTCATGTCGCTGATGGGGACCGATGGCTCGGGTGTGTCGAAGTTGCCCAAGCCCGATGATCCGTGGATGTCACGGGAGAAAGCAGGTGCGACTTCCAGTGGGGCCGAAGCGCCTTGATGAACCGGCACGTCAGGTGCTCCGGCAAGCTCCAGAATCCACCGAGCATTTCGGGTCGTGTTCTCTACTGGGACATTCCCGCTGACCGTCGTCACAGCGGTGAGGTCTCCGTAGGTCAGCGCACAGAGGATCGCGAACGCGTCGTCGATGCCGGGGTCACAATCCACCAGCAGCTGAGCGCGTTCCAACTTCGTTAGGCCCAGGTTTGTGGGTTTGGGAAGATCCGGTGTTCGGTGATCATGTTTGCCGTGAGGGACTCCGGGTCGAGGAGCTCGCTCTCCAGGAGCGGCTTGAGCGCCCGACTGGTGAGGTTGTCTGCCGGGTCTTCTCCAAGCGGGAAGGACAACGAAATATTGACCGCCGTCAGAGCAGAACCCTCGCCCGCGACCATCGCTCGGATTCCGACACCCGGCAGTTTCTGTGCACAACTGGACAGCCCTTCTCTGACCCAGTTCGTCAGGCTCGGAAGATCGACTCCCGGGCCGCCCTCGGCTCGAAGGCGCACGGCAGTTCCAGGAGTAGCTGTGCCTGGCCATGTTTTTTCGCGTTCCGCGATCTCGATCCGTTCTACTTCGCCGAAGGTGTCAACAGTTGCGAAGCGCTCGGAAAGCGCCGACATGTCTGGCTGTGCATCAATGTCCATCTCCGCAGAAATCGCGATAAGTACGCCGTCTACTGCTCCGGAAATACCGAAGGCGTCTTCTGCCCCGAGGTCTCGAGGGATGTCTACGAGCACTTCGGAGATCGAGGATCGAACCGATAGCAGCGTCGCTACCGCGCCTCGAATGACACCGTCTTCTACTTCGAACTTATTGGTGTCTCCGTGTGGTCGGAGGGTATAGAGCTGGTGGTGCACGGCTGTGATCTTAGTACTGAGCCGCGGGTCACTCGGTCTTATGATCCGCCCGGTTTCTTGTTACCTCGGAGCGAATTCGGAAGGCGATGAAGACCAGCCCACTGAACAAAATGACCGCGAGGCCCAATTGGATCAGGCCGCCTCTGTCACCAGCGTCCTCCGGTGCGGGACCAGGGTCGGGTGAACCGGTGATCCTTCCAAGATTTGGTGCCTCGTCTGGCTCGTCCTCCAGGGGTGTGACCTGGGCTGCGGCAGGTGAAGGATTGGTGACAACGATCGGTCCGGAGACCACGAAGAGTGCCGTCATGACGGCAAACGCCACCCAACGGATGCGTGAGTGAGATTGCCAGAGCACGTCCTAACGCTACCGATAGTTCGCCGCCGGAGGCGCAGTCGAATATTGAGAAATCCCGCTGTTTCCGCGCGATTTCGGTGTTGTCGCGGCACACTTGCGCAGTGAATTCGATACAGCACGAGTTCAGCCCTTCCGTTCGACGGGTACTCGATAACCCGCGTCCGGAGTGGCGAGGCCGGATGCACCGCTGGATGATCCCGGTCTCGGTTGTTGTTGCCGTAGTGCTCATCGCGGTGTCGCAAAGCCTTGGTGCAGCAATCGTCGCGCTGGTCTACGGGGTCGGGGGGATCGGTCTCTACACCATCTCCGCCGCTGCGCACTACAAGGTTTGGGACCCGACTCGGCTGCACTTTCTCTTTCGGCTCGACCAGTCGATGATCATGGCCTTCATCGCAGCCTCCACGCTGACTGTCGGTTACGCGATCGGTGGACGGGCGGGCCTGTGGCTGGCTCTCGGCATGGCGATCGGCACGGGGATGGGCATCGTGCTTATCTGGGCGCCCTTCCATCCGCCGCGAGGGTTCACAAATACGCTCTTCTTGGCCGTTTCTTGGTGGCCGATCCTATTCATCGGCGCTATCGCGGATGGTTTGGGGGCGACCGGTTTGACGTTCCTGCTCGCCGGTGCGGCGGTCTACACAATCGGTGCTTTGGTCGTCGGTAGTCAGCGTCCCAACCCGAAACCGTTGGTGTTTGGCTATCACGAGATCTGGCATGTCTTCGTCATCGTGGCCTACGCCCTGCATACTGTGATGGTGGCTCTGATTGTCTCGGGAAACCTATGAGGCCTAGACACCCCAACCCATGACCAATCACGACGACGATCTTCCACTGGCGTATCGGAAGGGTTCTTCCACCGAAGGCTTATTGCCGATCGTTGGTTTCGTGATCGGCGAACAGCTTGGATCCCGGCTGTTCAACGATCTTTGGGGCGACCGGCTCGCGATCATTCTCATGACCTTGGCGGCAGGTTGGGCCGTCGTGCAGCGCCAGCGCCGGGGCGAAGCGATCGGTTGGTGGATCCCCTCGATCGCCGTGTATCTCTTCTTTCGCGGTATCGCCGGGCTCATCTGGGGCGAAGACGTCTTCCTGGCGATTGGCATCGGCCTGAAGGTGGTTCTCGGGCTGGCCGCACTCGTTTCAGTGCTCATTGGCCAGGCCCTCGCGGCGAAACTCGCGCCCCTCGTGCTGCCCTTTAGCGAACAGACCCAAGCCCACGAGCGCTACCGGTCGACCATGCGCAACATCACCTTGGCCTACGCCATCTATCAGCTGGTCACGGTGGGCTTTGAGATCTGGTTGCTCGGTGAATCCGACTCGGGCACGGCGTTCCTCATCATTCGTACCTTGGTCGGAACCGCCGCCGGGTTCATCGGTTTCATCGGCGCTGTTATCTATGCCGACCGACGCCTTCGGGCCATCCCTGAGTTTCCCGGAGTCCTCGATATGTTCGAGGAGATTGGGCTGAAGCTCGAGGAACGGCGAGCGGCCGATCGCGACAAGTCTTAGGATCCGGTCAACTCGTCGAGCCACTCCTCGGCTACGGCGAGACGACGCTCGAGTTGTTGGGCGGTCGCTTCGGTGATTCGGTGCACACCACTGCGACGGTTGAGCTCACCATTGACCGCACGATGCTCCCAGCCCACCAAACGAGCGATCGTTCGCGCCCGGTCTGCATTGCGATCGCGAAGCTCACGTTTGTTGGCGAAGCGGCTGCGTAGTTCGGCGAGCTCCTCGGGGATCGCCGGGGTTGCATTGCGGCCCGCGAGTGGGGGAGGTGGGGGTAGGTCGAATGGATGTCCGATCAAGTCAGCACCCGACGCGATGACTGCGGCTTCGCTGGGATCGAGCCCATCCACACCATCTGCTTCATCGACGACACTCGACGAGAGCGCGGAGAAGAGCGACATCTGTTCGGTGGAGTCATCGAATGCGACTTCACGGGGTGCCTCTGGGGCGGGGCGCTTGTCGATCGAATGACGCCTTTCCATAGCGATCGTGGCGGCATGTTGACGCAGGCGATGGTCGTCGGGAATGAAGAAGTAGGACGGTTGGGCGGAGTAGCCAGGGATCCATCGAGCGATCCGCCCAACGGCTTGTCGGAAGAACAGTGCCGTCGTCGTTGTACTGGCGAACACCGCTACCCGGAGCCGCGGCACGTCAACCCCCTCAGAAATCATGCGCACCGCGACCACCCACTTGGCGTCGCTTTGCGAAAACTCGCCGATCTTGGTCGATGCTCTCGGATCATCACTGAGAATCAGCGCGGGTGACTCTCCAGTAAGCGCCGCGAGCTGTGTGGTGATGGCATGTGCATGCTCATGATCGGTCGCAATCACCAGGCCCCCGGCGTCGGGGTGTTGGCCCCGAATCGAGGTCAGTCGGGCTTCGGCCTTCGTGAGCACGGTCGGCAACCAGTTGCCGTCGGGGTCGAGAGCGGTTCGAAGGCGAGCACTCCAGTCCTCGCGGGTCACGGTGTCAGTAAAGGTGGCTTCCTTTAGCGCTCCGGTCGGATCTACCCATTCCATATGGCCATCGAATCGAGGGAAGTACACCGGTCGGACTACCCCTCCTTCGGTTAGCGCTTCCCCATAGCCGTATTCGATGTCGGCGACCGCGTCGCCGTGATCGCCAAAGGTGTAGCGGACGAAGGGGATCGGGTTGTTGTCGCTGCGAAACGGTGTGCCCGACAAGAGAAGACGTACCCCGGCGGTTCCGAACGCGTGGTACACGCCATCGCCCCACGAGCGATCGTTGGCCGCATGGTGCACCTCATCGAGAACCACGACCCCGCCGTCGACAAGTTGTCGGAGGTGATGACGGGCGGACGCGGCTTGAGCGTAGGTAACGATTACCCCATGCATGTCTGACGCAATGCCGCTTTCGGGGTGCCAATCCGGGTCGAGGTGTAGCCCGAAACGCGCCGCAGCTTCGGCCCACTGCTGTTTCAGATGCGCCGTTGGGACGGTGATCGCTACCGGGCGGGGAAGGCCGGCGAGTTCGGCGCGGATAGCTGCCAGAGCGAAGGTGGTCTTGCCAGCACCGGGGCATGCCACCGCCAAGAAGTCAGGAAACGGGCGATCAGCGAATGCGATTAGAGCGTCGCGCTGCCATCGTCGGAGAGAGACCGTAGAACTCATCGGAGCGATCAAACTACCCGGCGATAGTCTCGGGGTTGATGGAGCAGGTCGTCTTTCACATTATTTCTCGAACCGTTTGGGGCGAAGCTCAAGGCCAGGGCACCTACGTGCCCGACCGGTATATGGATGAGGGGTTTATTCATCTATCAAAGCGAGGACAGATTCTGCGGCCCGCAAACTTGTTGTACCAAGGTCGCGACGACCTTCTTCTGCTCGAAATCGATGCGATCGCACTCGAGGGCGAGCTTCGCTACGAACCCGGCTCACATGGGGAAGGCGAACACTTTCCACATCTCTACGGCCCACTCAACCTTGACGCGGTGCGGACAGTCCACGACTTTCCTTGTCAGCGCGACGGTAGATTCAGTTTGCCCGCTGACGTAGTCAACGAGACCGAAGAAAGCTGAGCGCCTAGGAAATCCCGAGCGAGGAGTCGCTCACAGAGGTGAGTCGCAGATTGTTCAGCGCGTTCTCGATGTTGACTCGTGCTTCCTCAAGGTTCTGCTTCGACATCTTCTCGGCTTCAACGAGTTCGTTGAGCGTCCGACGCGCGGATTCGAGCATCTCGTCGGCCTCGGCCTTTGCATCTGCTTCAGCTTGCTTGCGAATCTCGTCGGCTTCTCGCTTGGCATCTGCGAGTGTTACTTCAGCGTCCTCGGACGCAGCACTCAACTTGTCTGCCGCGAGCTTGCGGTCAGCTTCGACCGCAGCTGTCAGTTCAGTGCGTTCGCTTTCGGCCCGGTCGCGAACGTCGACTGCGTAGGAGTCTGCTTCCGTGCGGGTTTGGTTCGAGTAACCCTCAGCCTCGGTGCGGATTTCCGCGGCGCGTTCCTCAGTGCGGGTAATCAACTCACCCGCAGCTTGCTCGTGGGCGAGACGATCGGCCTCGATGTCGAGACGGATCTGGTCGACGAGCGTTCGAGCCTCCGACTCGGCATCGCTTCGGATCTTCATGGCGCTTTCTTGTGCTTGGCGCAACATGACGGAGATTTCCGTGCCGACACGATCGAATTCGTCGGAATTGAACGACTGCATCGATTTCGAAGGCGCAGGCTCTGGTGTGAGCGTCGATATTTCTTCGGCAACGACGTCGGTCTGGTCCTGGCTCGATGCTCCATCCTCACCAGGAACGACCTCGGCGACGATGATGTCATCACCACCAGCATTTCCTGCGGCCACGGACTCATTAAATGCTGCCAGCTCATCAGCGATAGCAGCGAGATAGCGGCTGACCTCTTGTTGGTCATAACCCCGCCGGTGGATAGAGAATGTCTTGTTACGAATTTCGTCGGGCGTGATCGCCATCTGCTGTGAACTCCTCAAACGTCCAGAATCTCATCAATCCTGTTGTCCCTTGTTTTTAGTCCGTCTCGCGCCTGTAGCGAAAGCAAACGCAGCGAAACTACAAAGCGTGACGTCTCCAACGGAGACCTCACGTTGAGTTAATCGCTGTCGGGATCATCGGCAGGTGCAGCGTGAAAGATCTCGATGGTCGACTGCAAGATGTCGTTGTTTGGAACGAACACGATGTCCTGGTGGCTCGTGATCTGGGTCGACGTTGAGCCGATCGCCTTTATCTCGCCGTGCAGATCGCCCAACGAAATCGAGTCGCCTACTTTGAGTTCTCGGCGGAGCGCTCGTCCCGCTGCGACCTGTTGGGCGACGTCGCGGCCACCGAGTCCGGCAAGCAGTGCGGCAGCAAGGGCCAGTCCGAAGAACACTGCGGCGACGACCACCGAGATAATCGTGGTATCAATACCGAGCTGGTTCGCTGCGATCACAAGGACGAAGCCTTGAATGGTCCATTTGATTATCATCGGGACTCGGCGCCGCAACTCGGCAGATACATGGCCGAGGCTCCGTTCGACGCCAGTTTCGACGACTGCGCCGACGATGTTGCCAATGATGAGGACGATTGAGGCCGCGAGCAGCCGTGGAATGAAGCGGACGAAATCGTCGATCAGCCGGTCGAGATCGGGTCGGTTGATGATGCCGAGGGCAGCGATCAGCCCGACGATCAATATCAAAGAGAGGACGAGCGTGGCGATCGCTTCGGCGGAGGCGCGCACGACATCGCTGCCACTTCGGGCGGCGAGACGTCGAGCGATCGCAGCCGCGACGCTTCCAAGCACGAAGCCCGCAATGATGACAGCGAGAGCTATTAACGCGTCAGTCGCGCTTGTTTGGGCGAATAAAAGCATCGCCTATACCTCCGTCAGGAAAGCCACTGTACGGGGTGGTTAGCTAAATAGCGAAAACGAGAAGCCTCATTTGTGCGCGGTTAAACAGCACTTCGGTGCACCGCCCATCTGGCACGTAGCGCGCGAGCGGTGCTACTCGTCGTCGTCGGCAACGATCGTGGGCTCGTCCGGGTCCGTATTGGTGATGATGATCTCACCGGTTTCGCGTGGGACGCCGAGCATCGAGCCGAGCAATTCCATGTCTTCGCGGCGCTGGAGGCGTTCCGCGAGTCGTTCACTCACCCGTTCGTGGAGATCGTCGGGGGGTTGCAGCAACGTCAAGAGCGCAGGCCCGATGTCGGACGGTTCCGGATTGTCATTGGAAACCGAGAGGCTGATGAGGTCAAGCTTTGACGCGCAGATCTCACACGTTTCTAGGTGCTCATCGATTTTCGGGTCGGCTACTTCGCCATCGAGCCATCGGGCGAGTTGGTCAGGCTTTGGATGTCTAGCCATTACGCCCTCCAATCCGAGAGAGCTGCGGCGAGTACTCGTCGTGCTCGCAGCAGACGGGTCTTGACCGTTGGGAGAGGTACTTCCAGGAGATCGGCAATCTCGTCATAGGACAAGCCCTCTACCTCACGAAGAACAACGATTGATCGAGAGAGCTCGTCGAGTTTGTCGAGCGCCTCTTCGAAGTCCGACATCGTAATTCGGTCGAGGACTTGGCTCTCGGTGGACGAGCGCGTGGGGGCTTCAGGGAGAAGGCTGGGATCTCGCAACTCCTCTCTTCGCTTTCGTAGCGAAGAGATGGCCGTGTTGTGCGTGATACGCAACAGCCATGACCGCAAAGAAGAATCGCCTCGGAAGCTTGGCAGGGCGTTCCACGCTTTCAAGATCGCATCTTGGGACACGTCTTCGGCCAAGGCGCTATCGCGTACGACCGAGTACGCCACCCGGTAGACGGAGTCGAGGTGTTCGCGGACGAGGACCTCTAGTTGTTGCTCGGGTGTGAGTGTCGTATCCATAGCGTCATGCGGGGGATCGGACTTACCGTTCCCTCCCGAGACGGTAGCCGTATCGACGCCGTTGTTGGTAGCAGTTTGGGCTTCGGCGCTAGAAGCTTGGGTGTTCATGCCATCAGCCACGGTCAAGGTGAAGAGCGCCGCGGTCTCTTCACGAAGCGCTGCGGCCATAAACTGCCACGCCCGGTGGGCTACAGCCGTAACTGGGCCACCGATTTGTATATACCTCGGATTGCTGGCAAGTATTGCGGACATAGTGTTCAGACGTCCTGAGTTCCGGCAAAGTCGCGTATCAGAAGGACACGAATAAAAACCCGCAGATTACGCGACTTTCGGAATTGTCCGGGCGTCAGTGCTGCAGTCCCTGACAAAAAGTGAAAGGCACATAAACCAAAATGCTCGTAGATTCAATAATCGACTCCTTTGGGAACCTAATCGGTTCCTTCATCGAGTTTGTCCCAGCCCTCGTGGGCGCCCTCTTGCTCCTCTTCGTAGGCAAGATAGTGTCCGGCTTCATCGCCGGACTCTTCAAGAAGTTGCTCGATGCGATCAAGTTCGATCGTGTAATCGACCGCAGTGGTCTTGGTACCTATGTTGAGCGAGCTGGTTACCCAGACTCATCAGCACTGCTTGCCAAGATCGTTGGCTGGATCATCATGCTCGTCTTCGTTCAGCTCGCCGTCACCACGCTCGGCATCGACTCCATCGAGGAACTTGTCACCACGTTCATCTCCTGGATCCCTAACGTGATCATCGCGATCATCCTCCTCGTCATCACCGGCGCTGCAGCGAATATCGCTCGCGACGTTCTCTCCCCATCGGTCGCCAACGTCAACGCTGGCAGCCTTATCCTCCGTGTTGTAAACGCAATGATCTGGATCACCGGTGGCTTGCTTGCATTCAACCAGCTCGGTTTCGGCGAGGAGCTCGTACAGCAGCTCTGGACCGCTCTTACCTCTGGTCTCGTAGCGATCATCGTCATCAAGTTCGGTATCGGTGGCATCTGGGCCGCTCGTGACCGCTTCTGGCCAAAGGTCTACGACTCAGTCCAGGGTTAATCCCGACGCTGGCCTAGCCCAGCACCCAAAAGGTGGGTTTAGCTGCCTTGTCATACAACTCGGCCCCCGCTGCATCCTTGCAGCGGGGGCCGCGGTTTGTTTTGGGTCGGGTTTGTTTTGGGTCGACTGTTCGTTCCGAGTTGAACGAGATGCGAAGTCTGGGAAGCGCAGTTACAGCTCGTCGATGCGGTGGAACGACTCAGCCACGTTGAAGTCGGTTCCGGTGGCCATCGCCGCCATCTGTTCCATCTCGCGGGTGTGAAAGGCCGCGGTTTCGCTATCGGGGTCGTCCGTGATCACCATCGTGGTCTCGAATTGACTCTCGTGGGCGAGTAGCGCATTGATTTTCGCGTCGGTATAACCCTCCACGTCTTCGACGTGGTTGGGTTCCTCGCTCTCGAAGAGCAACAACGTGTCTGGCCGGTGGCGGGGCAGATCCAACTCCGGGAAGAAGAACGGATCTCGGGCCGCCACGATTCCTTCGACGGCGAGAAAGCCAGCGTTGCGATGGTCTGGGTGTAGTCGCCACCGCTTCCAGGGGTCGTGTCCGAACACGACGTCGGGCTGGGTAATGCGGATGACACGGGCGACCTCGCGTCGCCACTGCAGCTCCGCGGTGAGCTCACCGTCGACAGCCCCAAGAAAGAAAACCTCGCCTGTGGCGCCAAGGCGCTTGGCAGCCTCGCGCTGTTCGTCCTTTCGGATATCGACCAAGGCAACGGTGTCGGCGTTCTCGTCCCAAGTTCCTTTCGAGCCGTCGGTGCATATGAGGTGGTTCACCACCGCTCCAGCAGCAGCCCACTTGGCCAACGTCGCGCCGCATTCGAACTCGATGTCGTCGGGATGTGCTGCGATCGCAAGCACTCGGTCGGGGGTCTGAAGGTTCGTTGTTGGGTTCATTGCTTGTCTTGGTTGAGTAGTTGGGCGAGTGGTGGGAGGTCGTTCAGGTCATCGGGATGATCGAGATCGCACGCCAGATCTGGTGACGACACGATACGCGCTTCGATGCCGAGGCTGCGAGCGATGTCGCAGTGGTTCTCGAACGAGCCGGGTCCGTAGGCGAAGTCGAAGTCGAGCCCGGCAGGTACGCAGAGCACGTTCGTTCCGTCACCGTGGCGGTCGGGTGCGATCGAGATGGCGTCGTTGCTGAGCATGGTGCGAAGGTCGTTGGCACACGGTAGGTCACCGTGGGCAACGATCACGCGTGCCGTGCCAAGAGATGCGAGTAGGTCACGGCCTGCGGACACGGCCTGGTTCAGCCCAGGGGTTAGGGGACGCAACGCCATCGCCCCTCTGTCGGTAGCCCAACGAGCCACCTCGGGGTCATCGTGCACGATGAGTACCGGCAACTCGAATGCTGCTGCAAGTACCCGTTCGGCCATGGCCGATATCAGGGCGATCCGCTCGTCATCGTCGAGTACCGACCGCAACCGTTGCTTGCCCCGATGAAGAGACCGCAGTGGAACCAACACCACATCAGCACCCTCGAGTGGGCCTGGCGGTACGTCCAGGTGAGGAAGCGCCATGACAGGAGTCTAGGGTTCGTCCTATGAGGTCTCTTCGCGATCGCCTGCGTGGTGCCCAGCCTGTAGACGATGCGCCCGATATCGCCGATGACGCGGTGACGGCATGGAACAGCTTGTACACCCTTGGAATCGGCGCGGTCGGCGCGGTGGACAATCGAGGTGTTGTGTACCCCGACCGACGGCCGTTGTCCGTGGAGGTGTGGTTCGGCGTTGGCGAGCGCTGGCTTCGGGGAGGGAGCCGAGACGGAGTCCGGCAGCGTCGTGTGGATGGTCTGCCAATCGTTGAGACCCGCCAACGGGTAGGGGAATCCGATCTCGTCCAGACCGCGTGGGCTGACGAATCCGGCGACGGACAAGGTCGCATGAACATCCAGCTGGCAAACGAAACAGACGACGCCGTGATCGCCGCCGTTGTCGTACGCCCTTTCACCCGGCTAGCAGCAGGCTCGATCTCGTCGATTCGATGCGCGGGAACATTCATCGTGGCTGACGGGCGGCCGATCGTCGATCTTGGGCGAGAGCCTGGCGACTGTGCGACGGCTCTCGACGTAGAACGAAACGCCCCTGCTGTCCTGGAGTCTGTCTCGCTACCAACCGGCGAGCGGGCAAATTCCCAGGAGTTGGCCGATGCTGATGGTCGGGCAACGCTCGCGGCGATGATCCCGCTAACACCTGGGGTTGAGCGCACGATTCAGGTGCTCGATGGCCGCGAGAAAGCAACGATCGCGCCTGCTCCGTTCGACTCGGTCGTGCGCGGCTGGGCCCATCACCTCAGCTCCGCTGGTGAGATCGATCTCCCGACCTGGCCGAACCACATCTTCGCGTCGCTGGCATCAAGCCTGCTCGGCGCGGTCGGTCAGCGTCAGCGCCCCCTCGGCGACCACGAGTGGAGCTCCGCCGATGACGCATTGTTGGTGTCGGCCCTCGGAGCTATCGGCCTAGGCGAGGCTGGTACGGACATCGCTGCGACTCTGCTCGCTGGCGTTGCCTCTGGGAACCTGGAACGTGCTCGATGGCCCGATGTGGCCGCAGCGATCGCCGCGGTCGTCGATGCCAACGGCTCCGAGGCTGTCCTCGTCCGAGAACGTGAGGCAGTGGCTACGGTCGCTGGCTACGTCCTATCTACCAGTGAGCACAATGCCATTGCCCCTTCGATGGTTGAGGCGGTGGCGATCTCCAATGGCCACGACGCATCGGTTGATGCTTCACAGATCGTGGGCAGACATGGCGACGGCGGCACGGCCCGAGCCTTGTTGCGTCATGGTTGGTCGCCACCCCCGGGCCAACTCATCGATCTTCGCGCCAATGAATTCACCGACCCTGAGCGAGTAGCTCTCGCCATGGTCGCCTCCGCGTACAGCGGTGCACCGTCAGAACCACTGGTCTCACTCCGTTCGGCCGCCGGCTCGTCATGGCGATGGTCGAGAGGATTATGCGGCGATAGCCCCCACGTTCGTGCCCAGCTCGCAATTGGACTCGTGTCGTGGTGTCGGCGCCTCGTGATCGACGGAGCGGATCGGAGTGTCGATCTGCTACCGGGGGTGCGTCGCTCGTGGTACGGCCAACCGGTGAGCTTCTCGAGGCTGCCAGTCGCAGGGAGTCGGCTGTCGTGCGCGCTTCGCTGGCATGGCGCCCGACCTGCGCTGCTGTGGGAGTTCGACGCAGCGATACCCGAAGGCCACCGCGTGACATGCACCGCGCTCGATCCGACGTTTGAGTCGTTTGAGCCGTCGGGTGAAGTCCTCCTCGGCGTCCCACCGGATGTACAGACGTGACCACGGTTCGTCAACTTCGTGGGGCGTTGAAGAAGTCGTCCCCGGGCCTCCGGGTCGAGTCGGCGCTATGGGATGGCGGACACACGATCGTGGCCGGTGTCGACGAGGTTGGCAAGGGCGCGTGGGCTGGTCCGCTCTCGGTCGGAGCGGTCGTGGTGCCCAAGGACCGCCGCATTTACAAGGTGCGTGACTCGAAGCTGCTAACAGAACCCGAGCGTGAAGCGATGTTCGAGCGCATCGCGAACTGGTGTGACTCCTGGGCGGTCGGTCATGCAACCGCTAACGAATGCGATGAACTCGGCATGTCCGACGCGCAACGGTTGGCCACGCGCCGGGCGCTCGAGGCGCTAGGCGTCACCGCCGACCGGGTGCTGCTCGACGGCAAATGGGATTTCCTCGGCGATGGGCGAGCCCAAACGATCGTGAAGGGTGAGCGCGTCAGCCTTTCGATCGCTGCGGCCAGTATTCTTGCCAAGGTGACCCGCGACCGAATCATGCGTGGACTCGATGCTGAGTTTCCGGCCTACGCTCTCGCCGACAACAAGGGCTACCCATGTCACCGGCACCGCTCCGCACTGCAGATGGTCGGCCCGAGCACGATCCATCGGCGCAGTTGGGCATTCATGGATTCCCTGAAGTGGCGAGGGATACAACGGGTGACGCCCGATGACGGACAAGGACAACTCTTTCTATGAGTTCGGTCGCCACTGAACCGCCGCTGCGATCATGGCGAGCCCTGCTCGCTCTCTGGACGGTCGGCATTTGGGGTAGTCGACTTCGCAACGCCGTGGTCGATGATGATCTCGTAGGTGGCGAGCGCCTGAGCGCAATCGGTATTGCAGCTCTCTTCGTCGCTCTCGGGGTAATCGTCGGCGTGGGTGTCCTCCGTCGTCGCTGGGACTGGGCACCGTTGTTGATTTTGGCCATTGCCGGTATTGCTCGGTGGAGTATCCGTGGTCCGATCATCTTAGTGAGTGACGAATGGACCGTCGGGTTCAAGGTCGTCCATACCGTGCTGTGGCTCGTGACTGCAGCCCTCAGCGTCTTGGCATTGCGCGAGCATCCTCGACTCCGAAACGTCGATGTCATCGCTCCCGCGTAACCGGTAGAATCTTCTCATGGGTCAGCTGGTATCGGTTATTGAGAAGCCTTCGAATCGGGCGGGCATTGTGCGCTACGTACTCAACCGTGCGCTTACAGGCATGGGTCACGAGCGGTTCGTCGCTCGCCAGGAGATCCATGGAGATCGCCCAGCCGATGAACTCGCTCGTCGCCTCCTGGCAACGGGTCAGGTCATCTCGGTAGCAATCAACTCCAACGTGGTAACCGTCGACCTCGAAGGCAACGACTCGTCGGGTCTCAAAGAGATCATTATCGACCTCTACACCTACTACGTCCCTGGCGTGGAGATTCCCTCCGACGAAGAGTTGATGGCCCAAGTCGAGGGCTAGACCCGCTACGAGATTTCATCCATCCGATGCTGGGTGATCCAGGTGTGCATGGCGATTCCCGACGCGACGCCTGCGTTAATCGAGCGTGTGGAGCCGAACTGGCTGATTGAGCACACGAGCTCGACGACTTCGCGAACCGCTTCGGATAGACCTGGGCCTTCTTGGCCAAAGACCATCACGCACGCCTCCGGCAGCGTCGTGCGCTCGATGGGAACCGAGCCCGGCAGGTTGTCGATACCGATCACTGGCAGTTGCTCGTCGGCGGCCCAGGCCACGAAGGCCTCAACGGACTCATGATGATGGACGTGGTGGTAGCGGTCGGTGACCATGGCGCCACGCCGGTTCCAGCGGCGTTTGCCAACGATGTGTACGCCCGCGGTGTTGAACGCATTGGCATTACGCACCACCGTTCCGATGTTGAAGTCGTGCTCCCAATTCTCAATCGCGATGTGCAGCGGGCTACGGGATTGGTCGAGATCGGCAACGATCGCCTCGCGAGTCCAATAGCGATACTTGTCGACGACGTTCCGCCGATCCCCCTCGGCGAGCAACTCCGGATCGAAGTACGGCTCAGATGGCCACGGTTCGGGATGTGGCCCGACGCCGATTTCGTGCATGGGCACCACTGTAGGAGCGGCTAGGTGTACCTCACCCAATAGTGAATTCAGGAAGGTTGAGGGCGTCGAGCTGGCTTCGCAACAACTGCATCTCGATGACGAGTGGGTCACGATCTGGATCGGCGAGCCCTATCGGGCTGACCGGTGCGGACGTGGCGGGTTCAGTATCGGTGGCGACGGCGACGACCCCAGGTTCGGGAACTTCGATCAACGTTCGATAGCGGCTCCCTGTACGCAGAACATTCTGGCTGTACTGCGTGTCATGGTTGTAGGCGAAGTAGGCCTGCAATTCACCGGCGACGGTTGTCATCGTCGACGTGGAGGCGCACAGATATCGAGCCGACGCGAGCGACGCGTCGTAGATGTTCTGCGGGTCCTTCTCGTCGTCGAGATTTCCGTCTTGCTCGAATAGTCGCCACGTAGAGGGGATGAACTGCATCGGTCCGACCGCCCGGTCGAAGACCGTGTCGGCGTCGAGAAGGCCATCGTCGGAGTCCTCGATGAGCGCCAAGCGACGGATGACCCGGGGAGGGGGCGGGGGTGCTGGTGTCGACGCTTCAGAGCCCGCAGCGGTTTGTGGGCTCTCACTAGGTTCGTTTGCCGGAGCCTCGTTGCTCTCGGTCGCCGGTTGGGGTTGAGGTGCGGGTTCGGCGGGAGTTTGTTCAGCCGGGGCGCGAGCCGGTACGGCCTCGGGAGGGGGCGCTGCTTCGGTTGGTGGGGCGTCGGGTCCTGGAGCCTGCGGGACGGGAAGTACTTCGGTTCGTGAAGTTGGGTCCGGAGCATCGCCATCGGTGACGAACTGGGCGCCCTCGAGAATTCGGCCATCGAGGGCGGGGCCGCGAATGTCTTCGGTGGTGTGGCCATTGATGTCGAGCATCGAACTGGTGAAATGTCCGTGGAACGACTCGATGTGTCCAATTCCTGCGAGCATCGACCAGTGGATGCCGCACTGCGGCTGTTCCTCAGCCAAGGTGCGCTGCGCGATCACGTAGGCATTGAGGGCAACGAGTGGGATGTTGCTGCCCTCAACAAATTGGGGGAGGCGCTCATGCAGCGCTACCTGGTACGTGGCCTTGGTCCGTGCGGGTAGATCCTCGATCTCTCGACGGGTCTGAAGAAGGCCTAGGCGCTCGTCTCGCAGCCCACGTATTGCCTCTCGCTCGTCACGCAGGATTGCCTGTAGTCCCATACGGCGTCGCTCTCGTTCGGCCAACTCGTTCTCGCGATCTTCAAGTTGGGCGAACTGGTCTTCTCGGACCTCGTCACTGACGACCCGTGTCTCTGTCGCTGACCCATTCGTTTCTCCGAGCGCCTCGATGTCGTCTTCGAAGATGAACGCTCGTAAGGCGAACTCGGTCAAGGCTTCTTCGAGGATGGAGATCTCTTCAGCGAGGCGTGTTTCGTTTGTGCGCTCGTGGTCGATCTCGGCTACCAGACGGTCGATGGTTGGTCGTCGTTGATCGATCGCCTCGCCAAGACTCTCGATATCACGATCGAGGGTTTCGAGGACCTGAAGCGTGCGTACGTGGTTAGCGACGATTTCATCGAGTTCGCTGCCGTTGGTGGCAACGAGATCGACCCCAGCGGCAAAGATCACACTTTCGTGGAATTCGATGGGGTCGAACTCTGGCGCCGGCGCAAGGTTCGCGGGGTCAAGTCCGGCGAGTTGCACCGGATCTACCCAGGGGTCGTCGTCGGTGTAGGGGGTGCCAATGATGGTGAAGCCGATGAGGTCGTCGATGTCGGCGTCAGGAATGGCGTCTGGTGCGGTTTGGGCCGCGACAGGGGTGATCGAAGCCACGAGAATGACTGCGCACAGGGCGCTGACCCATGCGAGATACCGGGAATTTCGAACCGAAGACATCCTTGCGGTGGTCGGCACCTTCGCTTCGGTCTTGAGCCGTTTGACCTATGTCACGTCGCCTTTGGGGTGTGGAAATAGTGGAGTTATATCGCGTTTCGGGCTACCCACAGGTCGCCGCGGGCGAGTTCAATCTTTGTTCGATATTCCTGTGCGCGGCCTCCCGCATAGCTCGCCTCGTTGTAGGCAACCCCCGCTTCGGCTTGGAGGTCGTCAACTAGGGCATCGAGCGTGGTGATTGCGGCACGGGCTCGTTCACCATGCATCCCAAGGCGAGTTCGGCTCTGATTCGCTGCAGTACCTTCCCAGGTGTGGCTGTTGTGTAGGCGCTCTACGGGTTCTAAGACTTGAGGAAGGGGAGCCATATTGGTGTCGATTGCCGAAGCGCAGGCCCGTAGAGCCTCGTTTCGTTCGTCCCAATAGGCCTCTTGGCGAGCCCAATAGTCTCGACTTCCCTCGAATCCGTCGATTTGTGATTGTATGCGGTCGACTTCGGACGTATGGAACGTGACTCCAGTAGACATCATTTCACCCCTGAAATAATAAATAAGACTGAAATAGATTGAAACGCATTTAAAGGGGAAAATCAAGTTGAAATCGAACGAGTTGCAGAAAACGAACAAATGTTCGATACTGGCCATATGGTCAGCTCGCAACAAAACATCGCGGACATCATTGGCCGCGAGGTCGCTCCGGTTGTATTGGCCAAAGAGCAACTCATTGCTGTTCCGTCGCCATTTGAGGAGATTCTGCCAGGAGCGGGCCTGCAGCGGGGGTGGGCCACATGTGTGACCGGATCGCCAGCAGGACGCGTATTTGTCTGGGCGTTGCTCGGTGAACTCACTCGTAGCGGAGGTTGGGTCGCCACGGTCGACGTTTCTGGTATCAATCTGACGGCAGCCAACGAGGTCGGTCTATCGATCGAACGAGTCTTGGTCGTCTCGGGAGCGGGTGCAAAGAACTGGGCCCAGGTGTTGGGCGCGTTAGTGGGAGCGGTCGATGTGATCGTGTATGGAAATCCACGACACCGAGTCCAACCGAGCACCTTTCGCAAGCTGGTCTCCCGGTGCCGAGAGCGCGGAACAGTTCTGATGCAGTTGCCGAATGGACACGACGCCGCGTCACGGGGCCTGCCCGTTGAGGCCGATGTGTCTTTCGATGTTCGTCCAGCTGGTTGGAGTGGTCTGGGTGATGGCCATGGGCGCCTTGCATCTCGAGCGGTCGATGTCACCGTGTCAGGACGACGAGTACCAGGGCGACCACGAAAAGGGACCTTCATGGTGCCCGACGCTGACGGAACGGTTCGCTCCATTCCTGCAGCGCCCACTTCTACCGTGCAAGACCCCGCTCTCTCGATCGTTAGGTGATGGCCGCTCCACAACGGGTGGCTTGTGTGTGGTGTCCCGACTGGCCGGTGGTCGCTTCGGGGATTCCCGCCGCGGTTCCAGGAGCGGTCCTGCATGCCAATCGGGTTATTGCATCGTCGGCGGCTGCACGAACCGTCGGGGTCGTACGCGGGTTGCGTCGTCGCGAAGCCCAGAGTCGGTGCCCTGATCTGGTCATCGCCGAACGAGATCTTGCACGAGAAGTTCGAGCCTTCGAGGAGATCGCAGCTGCGATCCAAGCGTTCACCCCGCGACTGGAACTCACCCATGCGGGTACGGTCATCTTCCCTACCCGCGGGCCTTCGCGCTATTTCGGCGGCGACCATGCGCTTGGAGCCAAGATTCACGACGCTGTACACAATGTCCTCGATGACCGCACGACGTGTCACATCGGCATCGCCGATGGGATCTTTGCTGCCCGCATAGCCGCTCGGCATCGACATGGATCGGTCCATGTAGTCGATCCGGGTGCGAGCCCAGAGTTCCTCGAACCGCTATCGATCTCCACGCTCGGTCTCCCCGAACTCGTCGACGTGTTGTGGCGACTTGGCATCGTCACACTCGGAGCTTTCGCAGCCCTAGAGGCTGCCGACGTGTTGGGAAGATTTGGCCATGTCGGGCTTCGAGCACATCGCCAAGCATCGGGGCTCGACGAACAGCGAGCCGACGTCTCGGACCCTCCACAAGACATGGAGGTATCGATCGAATTTGAACCTCCGGTGGAGCGGATCGATCAGGCCGCCTTCGCAGCCCGTCATATAGCGGTAGGACTGAACGAGAAACTTGAGCGCCGCGGAGCGGCATGCTCGCGGGTCACGGTCGAGGCGGAGAGCGAACATGGCGAGAACTTTGTACGCAGCTGGCGCCACGACGGTGCGCTATCGGTGGGTGCGATAACCGACCGAGTGCGTTGGCAACTCGATGGATGGTTGCAGGCGCCACCTCAGATTCGACCTACCGGTGGTTTAGCGCGACTCGTGTTGCGTCCCGATGATCTCATCGCAGCTGGCGGCCGCCAGCTCGGATTCTGGGGAGGGGAAACCGAGGCGGATCAGCGGGCGGGGAGAGCCGTCGCGCGAATAGAAGGATTGCTTGGGGTTAACGGTGTGCAACTCGCCGAGGTTCGCGGCGGTCGGGAGCCCATGGACCAGATCGAACTTCTTCCCGCGGGGTCGATCGACTTAACCGATCGGCGCGTGGCCCAACCCGACGTTCGGCCATGGCCTGGTCAGCTGCCTGCCCCGTCTCCAGCAGAGCTTTTCTCCCAGACCGCGATCGAACTAATCGATGCTCAACATCGATTGATCGCAGTGAACGGCAGGGGAGAGGTTTCTGGTGCACCGACCTACATTCGCAGCTCGGGAAAGGCGTGGCGTCGGGTGGAGTCCTGGGCTGGGCCTTGGCTCCTCGACGAGCGGTGGTGGGACCCTGAACGATCACGTCGACGAGCCCGCTTCCAAATTGTCGATGAGCATGGCCAAGCAATGTTGGTGTACTTAGAAAAAGGTAGCTGGTGGCTAGCTGGGGTGTACTGACGAACACTCGCTAGCCTCATGCCCCATGAGTGATGAACGAGAGCATCTCGACTGGGCGACCTACGGCACTGCTGCACGTGAGCTTGCAGGGCAGGTTGCAGACGACGGTTACCGGCCTGACATCATTTTGGCTATCGCCCGAGGAGGGCTATTTGTTGCCGGGTCTTTGGGGTACGCTCTGTCGGTGAAAAACCTGTATGTCATGAACGTCGAGTTCTACACCGGGGTCGATGAACGCCTCGACGTTCCGACGACTCTGCCGCCATATCTGGACAAGTTCGACCTCACCGATTCGAAGGTCTTGATCGCCGACGACGTGGCCGACACGGGCCACACACTTCGCCACGTTCACGACTTCTGCTCCGACGTAGTCGGCGACGTCCGTTCTGCGTGTCTGTACGAAAAGCCCCAATCGCTCATCAAGTGCCAGTACGTATGGAAGCGCACCGATCAGTGGATCGAGTTCCCATGGTCGACCGAACCCCCACTCGTTGACGGTAGCGTCCTGGACGCATAGTGAAGAAGATTCGGGTCCCTGCCTCCTCCGCGAACCTGGGACCTGGCTTTGATGTCCTCGGGATGGCGATCGATCGCTACGTCGAGGTCGAGTTTGCCGAGGAGGGCATCGGAAGTATCGACCACCTCACCATGAAAGTGTTTCGCCAGTTCGGCGGGACCGGCGGGCTAAAGATCTCTGGGACGATCCCACATGCTCGAGGGTTGGGGTTCTCGGGAGCGGCGCGGGTGGCTGGGCTGCTGGCAGCTGCGATCCAAAAGGGAACCGATCTTGAAGAATGTCGGCGGTGGTTGTTCCTTGAAGCCACCGCGTTGGAGGGCCATCCCGACAACGTCGCACCGTCGGTATTTGGCGGTGTGACGGTAGCGGTGGGCGAGCGGGTCGAACGAGTTCCGCTCGGGTTCCAAGCGAACGTCATATTGTGGATCCCGAACACGCTTTCTGGTACGAAAGAATCGCGAGGGAAGCTACCGACGGAGATTTCGATGGAGGACGCGGTCTTCAACATGGGCAGAACCGCCCTGTTGATAGCTGCGCTCACGAACGGCGATACCGATCTGCTCGCTGAGGCGACCGAAGACCGGATGCACCAAGAGATTCGCCTGCGGACGCTTCCCGGTACCGCCGCAGCGATGCAGGCAGCGAGAGCCGCTGGAGCGTGGTGTTCGTGGCTCTCGGGTAGTGGCCCGACGGCAGCGGCGCTGTGTGAGCCGGCCAACGCCCAAGCGGTCGCTGCAGCCATGCCGCCTGGGGGCGAGGTAAGCATCTCCCACATCGATATGCGCGGAGCGGTCTACGAGTGAGCGCTGAGGCGGATCCCGGCTCGGCGGAACAAGCCGATTTGTCAGCCCTGTTAGCCGAGACTGAGGACTGGTTCGTTCATCACGGAATCCCGCACTTTATCGACGACTTCAAGGCTTCCGAGGATGTCTGGACACGAGCTGTCGGGTTCCTCACATTCGTGTTCTTTGGAGAGGTCTTCTTGACCTTCGGCCAAGACATCACCGGTTGGCAACAAGCGGGTGTGTTCATCATTGGCCTGCTCGTCGTATTGTCCGCTGTTGTGCTCGTCAATCGTGTGCGCGGTCGCTCCGCGTTTGCGCGACCGAATGACATTGGTATCGGTGAGCTAGCGCTGTTTGTGTTGATCCCGCCAGTGCTCGCGCTCTTGGGGGGACGCCGGTCCACATCGGAGTTCCTCTTGGTGGTCGTGTTCAACATCGCCATTCTGGTCGGTGTGTACCTCATTGTTTCGTGGGGCATCTTCTCGATGGGGCGGTGGGGTCTCTCGGTGATGTGGGGACACCTCACACAGATCGTGCAGCTTCTCGGCCGAATCCTTCCGTTGATGTTGCTGTTCTCCGCCTTTCTTTTTCTCAATGCCGAGATCTGGCAGGTGGTCAACGACTTGCCGCTTCTGTTGTTCGCTGTCGTGACGGGGATACTCGCGCTGATCGGGGTGAGTTTCTTGACCGGCGCAATGGGCGGTTCGAGTTTGGAGCTGCGCTACTTCACCTCCTGGAGCGACGTGGCCAAGTTGCTTGACGACACACCACTCGAGGTGTGCGATACACCGACGTTCGCCGGAGCGCCACATCGTGTTCCTTTGGATCGTGCGGGCCGCACGAACCTCACGCTGCGGTTAGTCGTTGGGCTCGCTGCTCAGGCACTGCTCGTAACGCTCGTGATCTTCGCGTTCTACGTACTGTTCGGAGTACTCACCGTTCGCGAGGAGACGATTCTGCAATGGACGACGCTCAACGAGTTAGGTGCAGCTGAGCTGTGGCGCTTCACTGTTCTCGGCGAGGACATCGTCCTCACCCGACTCCATCTCATCACCTCAGGCTTTGTGGCGGCGTTTAGTGGGCTGCAGTTCGCCGTCTCCCTCGTGACCGACGACGCGTATCAAGAGCAGTTCGTGGCTGACAGTAATGAAGAGGTTCGCGAAGCGCTCGCAGTCCGTGCGGCCTATCTGTACCTCATCGAGTCTTCGTGAGTCTGGACTGCTATCGGATGTTGGCGAGACGAATCCGTTGGATGCCGTCCGCATCGAAATTGTCCAACGACAGCCACTTGGCAAACATGCGCTCTTGAACAACCCAATCCTCGTCGGTCATCGCGAACCAGGCGGTGTCACGGTTGCGTCCCTTGTAGTGGGTGGCCTTACGGAACGTGCCCTCGTACTGAAAGCCCAGGCGTGTCGCCGCTCGTCGTGACGTCTCGTTCAGGGCATCGCATTTCCATTCGACGCGCCGATAGCCCGAGTTGAAGGCGTGCCGTAGCAAGAGTGCGATTGTCTCGGTAGTCGCGGTGGAGCGTTGGATTGTGGGTGAGAACAGGATCCACCCAATCTCTAGTACGCCGACGTCAGGTTGGATACGAAGTAACGACAGGAAGCCAAAGATCTCGCCATCGATAACCACGGCGTAGGGCAAGCTGCCGCGGTGTCGGTTCATGGCGTCGATGAGTTGCCCGAACCCGGCAGCATCGTCGAAGGGGCCAAGCGGCAGGTAGGTCCATAGTGATGGATGCGTGCCACTGAACTCATGAAACAAAGGGATGGCATGTTGGGTGCGCTGGAGCGGTTCTAGATGCACCGTACGCCCGTGCAGGGCAACATGGGCCGGCATCTCTGGCGGCTTCCAGCTTCCGAGATCTGCCGATATCTCTTGACCGTATTCATTTAATATTCCCACGGCGAGCAACCTAGTGGGCGAGAGCGCTTAGGTCGAAGCCCCTGAACCGGTGAACATGCCTCGTCGCCAGCGACGGGGCGTTGCAATGATCGCCCGCGGATAGTCCTCGAACATCCAGCGTCCGAAGTTTCGTCGGGTCCACGCTGTGGCACCTACGAGCGTCAGCGCCGCTTCGGCGACCTTTCGGTGCCCGAGAAGGCCTCCGCACAGTTCAGCCATCTTGTGGTCGGCGAAGAGTTCGTCTTCGATGGCGTCTCGATAGTTCGCGGCTGCGGTCACAAACCGCTCGGACTCGATCAGGGCATCGGCGGCGACTCGTCCGGTGAGCAATGCCTGTCCGATTCCCTCGCCGGTCAAGGTGTCGCAGGCGGCGGCAGCATCACCGACGAACAGCGTTCGTGGACCGGTCAGTGGCACGCCGTTTATCCGTGCAGGAATCGGCCACGCTCGATGTGGAGCTTCCGGTGTTGCATCGATTCCGAGGACCTCGCGTATATGAGGCCGAGCGAGGATGTCGGGCCAGAGGGTCTTCATCTGCTGAGTGGGGACGGTCCCGCCGCGCAAGATTCCAAAGCCAACGTTTGCTCGACCCCCGCCGATCGGAAACGACCACACATAGCCTGGGAGCACATCGGGCTCGAACCAGATCCACAGCCCGGACTTGGCGGCTTCGTCGACGTTCTTGAAGTACTGCCGGAATGCGTGCCACTCGCCTCGGTACCCCTCGACTTCTAAGCCCAAGAGCTTTCGCATCGGGGACCACATGCCGTCCGCCGCGATGCACTGACGAGCCGCAATCGACTGCCCATCGTCGGTAGTGACGGTGATTCCTTCTGGCGATGTCTGGGCCCCAACGACTTTGTGCCCGAACCGTCCGATCACACCCGCTGCGAGTGCGTGGTCGACGAGTACGGCGTCGAGTTCGCTCCGCCGAGCCACGGCCGCAAAAAGACCAGGTCCGGAAGGGAGCGGAACGTCGATCGTCTTTCCGTTCGGTGAGCGCAGCTTCGCTCCATGCACGGGTGCGAACGACGGCAACTGCGATACCGACACCCCCATTAATTCGAGTTCGCGCAGGCATAACGTGGTCAAGCCATCACCGCAGAACTTGTCCCTGGGGAAGGTCGCTTTGTCGACCAAGACAACCTCTCGGCCAGCGCCCGCCAACCGATGCGCGGCTGCGGCGCCGGCTGGACCAGCGCCCACGACGACGGTGTCCACGAAGCTCATATGCTGAGCGTATCTAGCCGTAGGCCTAGCGCTCGGACTAGGTGTGATGCTTCGCCGCTACACCTCTCACGCCTGGTGTGCTGGGGCGGGTTACGCGGCGGGCTCTTCCACCTCGACTGGGGGAGTGGTCGCCTCTGGAGGCACGGTCTCTGGAGGCACGGTTTCGGGCGGCGCCTCGGTCACCGGGGGTTCGTCGGCTGGCTCTGGTTCTGATTCAGGTGCTGTTGTCGCGGGAGGCGTTTCGGGTTCTTCAGGGGTTTCGGGTTGCGGCTCTGATGGTGCGATGTCGCCAGGGTCTTCGCCTTCATTCTGCTCAGGGTCCGTCGGCGTCTCGGGTGCCTCAGGCGACTCTGGAGCCTCACCCTGTTCGGGACCCTCGCCGTCGGCGGTGGGATCCTCGCCATCGCCGGGTAGGTCCTCCGGGTTCTGACCCTCAGGGACTTCGCCGTTTACGTCGGGTTGATCAGCCGGGTTCTCATTGTCGAACCCAGGGTCTTCGCCGTTCTCCAAGGCCTCGATCTGCTCGGCGTCAGGATCTTCGGTCTCGACACCGTCGCAGCCGATTCCCTCGGGTCGGTAGGTGGCAAAGACGGTGTCGATGTCGGTGGAGCCATCGTCGATGAAGGTCAGCGTGCGTTCGGTCGTAACCCGGGTGCAGGCTTCGCCCACCTGGGTTTCCCATTGGGCGGACTGCTCGGCCTCAACCCACGGGGTGGAGTAGAGATCAACCGTCACCGAGCCGGAGGTACTCGTCGGCCAGATCAGGACCGGGTATGGGCTCGGATTCGAAATGATGAGCGCTGGCG
>CAYUKM010000004.1:0-29792 GCA_964445255.1 uncultured Acidimicrobiales bacterium
GGGCTGGAGCCCAGCAACAAATTGCCTCGCAACGATGACGACGCCGAGGCGATCAAAGAACTCACCGACGCACTCGCGGCAGCAGAGACCCGACAGACCCGGACTCGCCTGGTCCTCACCGGATTGTTCTTCGTGGTCGCCGGCTTGGCGATCGCTGCGGTCTGGTGGGCATCGGATCGGCCAGCCACCGCCACCCCCGAAGAGATCGATGCGGCAATCGACGAGGCGGTCTCGGAAACAACGGTGCCAGAACCGATCGGTCCAGCGATCTTCAACACGTTGATCCCCTCGATGGTCCTCATCCAGCTCGATTCCGGCGGAGACATCGGCTCGATCGGTACGGGCGTCGTGATCAACGACCAGGCCGACATCATGACGGCCTTCCACGTCGTGGACGGCCAAGGCGAAATACAGATCTCATTTACCGACGGAACCACAACCACCGCCACGATTTCAGAGTCCGATCCAGCGATCGATATCGCCGTTCTCTCGGTCGCTCAACCACCCGAGGTCCTGGTCCCTGCGGTGATCGGCGGGGGCGTGGCCATCGGCGAACCCGTATGGGCACTCGGTAACCCGCTCGGACTGACCGGTTCATTCAGTGAAGGCGTTGTTTCGGGACTCGACCGAACGCTACCGATCGAAGAGGACTTCAGTCTCGAGGGACTCATCCAATTCGATGCTGCGGTGAACCCGGGCAGCTCTGGTGGGCCATTGATCAATCGAGGCGGTCAAGTCGTCGGAATCGTCACCGCATTGGCGAGCCCAACCGGCGAGGACTTCTTCTCAGGAATCGGATTTGCGGTACCGATCGCTACCGCCGGAGGGGCTGCCGGAGGGCCCCAGCAATGACATTTATCGAGAACACTCCCCCACCTCCACCACCGGACAGCGCTCATCGGGCGCTCGAACAGGTCCTGTTCGAGGTCAAGAAGGTCATCGTTGGCCAAGACCTCCTCCTCGAGCAGCTCATCGTCGCTTTGCTCGCACGGGGCCACGTACTCGTCGAAGGCGTACCCGGTTTGGCGAAGACCTTGGCGGTCAAGACCCTCTCAGAGGCGATCGGCGGACAGTTCCAGCGGATCCAGTTCACGCCCGACCTCGTCCCAGCAGATCTCACCGGTACCCGGATCTACAATCAGAAGTCTGGTGACTTCCAGACCTCGCTCGGCCCGGTGTTCACCAACCTTCTGCTCGCTGATGAGATCAACCGTGCGCCAGCCAAGGTGCAGTCAGCGCTTCTCGAGGTCATGCAGGAACGTCAGGTCACGATCGGGCGAGAGACCCACGACGTGCCGGACCCATTCCTCGTTCTCGCAACGCAGAACCCAATCGAGTCCGAGGGCACCTACCCACTCCCCGAAGCACAGCTCGATCGGTTCATGATGAAGGTGATCGTCGGCTATCCGACACCGACCGAAGAGTTTGTGATCGTCGAACGCATGACCGGCTCGCATGAAAGCATTGAGCCGGTTCTCGACACCGTCGAACTCAAAGAACTCCAGAACGCCGCAGACAGCGTCTACGTCGACCCGGCATTGATCGAGTACGCCGTGCAACTCGTCAACGCCACTCGAGCCCCTGGCACAATCGGCTACGACTCGCTCGCTCCCTACATCACCCATGGGGCAAGTCCACGCGCCTCGATCAATCTGATTCTTGCCGGCAAGGCTTTGGCCTTTGTGCGCGGGAGAAACTACGCCCTTCCCCAAGACGTCCGCGATCTCGCGCTCGATGTGATGCGCCACCGCCTGGTCTTGTCCTACGAAGCGCTCGCTGATGGTGTCCGAAGCGACGACATCTTGTCCCAGATACTGCATGCGATTCCGCTGCCTGAGGTCCCGCTCAATGAGCGCACCAACACCATTCTCAGCAGCTAGTCCCCCGCCACCTCGGTCCAGTCGAACGCTCACGCCTCCCGAGGCGCTGCTTCGACGAATCGACTGGGAGATCGTCGGGCGTCTGCACGGTCGACTGCAAGGCGACTATCGAAGCGGCGCGCTAGGCGATGGGCTCGACGTCGCTGACCTACGCGAGTACCAGGTTGACGATGACGTCCGTCGGATCGATTGGAACGTCACCGCCCGCATGTCCGAACCGTTCGTGCGCCAGTACGACGAGGATCGAGAAGTCACCGCGTGGTTCGTGATCGACCGGTCGGCATCGATGAAGTTCGGCCACTCAGAACGCACCAAAGAGGTCGTGGCCGCCGAGGTCGTGGCCGCGCTCGCCCGCATCTTCACCTTTGGCGGCAACCGAGTCGGCGCGGTGCTTTGGAACAACGGCGCAACGCAAGTCATTTCGCCACGCGCCGATCGCACGCACCTGCTGCACCTGATCTCGCAGCTGATCACCGATCCTGCCTCAGGCGATGAAGTCGCTCCGGGCGCCGACCTAAGCGATTTGATCTTCGCGGGTTCGGCGGCCGCACGCCGCCGTTCGATGGTGTTTGTGGTCTCGGATTTCCTGGCAGCTCCTGGTTGGGAGACCGCCATGCGACGCCTGGCGGCACGCCACGAGGTCGTTGCAATCCGTATCGTCGACGACCAGGAACAGGTTCTCCCCAATGCAGGCTTCGTCGTCGTCCAAGACGCTGAGACCGGCGAACAGATGATGATCGATACCAGCGACCGCAAATTCCGGGACCGATTCGCCGAGGCCAGCCGAGAGCGAGAGGCCGGTCTACGACAAGGCGCCCTGCGATCAGGTGTCGAACTGTTTCCTATCTCGACCGAGGCTGACCTCACCAAAGAACTGGTCGCTATGGCCGCCATCCGTAAGGAGCGGGCGCGTCGATGATCTTCATTTGGCCAATCGCGCTCTTGTCGTTGTTCGCCATCCCGGTAATCGTCTGGTTGTACCTGCGCCTGGACGGACGCAAGGTAGGGATGCGAGGAGATGCCCCAACGCTGGGCCGCGGACCAGAGGGGGCCCCCACCACGGGGAGACGCCGACACGTCCCGCCGATCCTGGCCATCCTTGCGCTGAGCGTTCTGTTCGTTGGGTTCGCGCGCCCGCAAGCCACCGTCGATGTCCCACAACGGACGAGCACCATCGTGCTGGCCTTCGATACGTCGGCCAGCATGCTCGCCGACGACCTCGAGCCCACCCGACTCGACGCAGCGAAGACCGCAGCTGGGATGTTCGTGGCCGAACAAGACGGCGGGGTCCAGATAGCGGTCGTGTCCTTCGGGCAAGCCGGAGCCGTCACGTCTCGACCGACCGATGATCGAGTGGCCACCCTGGCTGCCATCGACCGGTTACAGCCCGAGGGTGGGACCTCCCTATCTCAAGGCCTCTTCGCTGCGCTGAGCACCTTGGCCCAGGAACCAATCATCTTCGATGAAGAGACACAGACCGTGCCAGAGGTCGACTTTGGTGGGTTCGGGTCAACGCTGATCGTCATGCTCTCCGACGGCGAGGACACAAGCGAAGCTGATCCGGAGGTCCTCGTGGAGCTGGCAGCACAAAATGGCATCCGGGTCGTCACGATCGGGATCGGAACCGAAGAGGGTGCGGTGATCGACGTCGACGGGTTCATGGTGGCCACAAGCCTCAATCCCGAATCACTCCAGGCGCTTTCGGCGGCAACCAACGGCGAATACATCGAAGCGGGCAACGCCGACCAACTCAGCGAGGCGACCGAAGATCTCGAACGAGAGTTGGAACTTGTCGAGGACCAGCTGGAACTCACCGGAGTGCTCGCGGCGGTTGCACTCGCCCTCGCAGCGGTCAGCGGCCTGCTCTCGCTGATGTGGACCGGGAGGCTCCCGTGAGCTTCGCCTGGCCTCTCGTGCTCTTCACGTTGCTGATCCCGATCGTTCTAGCGGTGCTGTACATCCGGGCGATTCGGCGACGTCAACAGATCACCATCTCCTACGGTTCGCTCGATCTGATTCGATCCGCGGAACCATCCACATCCAACTGGAAGCGCCACATCCCCGCCGTCCTGTTTCTCCTCGGCCTCGCCGCGGCCTCAATTGGCGCTGCTAGACCCCGCCGCATCGGTAACCGTGCCATTGAGCCGTACCTCGATCATCGTCGCGTTGGACGTGTCGCTATCGATGTGTTCGACCGACGTCGAACCCAACCGACTCACGGTCGCCCAAGAGGCCGCTCGCAACTTTGTCGAACAGCGCGATGCAGGCACCCAGATCGGGATCGTGGCGTTCGGCGGTGCTGCCGAGCTCATCGTTCCACCCACGAACGACACCGACGAGCTCGTTACCGCGATCGACGGCTTCACCACATCATTGGGCACCGGCATCGGAAATGCCATCCTGCGGTCGATCGATGCTGTCTCCGAAGTGAACCCGGAGGTGGCTGCTTCGACGATCGACTTGAGCGAGACCGTCGACCGTGATGCGATCGCGGCCTCGGGTGAGTTCCAACCCGACATCGTCGTACTCCTAACCGATGGAGCGAACAGCCAAGGTGTCGATCCGATCGTTGCCGCACAACAAGCCTTCGACCGACAGGTCCGGGTGTACACGATCGGCTTCGGCAGCGAGCAGATCGCGGAGATGGTGTGCTCACCTGACCAGATCGGGCCGGGGTCGTTCGCGCCAGGGCTCAGCTTCGATAACGGTGTGCCCGACCTTGGCGCCACACTCGATGAGCTTCGACCATTCCTTGTGATCGACGTACCGACGCTCGAGTCGGTAGCCGAACTCACCGGTGGCGAGTTCTTCCGGGCCGAGGACTCAGAGCAACTTCTGGACGTGTTCAACCAACTGCCGAGCCAGATCGTGCTCCAAGAACAAGACGCGGAGATCTCGGTCATCTTTATCGCGGCAGCGGCGGTGCTGCTTCTCCTCAGCTTTGGCGTCGCCTGGCGCCGTCTGTTCTAGATACGCTCTGGGGGCGTGACCCTCTCCATTGAGATCCCGACGCCAGATGACTGGCATGTCCACCTACGCGACGACGAGATGCTCGACGCCGTCGTCGACTACACAGCCCGACGTTTTCGCTACGCGATGGTGATGCCCAACCTGGTTCCCCCGGTTACGTCGACTGCGGCCGCCGCGAGTTATCGAGGTCGGATTCTGGCCGCCGCGGGTGAGCACGATCTGTTCAATCCGCTAATCACGCTCTATTGCTCCCACGACATCGACCTCGACGATCTTCGCAATGGCATCGAGTCCGGTGTAGTCGGCGCCGTGAAGTACTACCCGGCAGGGGCGACCACGAACTCCGACGCGGGAGGGACATCGCTTCTTGAGTACGCATCGATTTTCGAAGTCCTCGTCGATACCGGCACCCGGCTGCTCGTCCACGCCGAGTCCACCGATCCATCGGTCGACATCTTCGACCGGGAGGCGGTCTTCCTCGAACGCCAGCTCCAACCGCTCTGCGACGCCATGCCCGACCTCGCCGTCACGGTCGAGCACGTCTCGACTGCGGCCGGACTCGACTTCGTCGCAGCCCACGATGGCACTGCAGCAACAATCACCCCACATCACCTCGCTCGAGACCGTTCGGATCTATTGGCGAGCGGCATGAAGCCCGACCTCTATTGCAAGCCGGTCATCAACTCCAGTAAGGACCGCGAGGCTCTCGTCGCCGCCGCCACGTCAGGGCAAGCGTCGTTCATGCTGGGCACCGACTCCGCGCCTCATCCCACCACCGCCAAGTACGGACCGACGGCCAAAGCGGGCGTCTTCAACGCCGCATACGGGCTAGAGGTCGTCGCTGAGGTGTTCCACCAAGCTGATGCGCTCGACACACTTGGTGCGTTCGTGTCGGCTAATGGTTGCGACATCTATGGGGTGGACGAGCCGACGACGGGTCTGCGTCTTGAACGAACCCCAATCGACGCGGAGCTGGCAACGAGTATCACCACACGAGGCGGTGACAGCGTGGTGCTCTTCGGAACCGAGGAAGCCACCCTGTGGCAGATCACGGCGATCTAACCAGCGGCTGCTACCGCGGTATCACCATCAGGGTCGGTAGCCTCATTACCGGCGCCGCCAGCGTCGTCTCCGTCGTCTCCCGCCCCGTCGTTGCCGTTGTCGTCGCCCTCTCGGACATCATCGGGTGATTCTTCGTCGGGCGGGTCGACGACGGGTGGTGAAACGTTCGTGACGGTCAGGCGATAATCACCGCCGAGCTCGCCTGCGAACTCGCTGATCTGGAGCTCGAGTCGACCGTTGATATCGAAGCGAACCTGCGCGCTCGTGCCCGCGTCGCCTCCCCCGACAACAGCCAGGCCTAAGCGATTTTCGTCGTCGAGCGTGGTGAGGTTTAACTCGAAGGTCTGCGTTCCAGCGTTCTCCGGGACCGTGGCTCGAAGGATCCAAGTGTCGATAGTGCCTGCGGCCAAGAAGTCCTCGATCACAAACGCTGCTCCCGGTGCAGGAGCTTCGATGCGTCCTCGCTGAATTCGAGTCGGCTCCCAGTCGGCACAATCCACCGGTAGCGCTCCGGGGGCATTGCGTATCCCGTTGATGAGCCAGAACTCCCGTCCTTGGAAGTCCCCGAGCACCATGCTGTAGATGAGATCCCACCGGGTGCATTCACTTTGCCCGTCGAAACCGAACTCGGCGTCTTGGGTGCTTCGCACCGTCGATCGGACGTCGATACCGGTCTCGGTAGGTTCAATCGCTCGGATGTTCCAATCCCAGAGCTTGCTGGTCTCTTGACCTTCGGTCCATCGCTCGACGGTCGTATTCGCCATGAGCGCGGGACCAAGTACCTGGAATGCTTCCTCGGCGCGGCCCGAGTTGATCGACTGGGAGTACACGGCAAACGTGCGTTGCAGGGCGAGAACCTCAGCTGCTTCGACTTCGCTACGTATAAGTGCGGGGGCGACCTGGTCGATCTCGTTGAGATCGACATCGCCGATGCAGAACGCCGGCCGAATGGGTTCGGGGTTGAGGGTCCAATTCAGGAGGTCGTCACGCACGCCGTCGATGTCAATGGCGTAGCCGAGCGAAGGGTCGGAGGTAGCGCTGGGGATTACGATCCCGACAGCCTCGCCTCGCTGGTTGATCAGCGGCCCGCCGCCCGAACCCAGCGCGGCAACCGAATCGGTCTGGAGCACGCCGTCAACCCGACGGATGTCCTCATCGCCGACGTTGACTTGGCTGTTCATGGATGTAACTCGTCCCACGGTCATCGCCAGTGGCTCGCCTTGTGGGTGTCCCACGGCTGCGACCTGTTCGCCTACTCGGGTCCGCTCGGGGGCGACGCGGATAACGGTTGCGGCATCTATGGGTGCGGCCAGTCGGAGCACGGCAACGTCGCGAGACCGGTCCTGGCCAATGACGGTCGCCTCAATCCGCTGCTCGCCAAAGTCCAAAGCGATCTCGGCCGAATCCTCGACGACGTGCCAAGCCGTGTAGGCGGTCTCTGGGTCGACCAAGAAGGCGCTTCCCTGCGCGTTCGCCGCACAACGAACGACGTCGACACTTGCGACTGCCCCTCGGACCTCCTCGAAGAGATCGGCAAAGTCTTGAACGGGAGGCACCGCCGTCGTCGACGTCTCCGACACCGCTTGCGGAACGGCGGAAAGGATCGTTGTGGAGGGCGTCGAACTAGTTGTGCTGGTCGAGGCAGACTCCGAAGTTGTTGACGATGACTGCGAGACCACCGACTGGTCTCCCGACCGCGCAATGAGTGCACCGACGAGGACACTGAGGACAAATACCACCAACGCCACGGCCCCCAGCCGTGCGGCGGTCTTGGCGTCCATGGCAGTCTCCATGAGAACAAACGTACTGACGTCGGTGCTAAATAGGTGGCCATTGGGGGGTGCTCCCCACTTGGAATATCAGTGGCTACCGCCCATTTTGAGAGGCAGCGTCGACTCTTTCTCAGCTCAGCGGGACCACACCGACTTCCGTTGCTTTCACCGACGCCCAGATCTCCAGATCTGTGGCCAGCGACATCGACTCCACCGCGCCTGGGGTCAAATCGGCGGCGAGTTCCAAGGGATCGACCAAAGTGACCCGACGAACGTCCCCGAACTCCTCGATCGCTGCAATTCGGGTCAACCACACATTGCGAGGTGAACCGGCAGGGCGTTCGCGGTGCAGAGCGATCGCCGACGGTGCGATCGTCACGAGCGCTGCACCAGACACGGTCCGATCCGCGGCCTGCAACGCCACGTCAACCCCAGCGACGGTGATCTGACCATCGCGGACCTCCGCTCGAAGGTGGTTGAGCCCAGCGAATGCCGCGATGTAGCTGCTCTTGGGCTCTCGACGAATCTTTCCGGGCGTACCGCGTTGCACGATTCTCCCGGACTCTAAGACGATCAATTGATCGGCGAGCAGGTTCACGTCGACTGGGTTGTGGGTGACCAAAAGAGTGGCCCCTGAAAAGTCCTGGAGACGAGAGGACAGCTGGCCACGGACATGTGTCTTGGCTTCTACGTCGAGCGCGCTTAGCGGCTCGTCCAAGATCAGCACATCGGGTTCGGTCGCCAACGCTCTTGTCAAAGCGACGCGTTGGCCCTGGCCACCGGAGAGCTCGTGTGGTCGCCGTTGCACGAACTCTTGGAGGCCGTCACGTTCCAACCACGCCATGGCTTTGGTCCGAGCGGACGCCTTCGAGTCGCCGCGGGCCCGTAGACCGAAGGCGACGTTGTCGAGGACGGACAAGTTTGGAAACAGCAGATGGTCCTGGAACACCACCCCGAGTCGACGATCATTGCTCGGCACGAAGAGCCGTTGGATTGGATCGTCGACTACGACGTTCGCGATCTCGATCCGACCCGAGTCGATCGGTGTCAGTCCTGCGATTGCGGCGAGGATCGTGGACTTGCCAGCACCGTTCGGGCCCACGATCGCCGTCGTTTCACCTGCTGTCAGCCCGAACTCGGCTTCCACCTGGAAGGTCCCTCGGACGACCGTGGCGTCAAAGTTCACGTGGGTCATGACCGCACCCACCATCGGTCTCTAAGAGCCACAAGCAAGACCACCGACAGTGCAACGAGCACCAGGCTGATTGCAATCGCTGCGTCTCGGTCGGACTCGAGCGTGACGAACACGGCCAGCGGTAGCGTCTGGGTCCGCCCTTGCAAGTTGCCAGCGAAGGTGATGGTCGCGCCGAACTCCCCGAGAGCCCGCGCCCACGCTAAGACGATGCCCGCTCGCAACGACGGAGCGATTAGTGGCAAGGTCACCCGTCGGAAGACTTCGAGTTCGCTCGCGCCCAACGTTGCTGCTGCTCGCTCATGACGACCGTCAAGCGAACGGAGCGCGCCCTCGACGGTGATGATGAGGAACGGCATAGCAACGAAGGTGTTCGCCATGATCACGCCGGTCAGCGTGAAGGGAAGGGTAAGCCCAGTTCCCGCGTCAAGGGCTTCACCGAAGACTCCTCGTCGACCGAAGGCGAACAACAATGCAGCCCCACCGACCACGGGAGGCAGAACCATCGGGAGGGTCACGATCGCGCGAATTGCATCGCGACCAGGAAATGGGACGCGGGCCAAGACGAAGGCGAGTGGCACCCCGATCAGGGCGCTGATGACCGCGGAGATGAGCGAGCTGACGATCGAGACCCGCAACGCATCGAGGACGATCTCTGAGGTAAAGAGCTCCCCGAGTCGAGTCCACGGCGTGCGGGCCAACAGGCCGATGAGCGGGGCGACGAATATCAGTACCCCGATGACGGCGAGGGCGATCAGAAGGGCTGGGGGCCGCGGTGTCCCTCTTGTGCTCACGGCGCGCCGAACCCGGCGTCTCGGAGTGCGCTCTGCGCGAGGTCGCTGCTCAGGAAGTCGATGAAGCGGTCGGAACCACCGCCAGAACCGACGAGACTGGCCGCCACGTACGTGGTCGTACCAGCTTCGGTGAAAGGTTCGCCAATGGCAACGAGGTCGCTGCTTGCGATTACATCGGTGTCGTACACCAGGGCCCCATCAACCTCACCCAATTCGACCTTGCCGACCAAGGCTCGGGCACTCGGCTCGAACGTGTCGACGGCAGGCTCGACACCAGCTGCTGCGAGTACGGCAGCACCCAGCTGACCGCAGGGCACTTCCTCCGCGCAGAGCCCGATGATCGGATCGTCCTCAGCGAACGATTCGAGGTTGACAATCTGGGCCGGGTTGTCGCCGGGCACCGCCAATACGATGGCGTTGGTCGCTACAGGCTCGATCCCTGGGCGGATCAACCCGAGCGTCGCGAGTTCGGCCATGATCGACGGGTTCGCTGAAACGAAGACCCCTGCTGGCGCGCCGTCGAGGATCTGCTCACGTAGAGCCGAACTGCCAGCGAAGTTCAGTTCAACCTCGGTGCCCGTCGAGAGTGTGTAGCTCTCTGCTATCGGAGGTAGGACATCGGTGAGCGACGAGGCCGCGAAAACGACGAGGGTGTCGGAGTCGCTACTCGCCCCGCACCCGCCTAAGACAATGGCGAGGAAAAAGGCACTTAGGCACAGCCGTAGCCGCTGTACAGTTGTCGCTCGCACTACTCCAGCTTCGCCGATCTGCGTCGTTCTGTCGACGCAGCCCGACCCAATCTGGCTCGAGCAGCGTGAAATTGCGGGGCCAGGCGCTAATGGGCGGCAGCGTGTTCGGACTTTGCGCCGCCGCGGCTCTCCTTGACCTTGTCGACGATCGTCGCAACGATCGAACCAATCACGAAGCCGATAACGGCCGAGATCGCGGTGTTGACGAGCCAAGCGAGGAAGCCGCCAATACCTCCGACGCCGATCACGAGATCTTCGGCTGCATGGATGAAGTCTTCCGGTGCGTTCCAGCCCAGGTCGTGGGCCCCGACCACCAGGATGTGACCGCCTACCCAGAGCATGGCGCCGGTACCGATCACGGTGAGCCACTTCAACAAGACGGGCATGCCGTTCACCATCGCTCGGCCAAGTTTTTGTGAGCTCTCGCTATCTGTCTCGGTCAGTCGCAGGCCGACATCGTCCATCTTCACAATTCCAGCGACGAGTCCATAGACCACGGCGGTGATAAGAATTGCGACGATCACCATGATGATTGCCAGGAAGATAAACGAAGCGTCCGGGTTGTCGTCCTGGAGGCCGTCGAGGGCGATCACCATAATCTCGCCGGACAAGATGAAGTCGGTGCGAACCGCGCCGGCGATCGTTTCCTTCTCGGCATCGGGGCCTTTCACCACGTCGGGGACGTCGTGGTCGTGGTCGTCCTTCTTGATCAGCGCGTGAATGATCTTGTGCGCGCCCTCGTAAGTCAAGAAGAGACCACCGAAGATCAAGATGATATCGACGAGGATCGGTACGAATGCGTTCAGGATCAAGATGATGGGAACGATGATCAGCAGCTTGTTGCGCAGCGACCCAGTAGCAATCTGCTTGATGATGGGAAGCTCCCGATCCGCAGCAAGACCTTGGACGTACTGAGGAGTTACCGCGGTGTCATCGATCACCACACCGGCTGCTTTCGCACTCGCCTTACCAGCAGCCACTCCGACGTCGTCAATGGAAGCGGCCGCCAGCTTCGCTAGCGCCGCTACATCGTCCAAAAGTCCTACTAGTCCACCGGCCATGATCTCTCTCTTCCTCGCAGACCCTCTGAGATTAGCCCCTTTCGGCCGCCTCGTGACAACAGTGAGCCAAGTCGACAGACCGCCCAAAACCAGTAGCAGCTACCGCCTATTCACCACCGAATTGTTAGCGGCCCTCGGCGAACCGGTGAAGCTCCTGACGAAGGAGGTTCGTAGAGCGCTGAGCCTGCTCGACCACACCCTCGGTAAGGCCGATCTTGGGTTTCCCGGCCGCCTTGAGCATCGCCCGAACCACTGGCACCGTAGCTTCCCCGAGCGACCAGACCCGACGGCTGACGACCTCTTGTCGGAGTTCACGATCGACCACCCGCAACGAGTTCAGCTGCAGCTCGATGGTCTGGCGATGATGTGCACGCAAGGGCGAACCGAGAACCTCGATCTCCAGCTGTACCGCCTCAATGTCTCGAATCAGGCGCTTTATGGCGTCGTGAAGATCCTTCACCTGGCGCTCGCGAACTGACGCAGTCGCAAGCTGTTCGACACGACGAACAGCGAGGAAAGCCCCATCGCGGCAGCGGCGATCGCCGGGTTGAGAATTCCAAAGGCCGCGAGTGGAATCGCGGCCGCGTTGTAGGCGAAGGCCCAGAACAGGTTGCCCTTGATCGTGCGTAGCGTCGCCCGAGAGAGGCCGATCGCATCGGCCACTGCTAGGAGATCACCTGACACCACGGTGAGGTCCGACGCCTCGATCGCCACGTCGGTTCCGGTGCCGATTGCGATGCCAATGTCGGCTTGGGCCAGGGCGGGTGCGTCGTTGATACCGTCGCCCACCATCGCCACGCGGTGCCCATCGGCCTGGAGCCGGGCGATCGTTGCAGCCTTCTCGTCAGGGAAGACCTCTGCTATCACCGCGTCGTTGGGGCGCGATCCAATACCGACCTCGCTCGCCACGGCAGCAGCGGTGCGGACGTTGTCGCCCGTGAGCAACGTGACCGCCATACCGAGATCGTGGAACGACGAAACAGCGTCGGTCGACGTGGGCTTCACCGCGTCAGTAACGACAAAGACGAGCTCGGCGGTGTCGTCGCGGCCTGCGAACACAACCGTGGCGCCTCGCTCTTCGCCATCCTCTGCCAAAGCGGATAGTTCGCCGGAAACGTCAGTGAATAGACTGCGTCGCCCAACCTGAGTTCGGTGACCATCGACATCGGCGCGGACGCCGAGCCCGGGAAGGTTCTCGAAGTTCTCGATCGGCAGGTGACCGGGCACCGTGGCCGAGATCGCTCGTGCGATGGGATGTTCGGAGCGAGCCTCGACCGATGCGGCGAGTTTCTTCACCTCATCGACGACATCCGCGCTTAGGCCGGGTGAAATCACGTCGGAAACGGTCATCGCTGCGGCGGTTACGGTTCCGGTCTTGTCGAGAACGATCACATCGACAGCTCGAGTGTCCTCGAGTACCTCGCCACCCTTGATGATCACGCCGAGCTGAGCACCTCGACCCGTGCCGACCATGATCCCGAGCGGCGTAGCCAACCCGAGCGCGCACGGGCAGGCGATGATGAGCACCGCAACCGCTGCGGTGAACGCCGCGTCGACGTCGCCGGCAATTGCGAGCCACGCGATGAGGGTGACGATCGAGATGACGATGGCGAGCGGAACGAATACCCCCGACACCCGGTCGGCGAGTCGCTGCACGTCGGCTCGGCCGCCCTGGGCCTCGTCGACGAGACGGATGATCTGGGCAAGTGCGGTGTCGGAACCCACTTTGGTCGCCTCGACGGTGAGCGAACCGTTCGCGTTGATCGTCGCGCCGATGACCTCATCGCCAGGCGCGACGCCGACGGGAACCGGTTCGCCGGTGACCATCGATGCGTCGACCGCCGAGTGGCCGTCGACGACAACCCCATCGGTAGCGATCTTCTCGCCGGGCCGAACAATGAAGCGCATGCCGACGGCGAGGTCGTCGAGGGCGATCTCGCTACCGTCCTCCAGCAGAGCGGTCTTCGCCCCGAGATCAGCGAGCGCTCGGATGGCATCCCCGGACCGGCGTTTCGCACGAAGCTCAAGCCATTTGCCCAACAAGATGAAGGCCACGATGATGGCGCCGGTCTCGAAGTACACGAACTCACCAATGCCGCCCAACAAGACCACGTACGACCAGATCAGCGCCGCCAGCGAACCCATCGATACCAGCGTGTCCATGGTCGTGGCACCTTGGCGCAGGTTCTTCCATGCCGCCCGATGGAACGGCCAACCTGCCCACAAAATGACCGGTGTCGCGAGCGCCGCCAGCACCCAGCGAATCCCGTCGAAATGCAGTGCATCGACCATCCCCAGGACCATTGCGGGGATCGCCAGGGAAAGAGCGAAGGTCACTCGACGGCGAAGGTCTAGATCTCGCCGCTCTTCCGCCAGATCACGTTCTTCGGCCTCGATGACCGAGTAACCCAGTGAGACCACTCGGGCGGACAGCTCCGAGGTATCCAACGATCCGTCGTGCAGGATCGTTGCTCGCCCGGTGGCAAAGTTCACCTGGGCCTGACCGACCGAATCAAGCTTGCCGAAGTGGTCTTGGATCCGAGCCGCGCACGCACCACACGTCATGCCATCGACCCCTAGATCGGTGCGCACTTCGGTGTTGGCGGCCATTTGTTCAGGATACGGGGTTCTATGGTGTGCGTACCCCCCAGCAACGTTTCGATCAACGAGGAATTTCGATGACGGCAGCGCCCCAATCAAACCAGACCGAATCCCACTTGGAGCACCTCCTCGCCCAACAACAAAGCGCTCATCAGCTCACCCCCTACCCCACTCGCGAGGTTCGGATCCGCCGGTTGGACCGAATGCGTTCGATGCTCACCGACAATCGGAGTGCGATCGCCGCCGCCATCGCCGAGGACTTTGGCCAACGTCCCGAGGTTGAGACACGGATCGCCGACCTCGGGGGCGTAATCGGTAGCGTCGATTTCGCCAAGCGCCACCTCAAGTCGTGGATGAAACCCCGCCGCCGAGGCACCGAGTTGTGGTTCCGTCCGGCGTCTAACGCGATCGTGGCCCAGCCGAAGGGGGTCGTCGGGGTGATGTCGCCGTGGAACTATCCCGTCGACCTCGCCTTGCAGCCCGCGGTCTCGGCGTTGGCGGCGGGCAATCGGGTGATGATCCGGATGTCGGAGATTACGCCGGCGACCACCGAGGTGATCACCGGGTTGGTCGAAGACACCTTCGACGCTGACGTTGTGACCGTGGTGGGCGGCGACGCGGACCTCGCCGCCGCGTTCTCGGCCTTACCCTTCGACCATCTGGTCTTTACAGGGAGCACGCGGGTGGGCGGCCTCGTCGCCCAAGCGGCCGCCGCCAACCTGACCCCACTCACCCTTGAACTGGGCGGTAAGAGCCCGGCGATCATCTCGCCGACCTACTCGATCGAGGCTTCTGCGGGTCGCCTTGCTTGGGGCAAGACCTTTAACTCAGGTCAGACCTGCATTGCTCCTGACTACATCTTGATGCATCCGGACCAGCGCATGGACTTCGTCGAGGCGGCCACCCGGTGGTTCGCCAAGGCCCACGGAACATCGACCGCCGACTACACGACCATCGTGAACGACCACGCCTTCGAACGAGCCAATTCGCTGGTGGCCGACGCTCAAGAGCGCGGCGCGACCGTGCTAGCGACCGATCTGCCCAGCGGGCATCACCCTCGCCACTTCCCACTGACGTTCGTGCTCGATGCACCGGCCGACGCCCGGGTGTTGACCGAGGAGATCTTCGCCCCGATCCTGCCGATCGTGTCGGTCAACAGTGTTGATGAGGCAATCCTCTACTCAAACGAGCGCGACGAACCTCTGGCCGCGTACCTGTTCTCGAACGTGGTGCGGGAAGTGAACGCCGCAACAACCCGGCTCGTCTCGGGGGGACTTGCGATCAACGAGGTGCTCGTCCACTTCGCTCAACACGACCTTCCCTTCGGCGGTGTCGGCACATCGGGCATCGGACGGGTCCATGGTCAGGCCGGCTTCGACGAACTATCGAACCTGCGAGGCGTGTTCACCCAGCGCGACATCGCCGGTCGAACCGGTCTGAGCCTCCTGTATCCGCCCTACGGCGAGGTCACCGAGAAGATCTTGCGTCAGATGGGCAACTAGTCGAGGGCCTCGGCGATGCCTGCGACCCAGAGGGTGCCGGTATCGGTGGCGTGTGAGGCCGTAGAATTGACCTCCCATGAAAAACCGACAATTCCTTCGACTGTTCCTCGCCGCGATCGCTGCGATGTTGATTCTTGCTAGCTGTTCCAGCGACGACGAGTCGGCTGCTCCAGATACCACCGTGGCCGAGGTCGACGACTCTTCCGACAGCGTTGAGGCTGACGAAGAGGCCGAGGATCCCGAGGTTGAAGACGAGGCCCGAGAAGAGCCCGTCGACGATGCGCCTACCACCACGGTCGATACCCGCACCGACCTAGAGATCGCAACCGACAACTTGGATGTGACTTCCTTCCAGCTCGGAGTCCAAGATCTTGAGGGTGCCGCCAACTGTGTGATCGAGCGCCTGGAGTCCGAGGGCGTTCCCTTCACCGGCGAGGGCACCGCTGACCTCGTCGCGTTGATTGCTTGCGAACCTGACGCGATCACCCAATGGCTTCCCGATTCGAACCCCGTGCTCGGAAACGGCGAGGAGTGGAACTGCACCGTTCGCCAAATCGGCGACTGGTTGAGTGCACGTAGCATTCCTGAGGCCGAAGCGTTCCTCGGAGCTGGCGCTCCCCCACAGGAGTTCTTCGATCTCGCTGCGGAGAACTGCAACATCGCGGTCGAGGACGTCGCCGCAGCGCTCTCGTAATTGGCTCTCTAGGTCGTCGGTCTAGGAACTCGCGGTACTGCCGCGGGTGATGAGTTCGCCGTCGAAGCGGATGGACTCTATTGGACGGTCTCGTGTTTCGATGCGAGCCAGCAAGAGCCGGACCGCCTCTTTGGCCATTTGACCTGTAGGTTGCCGCACTGTCGTGAGATCGAAGACGGACCAACTCGACATTGGGATATCGTCGTAGCCGACCACCCAAGTGTCCTGCGGGACCCGAATCCCAAGGCGCTTGGCCTCATCCAGTACTCCAAAGGCGGTGTAGTCGTTCGTCGCAAAGATCGCATCTGGCGGATCGTCTGAGTTCATGACCGCGGCACAGAACTCACGTCCACACTCGGCCGAGAACTCCTTGTAGGTAATGAACGGCTCGTAGTCCGGACGAGCGTCTCGCCACTCGGCGAGGAACCCCTCCGCGCGTTCACGGCTGGTGCTCGCGATCTCCGGACCCGCGATAATCGCCGGTTTGCGGCCTGCCTCAAGGAAGTACCGGGCGACCCTGCGCCCGCCGCTGCAATTGTCCGAGGTGACCGAGTCGATGTCGAGCGCTGGCATTCCGCGGTTGATCAAGGCGACTGGGAGCGCCAATTGTTGCGCTCGACTGAGCGTCGTCGATCCGCGGGTCGCGGTCGCGAAGATTGCGCCGTCGACAAGCCCTTGTTGGACCGCCGCGAGCACCGACCCGTCATCGACTGCGATAGCGGCATCCCACAACAACATCATCTGCCCCTCTGCGGAGAGCGCTTCGTTTAGCGCTTCCACCAGCTCGGGATAGAACGGGTTCGTGATGTCGGCCACCACGACCGCGATGGTGCTCGTGCGCTGCGTTTTCAGCGCACGAGCGTTCACATTCGGTTGATAGCCCAACTCATCGAGGGCGCGCTCGACCTTCTCTCGCGTCGCGTCAGAGACCGGGGTGGTGCCCGAAAGCACCCGCGAGACCGTCGCCTGACTAACACCCGCGTGAGCAGCGACATCGACGCTACTCACCGGACGGTCCGCCCTCGATCTAACCATTACTCAATGACCGCCACCGCACGTGTGGGTCCCCCGTGTCCGCCTTTGATCTTCAACGGGAAACCGTAGAACATAAATCGAGTGCCGAGAAGTCGGTGAAGATTGGCGAGGTTCTCGTAGTGGGTAATTCGCGCCAACTTGCTCATGATGTGCGCCGGGAAGATCTTGCTCGCAGGGTTGTCTGGCGTCGGGGTGTCCACGCCAAAGACCTTCACCTTGTGGGCTGCGACCCAATCCGATGCTTCTGCGCCCAGACCGGTGTGCTGATCGAGGTACTCCAGAGTGTCCTTGTGCCGTTCGTAGTGACCGGTATTGAACAACAATACGTCGCCTTCCCGGAGTTCTTGGCCCGACTTCTCGAGCGCGTCCTCGCAGTGCTCGACGGTGATATCGGTCCGCTCGGGGACATGAGAAACATCCAGACAAATCCCTGAGCCGAAGAACAAATCCAGCGACATTTGATCAATTGTCTCTGCGTCGGGGTCGGTGTCCAGATGACTGAACGAGTCGACGTGGGTCGGTCCGTTGTCATTGATCAACAGCCCCGTCGTCTGAAATGAAAAGTGGTCGCCCTTGTGATCGTCAACGTAGTTCGGTCCCGTTTCATAGTGGTATGCGTGTTGAAATTGCACCGTTTTATTATGTCCGGGGAACACCTTCATCGTTTCGTAGATGGGTTGTGAGAGATCGATGACCTGCATTGGTTTTGTTCCTTTCTCCGGGGAACACCCCTGGAAAACTCGGTGCGAACGGCTTGACGCGTGTCGTCCGTCACTATAGACATAAATTTGAAAACGTATTCTGCATACGTATTCAGCACAACCAGATACACCGATCCTCATGAGCGGATCATCGAAATCGCCGGGCTGAGAGGTCGACGTCGTACGTTCGCCGTGAGCTCTATTTATTCAGGGGGTCGTCACTATGGCGAGCAAAGGCGCAAGAATTCTGCGCACCGAGGACACCGAGTTCCTCACTGGTTCGGCGCATTTCGTCGCCGATGTACAAGCACCCGTTCTGAACGGCGCTGCGTATGTGCACTTCGTGCGCTCGCAGATCGCCCACGGAAAGCTCCTGTCGGTCGACACGTCCGAGGCGCTCAAGGCCCCCGGCGTGGTCACCATCATGGATGCCTCCAACAACACCGCATGGCCTGTCGGTGGATTTGCCCCGATGATGCACGCGGTCACCGCGCAGCCCCTCTATGCCGAAGGCAAGGTTCGCTATGTCGGTCAGCCGATTGCGGCAGTGGTCGGTGAAACCTACGAACAAGCTGTAGACGCAGCCGAACTCGTCGTCGTTGACATCGACCCACTCGACCCGGTGATGGACTACGACCACGCTCTTAGCGGCGAAGTGCTGCTATTCGAGGAGGGCGACGAGCCTCGCCTATCGGACCCACCTCCCCCAGAAGAAGGCGCGGAAGAAATGGCTCCGCCGCCGTTCCCCAATGGCAACGTGATCATCGACTTGATGGACATGGGCATGGGCATCGAGCACGACCCATCGAAGTTCGAGAACGACGTCGTTATCCGTCAAGAGATCATGAATCCCCGCCAGTCAAACGGTCCGATCGAGCCTCGTGGCGTGGTGTGCGGATTCGATGCCGACGGTGACTGTCACGTGTGGCTCGCTACCCAGATGCCACACGGCTACCTGCAACGAGTTGCAGGAACCTTCGGTATCGCCCCAGAAAAGATCCACATCATCGCGGGCCCCAACGTCGGCGGCGCCTTTGGTGGCAAGGCCACGATGACGGTCGAAGAGTGGTCGATCCCCGGTCTTGCTATGGCCGCAGGTCGCCCGGTCCGTTGGATCGAGACTCGCTCGGAGTACCTGATGGCTTCGAGCCAGGGTCGCGGCGAGCGCTACGACTTCATCCTCGCTGGCGACAAGGCAGGCAACATTTCGGCCCTACGGGCCGACGGCGTCAAGGACTCCGGTGCCTACCCGAACTACGGCGCACTCATGCCGATGGCGTACACGTTCACGATGGCAAGCGGTTGCTACGACATCCCCCATGTCGAGTTCAACGCAAAGTCGATCATGACGAACCGTCCGATCACCGTCGCACAGCGCGGTGCAGGTCGTGCGGGCTACGTCGCCTCGCTTGAGCGGCTTATCGACATCTACGCAGCCGAGATTGGCATGGACCCGGCAGAGGTTCGAAAGAAAAACCTCATCGCCGCCGAGGACATGCCTTTCACCACAAAGGTCGGCAGTGTCTATGACGAAGCCGACTACCCGGCCGATCTCGCTCGGGCGATGGAACTCGCCGACTACGACGGTCTCCGTGCCGAGCAGGCCAAGCGCCGTGAAGCCGGCGACCGCAAGCAGTTGGGCATTGGCCTCTCTAGCTACAACCATGTCACCGTCGGCATGTTTGGACAAGAGTCAGCCAGCGTGACGATCAACGACGATGGATCGGTCAATGTCATCACCGGCACCACATCACAGGGGCAGGGCCACAAGACGGTCTGGGCCCAGATCGCGTGCGATGTTCTGCAGATCCCGGTCGAGAAGATCTCGGTGTCAGAAGGCTCCACCGATGCGATCGCATTCGGCATTGGTGCCGCTGGTTCCCGGTCGATTCAGACCGCCGGTGTTGCCGTGCATGACGCGGCCAACATCGTCGTCGACAATGCAAAGCAATTGGCGGCGACCCACCTTGAGGCCTCGGTCGACGACATCGTGTTGTCGGAGGGTGGCGAATTCCACGTCGCCGGGTCGCCGGCGCGATCGGTTAGCTGGGCAGCCCTCGCTGCTAGTGATGCACTCAAAGCCGAAGATGCTCCGGAACTGTCGTGTGTGACAATGATGGACAACGAAGGCAAAAACACCTTCCCATCCGGTGCTCACGTTGCAGTGGTCGAACTCGACACTCGAACCGGCAAAGCAGACCTGATCAAGTTCGTCGGCGTAGATGACGCCGGATCGATCGTCAATCCGGTGATCGTTGAAGGCCAACTCCACGGCGGTATCGCCGCAGGCGTTGGTCAGGCACTCTGTGAGACGGTCCGCTACGACGAATACGGAACGCCGAAGAGTTCCAACTTCGCCGATTACTGGATGCCGACCAGCGACATGCTCCCGGATTTCGACCTCGAACCGAAGGGCATCGCATCGTCGTTCAACGAGCTCGGCGTGAAGGCCGTTGGCGAATCGGGAACCGTCGGCGCAGCGCCTGCGGTGCACAACGCCGTGATCGACGCACTCCAACCGAGCGGGGTCAAACACATGGACATGCCATGCACACCAGCTCGGGTTTGGGAAGCGATGCGCTCTGACGAACAGATTGCAGCCCAGCTATGAGCGTCGGTCACCTCGTCTTTGATTTCGCCGGTACGAACGCTGGCGGATTTCGAAACGACATCAAGGTAGATATGCGTGCGCCTGGCGCCCCGCCTGGCCTGACATTCGACTTGACCACCGACGAGGGCGCCTACATGGGAGGGACCGAAACGGCCCCTCCACCATTGGCGCACTTCGTGACCGCCTTGGCAGGCTGCATGATGACCCAACTCCGAGAGATGGCCTCCCGTCTCAACATCCCAGTCGGCAACATCGGTGTGACCGGCACGGTCACCTGGCTCGCAGAGATGAATGGCAACGGCCCATACAAAGCCGGAGCCGACGGAGTCCAGCTCGACATCACGTTGGATACCAAAGTGTCGGTCGAAACGCAGACAACGCTTCTCGTCGCAGCCCAGAACGCGTGCTTTGTTGAGGCCACCATCCTCAACGGCGACACCATCTCCCACGGACTCATGATCGACGGCGAACGAATCGCCATCGACTAGCCCCACTGAACAATTCATTCAACGAACGAAATCAAACACAGAACCAAAAGAGAGAAACCAATGAAAGTTTCCATCACCGTCAACGGCGCAACCCACGAGAGCGACATCGAACCTCGCACGCTTCTCGTCAACCACCTCCGCGAGAACCTCGGCTTCACCGGGACCCACATCGGCTGCGACTCCAGCTCGTGCGGCGCGTGCACCGTCTTGCTCAACGGCCAGTCGGTAAAGAGCTGCACCGTGCTCACCCCGCAGGTCGATGGGGACGAAATCACGACGATCGAAGGTCTCGCTAAGGGCGATGAGTTGCACCCGATGCAACAGGCCTTCCACGACTGCCATGCCCTCCAGTGCGGCTACTGCACTCCGGGCATGGTCATGGCCGCCGTGTCACTGACCGGCCAAAACGGTTCGCTCACACCTCATGACGTGCGTGAGGGACTTGAGGGCAACCTCTGCCGCTGCACCGGTTACCAAAACATCGTTAAGGCAGTTCTCGCAGGAGCGGAGGCGAGCGCATGATTCCAGCACAATTCGACTACATCAAGGCCAACACCGTCGACGAAGCGGTTGCGGCTCTCACCCAACACGGCGAAGACGCAAAGCTGATCGCCGGAGGCCACTCACTCGTCCCGTTGATGCGCTATCGCCTCGCTACCCCCGAGGTCGTCATCGACATCTCCAAGATCGAGGAGTTGCAGTTTGTCCGCGAAGACGGCGACCAGATCGCGATCGGAGCGCTGACAAAGCACGTCGACGTCGAGTCGAACAATCTCATCAAGAGCGATGCCCCATTGCTCGCAAAGGCCGTGTCCATGGTCGGCGACCCGCAGGTTCGTCACCGCGGCACCATCGGTGGATCGATCGCCCACGGCGACCCCGCATCGGACACGCCTTCAGCGTTGCTCGCCATGGGCGCCACCATTCGAGTCGCCGGACCCGATGGTTCCCGCGACATCGCCGTCGACGACTTCTTCACCGGGTTCCTTGAGACGGCAATGGACGACAACGAGGTGCTCACCGAGATTCGTGTACCGAAAATGGCCGGCAAGCGATGGGCCTTCAACAAGTTCACCCGACGCAGTCAAGATTGGGCCGTTGTCGGCGCATCGGTGCAACACCACGACGATGGCGTGCGCGTTGGCCTCACCAACATGCACAGCACACCAGTCCGTGCCGAAGCTGTCGAACAAGCCCTAGCCGATGGCCAATCACTCGAAGCCGCGGCCGCGCTTGCGGGCAACGGCTTGGAACCACCGGCTGACGACAATGGCTCGTCGGAGTATCGAATGGACCTCGCAACAACCATCGTCGAAGATGCATTACGTGAGGCCGCAGCGTGAAAATCCTCAAAGATGCATCGGTAAAGGCCGCGCATGGCGAGAACCTCGAGTTGTCAGCCATGGTGCGTACCACACTTGCTGATGTACTCGACCGGGGAGAACCAGCAGTTCGAGAACTGTCGGAACGCTTTGATAAGTGGACGCCGGAGTCCTTTCGACTAAGCGACGAACAGATCGCCGAGATCGTCGATGGGGTCGACGATTCGGTCATCGCCGACATCGCGTGGGCGCAGGAACAGATTCGAGGCTTTGCCAAGCATCAACTCGCCACGCTGGCCGATGTTGAGGTGGAAACGCTGCCTGGCGTCTTCTTGGGACATCGCAATCTGCCGATCGAAAATGTGGGCTGCTATGTGCCTGGCGGCCGGTTCCCGATGGTCGCGAGCGCGCACATGAGTGTGCTCACAGCCAAGGTTGCTGGGTGTCAGCGCGTCATTGCGTGCACCCCACCGATCGCGGGCAAGATCCCGGCCGAAACCGTGGCTGCCATGCACATGGCGGGCGCCGACGAGATCTACCTTCTCGGCGGCATTCAGGCCATGGCCTCGATGGCCTACGGCGTTGGGATGGACCCGGTCGACATGATCGTCGGGCCCGGCAACGCATACGTGGCCGAGGCGAAGCGGCAGCTCTTCGGGCGCGTCGGTATCGACCTTCTAGCCGGCCCAACCGAGACGCTGCTCATCGCCGATGACACCGTCGATGCTGAGATGTGCGCGACGGATCTGCTCGGCCAAGCCGAACACGGCCCTAACTCACCAGCGATTCTGCTGACGACGTCGGAAACACTCGCGTCCGAAACCATCACCGAGGTCGAGCGTCAGCTCGAAACGTTGCCGACCGCTGATACCGCAGGCCCCGCCTGGCGAGATCACGGCCGGGTCATCGTGTGCGACGACAACGACGAAATGCTCAAGGTCGCAAATGATATTGCGTCCGAGCACGTGCAGATCATGACCAATGACGACGCGTTCTTCAGCGACAACATGAAGAACTACGGCGCGTTGTTCATCGGCCCTCGGACCAACGTCGCCTATGGCGATAAGGCCATTGGAACAAACCACACCCTGCCCACCCAAGGCGCAGCCCGCTACACGGGTGGTCTGTGGGTTGGGAAGTTCTTGAAAACGTGCACCTACCAACGTGTCGAGACCGACGAGGCGAGTGCTCTAGTAGGAGAGTACTGTTCGCGGCTATGCGCTATTGAGAACTTCTCGGGCCACAAGGCTCAAGCAGACATTCGCGTTGAACGGTACGGAGCGGATACCGACTAACAAACATCTTCGCCCCTCACGACCACCCTCGAATACGACGAGTTAACGAACCCTCATAAGACGAGATTCATGATGAGAGGACGAACATGGGCAACGTGGCACTGGTGACCGGTGGCAGCGGAGGAATCGGCAGTGAAATCTGTCGACGCCTCGCTGACGACGGCTGCACCGTGTACGTCGGCTACGCAGGAAATAAAGAACGAGCCGACAAACTCGCAGACGAACTTCCCGGACTATCGCACGAGAGCATTCACTGTGATGTCACGTCCACAGAATCGCTAGACGCCGTCGCACTAGAGATTCAGGAGATGCACGGCGAACTCGATGTGTTGATCAATTGCGGCGGCGTAACCCGCCCTGTCCCGCATACAGACCTGGTCGGACTCGACGACGAATTGATCGATTGGATCTTCCGCGTCAATTGGCGTGGACCGTTCGCCACCATTCGCGCCATGGAAGCCGTTCTCCGCGCCGCGGAAAGTCCAGTTGTGGTTAACATCTCCTCGATTGCTGCAGTCACCGGCGTGGGCTCCAACGTCGCGTACTGCGCATCGAAAGCTGCGCTCGACAGCATGACCCGTTCGCTAGCGCGAGCACTCGCACCCGATATCCGAGTGGTCTCGGTTTCGCCGGGTTGGGTCCTCGGTGAATACGCGGCGAAAGCAGATCCCGCCATGCTGCAAGCCCAAGTCGACGCCACTCCCCTAGGCGCGCTCGCGACGCCCGCCGATGTGGCCGCAGCGGTATCCGCGGTCATCTATCACCTTCCGATGACCACCGGCTCAATCATCCCCGTAGACGGCGGCCGCCCCCTCGGGACGTAGCCGCTGCCTTCCCGGCTTCGCCTCCAGCGGTCGCAATCCGAGCCCCAGGGGGCTCTCGAAGCTCGGCTGCTGGCCAGAGGCTCCTTTTCGCCCGACCGGCAAAGCACGGATCGGGCTACCCAGGCATACCTAAAAGCTGCCCCGGTGGGACCAGATCTACACGTTGAAGCCACTCACAGACTTGACCTCTAAGTACTCTTCGATGCCCCATTCACCGCCTTCGCGGCCGTTGCCGCTTTGGCCGTAGCCGCCGAAGGGGGCGCCTGAGCCACGTGGGATGCCGTTCATCTCGACCATGCCTGAGCGGAGTGCTCGTGCGACTCGGCGTGCCTTTTCAGGGTCGGTGGTTTGGACGAAGTTGGTGAGCCCGTATCGGGTGTCGTTTGCGATGGCGATCGCTTCTTCCTCGGTATCGAAGGGCACGATTGTGAGTACCGGGCCGAAGATCTCTTCGTTAAAGATGGTCATGTCAGCGTCGACGTCCACGAAGATGGTCGGCTTCACGAAGTAGCCCTCGTCGAATCCGTCCGGTCGGCCGGTTCCGCCGACGAGCAGGGTTGCACCTTCTTCTTCGCCTTTTGCGATGAGGCCTTGGATCTTGTTCCACTGTGCTTCGCTCACCACAGGGCCGATGTGCTTGCCTTCTTTGTTGGCGAGGTCAACGGCGGTCTGTTCCGCGACTTCTTTGGCCTTCGCTACCGCCTCGTCGTAAAACGAGCGCTCTACGAGCATGCGGGTCGGAGCGTTACAGCTTTGCCCGGTGTTGTTGAAGCAGCGCCACACGCCCCAGCTGATGGCGTCCTCTTTGGCGTCGGCGAACACGATGTTGGCGCCCTTGCCGCCGAGTTCTAGCGCGACCCGCTTAACCGTGTCGGCTGCGTTCTTCGTGATTGCGACGCCCGCTCGGGTGGACCCAGTGAACGAGACCATGTCGACGTCGGGGTGGCCTGAGAGTTGCGTACCAACGCCGAGGCCGTCGCCTTGCACCATGTTGAACACACCTGAAGGGAAACCGGCCTCGTGGACCATCTCGGCGAACAGTGCCGAACTGAGCGGCGCAATTTCGCTTGGCTTGAGCACCATCGTGCAACCAACACCCAGAGCAGGAACGACCTTCAAGGTGACCTGATTCATTGGCCAGTTCCACGGGGTGATCAGCGCACAGACACCGATCGGTTCATACAGGATTGCATTGTCGGGAGCGTGGTCGCCGAGTGGGCGCTCGAACTCGAAAGCCCTGAGCGATCGAATAATGCTCTTGAGGTGACCCAAGCCGGTTGTCGCCTGTAGGCGATTCGACATGTCGATGGGCGCACCCATCTCCAACGAGATGACTTCGGCCATCTCGCCACTTCGGGCCTTGTAGATCTCGAGCAGCGCCTCGAGCTTGGCGATGCGCTCTTCTACCGGTGTTGCCGCCCACCCCGGGAAGGCAGCCTTGGCTGCTGCGACCGCGGCGTCAGTGTCCGCTTCGGAACCGAGCGAAATAACTGCGAAGGCCTCTTCGGTCGATGGGTTGATGACGTCGAAATCGTTCGCTGTCGCCGGATCGACCCATTCGCCGTCAATGTAGAACTGGCGACGATCGAGCAAAGCGTCGGACATGGTTTCCTCCGGGTTTTCAGTGCGACTGCAGTGGCGCACTGGGCGAATCGTAACCGATCCAGATGTGCTCACGGCAACCCTGCCGCGTAGTGCGCTTTGACGTGAGCAGCGTGGTTTGGGGCAGCTTGTAGTGGGTGTCGTCTCGCGTCACCGAACGGCACGGCAATCCATATAGAGCGAACGTTTGGTCAGCTAGCCGTCTGTCAGTTCGAGCTGCGGGGCATTGATCCACGTTTCGAAGAGTTCTTCGAGAGGCATCGCTTTAGCGAACGCCCACCCCTGAAGTTTTCGACAACCCATATCGGCCAACGCGGTTGCTTGTTCGAACGATTCGACACCTTCGGCCACGGTGGCCATCTCGAGCGCGGCCGCGAGTTCGATGGTCGAGCGAACGATGGTGGCGTCGATTCCATCACCGGGAACGCCGTCGACGAACGAGCGGTCTATTTTGATCTCGTCAAAAGGAAGGCTGCGCAAACGTATCAGCGACGACCCACCGGTTCCGAAGTCATCGAGTGACAGGCGAACGCCCATAGCGCGCAGCGATTCGAAGAGCGGAAGGGACCGCGAGAAGTCGTTGTGCAGGCCTTGTTCGGTGACTTCGATGATTATCCGGTCGCGCGCGAGCGGATGCTCCGAGAGGAGCTCGCTCAGCAATACGAGCAACGTGGGAGACCACAGGCTGTGCGGGGAGAGATTCACCGAGACCGTGATCGCGGCGCCTGTGCTCGCCAACTCGCTCGCCGCAGAAACGGCTGTACGAAGTATGTGGCGATCGAATCGTGAGGTCATGCCCGAGTGTTCGATGATGGGCAGAAAGGTGTCAGGGAACACCTGGCCGCGATCTGGGTGCATCCATCGGGCAAGGGCTTCGACGCCGACGATTTGTTGGGTCGTTGCCGACACCACTGGCTGATAGTGCAGGACGATTTGATCTTCGAGACCTTTCGTCAGGTCGGATTGGAGGCGAATTTGTTCGACCGCGGTGCCGTCGGCGACTTGGTCGTACCACCGATGTCCGCTGCCTTCGCGCTTGGCTTCATACATTGCCCCGTCTGCGCGTCGGAGCAGTTCGGTCCAGTCGAGGTCGGTACCTGCGGCAATTCCTATAGAGGCCGCAACGTGCAGCTCCATGTCTTGGACGGAGAATCCGTCGCTGAGCCTTTTCGACAACTCGCCAACAAGTGTTTCGGCCTCGAGGCTGACTTGTTCGAAGCTGTCGGCGACTACCGCTATGGCAAACTCGTCGCCGCCTAGGCGAGCGACGATGCGATTTGTTGAGTCGAGCTTGTCGAGTCGCGCTGCCACCGCGCATATGAGGCGATCGCCAACGATATGACCGAGCGTGTCGTTGATGTCTTTGAACCGATCGATGTCCGCAACGAGGACAGCTCTTGCGGCTCGCTCAGCGTTCTCGCTGAGGAACTCCGCAAGCCCTTCTCGGTTCGAGAGGCCAGTAAGGCTGTCGTGTTCGGCACGCTGTTGTTCGTGAAGTCGAGCAAGTTCGAGGTCGGTGATGTCGACCGAGACGCCATAGAGAATTTGTGCGCCGTCAGCACGGGTTCGCAGCTGACCGTTGACTCGGAACCAACGAGGGGTTCCGTCCACATGGGGTATCTGGGTCACCCACTCGATACCTTCGCCTTTGAAGTCGGCGAGTGGCGAAAAGTCGTCGCTGCCGTTGACAAGTTCGACCAGCTTGGAAGGAGCGATACCGAGCAGTTCCCTGACTGGCCCATCGACCCACAAAAGCTCGTCGTTTTCGAGGTGGCTTTCCCACGTGATTGCCTGTCCGAGGTTGGACAGCAACGCCATGCGCCGTTGCTCGATTCTGGTTCGTTCGCTGCGCCATGCCGCGAGCTCGACGCTCCCGGGAATTGCGATCACAAACACCGTGAAGATCGCTACCCAAGAAGGGACAGCCGCCATGAATCCGATGACTGCAATTCCGGTTGCAGCCACGGCAAGGAAAAGGTAGTTGAGTTTTCTCTGGAACGTTCGCGACGAGCCCGCGATGTCGACGGCGAGCGCTACTGCTGCAGCGGGGAGTAGCGCTGGCAATATTGCAGCGCACCACAACGCGGTGAAGATGACCACCCACTGGGTGGCACCGTCGACGTTTCGGTTCGGAACTCGCGTATGGATTGCGTGAATAAGAAAGCCAGCGATCATGATCGCCACGGATGCCCATATGCGGTTTGCTCCTAGTGGGAGGAACATGACGACGACAGCCGATATGGCGATTCCGACGGTGCGCCGCACGTGGAACCGTCGAGGTGTTTCTTCCCGGCTGACAGCCCAGTGCTCGGTTTGACGCGAAGTCACCCGATGGAAGAAGTTGGCCAAGCTCATATCTATTCATCGGCTAAACGGGTAGAGCGCCTTACTAGCAGTTTCTACTGGTCGGCGCTGTAGCCGTACCCACAAAATGGGTACCCCTACTTGGAGCGGTAGCTGGCGGTGCAGACGTCCAAACTTGACCATGACGGTCGATCCGCCCGAATTAACAGGAAATTCCTTTCCAGTTAGCACGCACAGTGTTTATGTACTAGTTTTTTCGCTGCGGGATTTCTAAACGCGGCGGTTTGAAAGATAGAGGAGAACATAGGGTGAGGTTGAATTTTTCAGTGGTACGACGCGTGCTACTCGTTGGCAGCGTCCTGGCAGCGGTCTTGGCGATCTCTGCTGGCCCAGCAAATGCATATGATTCGAATTGGCAGTCCGCTGATGGAGGGATCTTCAATCCCCCGTCGGAGATTTTCAATAGCGAACATCACGGCTTTGGAAGCACCGGCCAGGTCATCTACAACAAGGTTGATCTGCAAAACGGCAAGACCATGTATGTCCAAGACGGCACTCCAATGCACGACTCTCAGGGCAATGTGATCACTACCGCCCGCGGCAGCGGCGTGGGCTACGTCAATGGCGAAAAGGACGGCGGTTTGATCGCCGGTTCACTCACCCGGATGGAAATTGGCGGCGAAGTCGTCGATGCAACCTATCTGTGGTCGGTAAACGTCTACGAGGGCGGACGTGCGTCCGGTTGGGTTGACATCGCCGCCCTTGAAAACCCGAATGATCCAAGCGTCAACGACGACATCCGAGAGGTATTGGCACAACAGCATCGCGATCGAATCGCCATCTTTGAGGACGCGCTGTCACCGGCGAGTGCCTATCAGGCATTCCAAGTTCAAGAGACGAGCCTGCCTGCCTACATGCAGGAGTACTTCGTGGTGCCGAACCGCGACGCAGACAAGACGCAGGGCAAGGCGCGCTATTACTACACCCGTGACAACGGCACGCTCTCGCCACAGATGAACATCCCTGAGACCGGCAGCCAGCGATTTGGCGTTGGAAACGGTCTGGTGACTGCGGGCGAAACCTTCCACAGGGACATGACTGTTGAACCTGTGGACGTGCTGATTTACCCACCGAACAGCTCCACCCCCGAAGAGCACACGTTGCAATTTGTGTGGGGCTTCATCGAGTTCGCCGAGGGCGAAGTTGTGCATTCGTGGATCAACGCTCGTGCGTTGAGCGGAAACCCAATCAATACTCCTACTCCGGATCCGCAGCCTGAGCCAGAACCACAGCCTGAACCAGAGCCACAGCCTGACCCAGAGCCACAGCCTGA
>CAYUKM010000004.1:29892-36712 GCA_964445255.1 uncultured Acidimicrobiales bacterium
AGCCAGAACCACAGCCTGAACCAGAGCCACAGCCTGACCCAGAGCCACAGCCTGAGCCAGAAGAAGCACCTGCGCCACAATCGAATGAGCCCGTCACCGTGTGGGCGCGTTGTGACTATGGCGGTGCTGCTGACTCGTTCGGTCTTGGCACCCATAACTACGACGACGGCACCGACTCGTTCCGAAACAACTCGATCTCGTCGATCATCATCGCGGATGGCTTTGAGGTTGAACTGTTCGACATCTCCCAAGCCCGCGGCGAATCAGTCACCCTCGGAGCTGGCGAACACACCTGCATCGACAACTTCAACAACGAAGCAAGCTCAATCGTCGTCCGAGAAGCAGGCAACAACGCACCTGAGCCAACGCCGCAGTCCAATGACGCGGTAACGGTGTGGGCACGTTGCGATTATGGCGGTGCTGCTGACTCGTTCGGTCTTGGCACCCATAACTACGACGACGGCACCGACTCGTTCCGAAACAACTCGATCTCGTCGATCATCATCGCGGATGGCTTTGAGGTTGAACTGTTCGACATCTCCCAAGCCCGCGGCGAATCAGTCACCCTCGGAGCTGGCGAACACACCTGCATCGACAACTTCAACAACGAAGCAAGCTCAATCGTCGTCCGAGCGAGCTAACCGAGATCCCCTCACCGCCTGCCCAACGGGAGGCGTCAAAGTAAACAAGTGACTCCAGCCCGGAACGTCAAGTTCCGGGCTGAGTCCTTTTTGCATCGATATCGGAGAGCACCCAACTCTTGGCGCATCACCAAACACCACCGGCTCAAACGTCACCTTCACCATCACCCCAACCGGGTAGGTGAATTTGCGAGAGGCGTGATCGACGGGGGTCTATTGTTCGCCCCATGACGGGAACGCAAACACCTGACCCTGGATTCTTCGATCAGATGTTTCGCGCCTCGCCTTCGCGGAGGATGATGGCGGCGACTTGGGTGCGACTTCGCACCTTGAGCTTCCCGAGGATCTGGGATACGTGATTCTTCACCGTGAAGATGCTCAGTGACATCTCGTGGGCGATGTCGGAGTTGCTGCGCCCTAGCGCGATCGACTGCGCGACTTCAAGCTCCCGTTCGGTCAGTTCAGCGAGTGCATCAGAGGTGGCTGGTTTCGTGAGGGCGATCGTTGCTTCAGGGGCTAGTGCGCTTCCACCACGCGCCGTGCGACGGATCGCGTCGGCAAGGTCTTCTGCGTCAACGTTCTTGAGCAGGTAGCTGGCCGCTCCCGCAGCGAGCGCTTGGCGGACCAAATCGCTATCCACGAAGCTGGTCAAAGCGAGCACGCGAGTAGCGGACTCAGCGGTGACGGTACGGATCGCTTCGACGCCGCCGATTCCTGGCATAAGCAGGTCCATGACGACCACGTCGGGACCGTGTGCGGCCACGAGCGAGATGGCTTCTTCCCCCGAACGTCCACCGGCGACGATCTCCATATCGTCGAAGCGTGACAACGTTGCGATCACCCCATCACCTAGCAGGTCATGGTCGTCTACAACGACGACACGAATGGTGGTGGTTCCGGCAACCGTCATCGTGTTTTCCGTTCGAGCGGTGCGATCACCGTCAATGTGGTGCCTTCCTCGATGGTCGAGCTGATAGTCAAGCGAGCACCAACGTCGTGGGCCCGTTCGTTCATGATTGCTGTTCCGAGGCCGCCGGGCCGACCGGTCTCGAAGCCGCAGCCGTCGTCGTTGATCTGTAGGCGGAGCCGTCCCGCGCTCTGCGATAGGCACGCGGTGACCGAGCTCGCTTCAGCGTGTCGGCTGATGTTGTTGAACGCCTCTTGCGCGATGCGGTAGAAGGCTTCTTTCACGTCGAGCGGACAATCGGGAATCTTCTCGATGTCGGCGTGTACATGCACCTTCCGTCGGCTCTCAAAGCCTTCGATGAGATGGGCCAACAGGTCGTCGAGGTGCGACTCTTCGATCGCCTGCGGGCGGAGCTCCAGTAACAGCGCTCGCATCTCTGCCACGGCTCCCGAGGTGAGCTTCTTCACACTCTCGATGTCTCGTGCGAGCGCTTCGTCGTCGAAGGTCCGCTGCGATAGCGAACTCGCGAGGAGCGACGCGGTCCACAACGTTTGGCTGACCGAGTCGTGGAGATCGCGGGCCAGTCGCTGTCGCTCGTCGACTGCGGCGACCTGCGCGGTACGAGAAAGCAGTCGGGCGTTTGAGATCGCAGCGGCGGCCTGATCTGCCACGGTACTGAGGCGGTCGATGTGGGAAACGTCGAAGAGGCCTGCCGTCGCGCTCTCTACCAGGAGATAGCCAATGTTGTGATCGCCGATCTTCATCGGTGCCGCAATAACACTGCGAGCGTCGCGCCAAAGCCCACAGCCCTTGTCGGCCGACCCAACCTCGATCACCGATGGGAGCACTGCTTCTTCGCCGAGGCGTTCCAAAATGCCGAGGTCTAGTGAGTCGCTCGCCTCGGTGGACGCCGGCCCGTAGCCAAAGCGTGCCCGGTAGTGCACAAGCTCTGGGACACCGGACTCGATGAGCACAACAGCTCCAAGGTCGTGGGAGAGGAGGCGTTCAGCACCGACGAGCACCTCTTCGAGGATCTCGTCGAAGTCGAGCGAGCTCGAGATCGCTGCTGCGGTTTCGCGCATGGCCTCGGCATAGGAGCGCAGCTGGCGCTCTTCAGCTTGAAGACGCACTCGCTCATCAACTTCGCGGCGAAGCGTGGCGTTCGCTCGAGACAGTTCGGCGGTTCGCAGCTTCACTCGCTCGTCGAGGATCTCGAAGCTTTGGCGGCGCTCCTCTTCGGCGCGGAGTTTCTCGGTGACGTCTTCTGAGGTTCCCAGGAGACCGATGACTCGGCCGCCGGAGTCCAGCAGTGGGACTTTGTTGGTTTCGATCTGCAGGGCGGTGCCGTCGCGGCGATGGATGATCTCGAGGATCCCGAACTTGGGTTTCCCAGAGTCCATAACCCGACGATCCCAGTCTCGAAAGTGGTCGGCGTCGAGTGAGCCCCATGGCATGTCGAGGTCGGTCTTGCCGATCATCTCCTCGGGTTCCAGCCCGGCGAGATCGGCGAAGACTTGGTTGCAACCGAGGTAGCGGGACTCAAGGTCTTTCCAGAAGATTGCGATGGGGATGTTGTCCATCACCAACGAGAGCATCTGTTGCGCGGCACGCAACGCCTCGGTGCCCTGTAGGTTGCCTCCGAGCAGCGACGTGTAGACCGCAACGGTGTCCGTCATTCACGCGAGAGTAGGACAATCGTCACACAAAAACCAAGCGGGCTCGGTATGCCCACCGCTAGTGAGTTACTACCAAATTTTTCCGGGTCGGCCGACGAAGTGAGAAGCGGTGGTGATGAACTCTTCGGGGATCTTGTCCTCGATCGACGCGTGAAGCTCGGGCAGCTTCGACCAGTGCACACCTTGCCGGTAATGATGCGCGGTGTGGTAGCCGAGATTGCCCGTCAGCTTGTTGTGCAGCCCTCCCACGTAGTTGCGCGAGGCTTGCATGTGATCCTTGGTGTCGAGGTGTGAGTGATGGCGGTATGTAGCCGCGATGGTGATCGTGAGCGAGGTGATCATAGGGAACACGAACAGCAAGAGGCCGTGGAACGGTTTGTTGACCACAAGGGCGACGGCGATAGCCAAGGTCAATAGCCCGTAGCCAAGGAACGCCCGACGTAGCCGGGGGTGATTTTGGCCCACTTCCCACGCTCGGGTGTATGCCGTCATCATCGTCACGAACGTGTAGTGGAAATAGTTGTAGGTGTTGCCGTTGCGGCGGCGCCACCGACTCTCGTCGAGGTCTTGGTCGAGGTAGTGCTTGTGATGGCCGTGCACGTGGTGCAGGACCCACGCATTGGTCGTTGCGCCCGTGTGGAACGCAAACGATAATTCGAGCAACCGGTTGAGCGGCTTGGCTTTGAACATGGGTACGTGCTGGTGGTGATGGTTCCACGCGCTGACGAACCCCTTGATTGGAATCATGGCCAGCCAGTAGGCCGCAACGACCCACAACGACCCAACGAAGAAGTAGATCGCAAGGTCGATCGCTGTAAGCGTGAAGAAGAAGGCGACGGGCAGACGGTCAGCTTCGTATTTGAGAAGTTTCAACAGCCTTGATTCCTGCTCAGGGAGGCCCTCAGCATATCGACCGCAGCTAGCGAGTTTGTGCATCCCGTGGTGCTAGTAGCGAAGGACGAGCAAGTACGTATTCACTGAAATTGTGACATGTATCTCAGAGCCATCCTTACCTGGCCAACACAGTGAGCGTGGTCTACCATCGAAAATATGGCAGTACGTAGTTTTTTCCATAACACCCGTTGGTTTTCGCGCTCGCTTATAGCAGCAGCGGCCGCAGCTGGCATCTTGGCGATGCTGACGGTGGCGATATTGGCGGGCACCACAGAGACGGCCTCTGCAGCCAATGTCGATCACGACCAGCTGGTTCCTGAAGCACCTCGACGTGATGTCCCGATCGTCCTCGATGGCGATGTCTGGAAGTCGGTGCAATTCAACGATCGCATCATTGTGGCGGGCGATTTCCAACAAGTGGAAACCTCGCGTGGCGGTCCGGTCATAAATCGACCTTATATCTTTGCCTACGACATCAACACGGGTGAGTTCATTGATGACTTCGACCCAAACGTCAACGGCCCGGTCTTCGACGTGGTAGTTGATGACAGCGACAACTCATTGTTCCTCGGTGGCACGTTCACCCAGATCGATGGCCAGTTCCGCACTCGCCTCGCCAAGCTCGACTACTTCGGCAACCTTGACCCCACCTTTCGAGCCATCGCCTCGGCCAGGGTGATCACACTCGCGGTCGACGACGGCGAACTGTTCGTCGGTGGGTCTTTCGCCACCGTCAACAACGAACCCCACAATCAGATCGCTGCTGTCGACACCACATTCGGAAATAGCGTGGCCGACTTCAACTATCAGATCCGGGGGGCATTCGGACGGGACGGCAGCCAATCGGTACGAGCCTTGGACATCACCGAGGACAACCGTCTCTTTGTCGCCCACGTCGGCCAAGAAATCGTCGACAACAACGGCGTTGGCCACGACCATGTCGGTGTCGCCGTGATCGACCTAGACGCTAACCGCGTCGAAGACTGGAATACCCCGTGGTTCGCCTCGGTGCGTCCACGTTGCAGCCAGGGTGACGGCGACCTCCGCATTCGCGATGCTGAGCTAAGCCCTGACGAATCGGTGTTTATCGTCGTAGAACAAGGTGGCTACAACTGCGACAAGATCCTCTCCTTCGACACCGACGGTGGTGCAAACACCGAGCCAAACTGGGTCTCGGCAGCATTCGACTCGGTGTTCTCGGTTGGCGTTACTAACGACACCGTTTACGTGGGTGGCCACTTCTGCTTCATCGAAGCTCTCGGCGCAATTCCTTCATCACAGGCCCTCAACTACCCATTTGAACCTTCGCCCGTGAGCTGTGACATCGGCGGTGGCAACACCGACGTCAATGGCATCCCCGCCCGACAGCAAATCGCTGCACTCAATATCAACACCGGCGCGGCACTCGATTGGAACCCACGCTCGAACGCAGGCGTTGGCGTCTTCGACATTGAGGTAATTGAGCGAGGATTGCTCGTCGGGCAAGACAACGACCGAATCGGCACCATCCGCACCGGTCACCATGCATTCTTGGACTTCGGTGGCACAACCCCTGCCTTCAATCCGCCTGGCGCTAGCGGATGCGCGGCTTCGGTTAACGGCTCGACCGTCTCGCTCGCCTGGGACGACATTCCCGGTGAGGACAGCTACGTCGTACGCCGAAACAGCAGCTTCCTCACGTCGGTGAGCACATCGAACTTCAGCGAATCGCCTGGGTCTGGAAGCTTTGACTACGTGATTCGCTACCGGCAGGCCGGCCAAACTATCGACCTGGAGTGCAACACGGTCACGGTAGATGGCGGCAATGGCCAGCCTGGCCCCACCCCCGTGGGCAACCTGACGTGCTCGGTTTCCGTCAACGGCAGCACCGCGACAATCTCGTGGAACTCGCTCGCTGGGGTCGACACGTACCAGGTGCGTCGCGACGGTTCATGGGTGTCTGGCGCAACTGGCACGAGCTTTAGCGATTCGGGCCTCGCAGATGGCAACTACACCTACGTGATCCGCTACCGAGTTGCCGGTGAACGGATCGACGCTACGTGCTCGCCGAACACCGTGGTCATCGGTGCCAACCCGGGACCCACGCCTGACCCAACCCCAGATCCCACGCCTGACCCAACCCCAGTCGGCGGACCGTTCGTGCCTGAACCAGGTGTGACGTATCGCCTGACCGCCCAGAACGGCAGCGTGTTCGCTGGCGACTCCGATGGCGACCGCGACGCATTCGCGCTCTCCACCGCAGCTGCCGCAGCGAACCCGAACGCGGTGGCGTGGGAGTTTGTTGATGCCGGCAATGACCAGTACCACATCGACCTGGCCATCGGCGGCGACTTCAGCCGCTTGTCGGTCACCAACAACGCGAGCGAACCGTTGTTTGCTCGTTTGACCCGAGACCGTTTCAGTGGCGGCGATAAGTCATTTGCCATCCAAGAAACGTCTCCAGGATCGGGCACCTATCACATCACCGCATTGAATAACCGAATCGATGGTGGTAACGACCGTCTGTTCTTGACGAACAACGACGCGGGATTCACGTCACCAAACACCACCGGCTCGAACGTCACCTTCACCATCACCCCAATCGGTTAGCAACTACAGTCTCGTGTCTTCGGAACGCTGACTCGCTCCCTGAGCCGGCGAGTCAGCGTCGCTCTCGGTTGCCGACACGACCGAACCCGACGGAAACTTCATGAACATCTGAG
>CAYUKM010000004.1:36812-44073 GCA_964445255.1 uncultured Acidimicrobiales bacterium
TCGCTCTCGGTTGCCGACACGACCGAACCCGACGGAAACTTCATGAACATCTGAGCTTGCACGGAGCGTCCTCGCTTCGCGGCGTGAGAATTCGGCGCAGTTGACTGATACCTTCGGCGCCTATGGAGCCCAACACGATCACCTTCGCTAACCAGAGCGCTGAGGCGGTTGTAGCTGTTGCCGATGGTGGGCGGCTCGCTTCATTGACCATCGACGGTATTGAATTGCTTGTGGAACGACAGGACGATCCGGTGATGTGGGGTTGCTACCCGATGGTGCCCTTCGCAGGACGAATCCGACATGGCGAGTTCACCTTCGATGACAACACCTATGCCCTGCCCAAGAACTTCGGCGATCACGCAATGCACGGTTATGGGTTCACGTCGCCCTGGCGCCAGACCGGAGACAACAAGATCGCCTTGGAGTTCTCCGAGCCGTGGCCCTTCGCTGGGCGGGTCGAACAGCGCTTTTCGATCGATGAGGGCCGGTTCACCATGACGATGACCGCGACCGCTGACGTCCTGCAACCAATGATGCTCGGATGGCATCCGTGGTTTAGCAAGACTACGTCGGCTGGGGAAGCAGTGCTCGACTTCGCCCCGGGCGCGATGTTCGAGCGCGGTGACGAACCCTTGCCCACCGGAGCGCTCGTGGAGCCAAAGCCACGACCGTGGGACGACTGCTTCACCCCCGTCAACACCGACCCGAGCATCTCTTGGGGAGACCTACGGATCCGCCTCGAGTCGAATGCCGACCATTGGGTCGTATTCGACGAACTCGAACACGCTTTGTGTGTTGAGCCCCAGACCGGCCCACCAAATGCCGTGAACCTCTCCCCAACCGTCCTCGAAGCGGGCGAACAACTGGAACTCCACTTCTCGATTGCGTGGAGCTAGGCGAGCTTAGGAACTAGATGGCGGAGCGAGTTTCGGGAACGCCTGCGAACCCAGCATCGACCGCCAGCAATGCCCCGGCGGGCACACCGCGACTTCGGTCGGTATCGACCTCTCCCCCGTTGATGCTGGTGACAAAGATCGTAGACAGATCATCGCCACCGAAGGCGGGCATGGTGGGCATGGCCACGGGCAGGTCGATGACGGTATCGATCCGGCCGTCGGGGGTAATCCGCGTAAGCCCCCAGCCGTTGACCGACGCCGACCAGTAGCAGCCCTGCGCGTCGAGGCACGCCCCATCGGGAAGCCCACGGGCGCCACTCGCCAGGTAATCGAAGAACACCCGCTTGTTCCTGCGTTCACCTGATTCGGCGTCGTAGTCCCACACCCAGATCGTTGCTCGGAACGTATCGGCCCAATACATGCGGCCACGATCAGGGTCGAACACGAGTCCATTGGGTATGCCTACGCCAGATTCGAGGGTCTGTACCGAGCCATCCTGCTCGATGCGGTAGAGGGTCCCGCTGTATTTACGCTCGTCGGGTTCGGGCCACATGGTGCCAACAACGAAGCGCCCGAGGGGGTCGGAGCGGCCGTCGTTCGCACGGTTCCCTAAAGCTGGGTCTTCGATCTCTAGGACGCGCTGGGTCGTGCCGGACCCCCAATCGAGATGGACCAGGTCAGTATCCATCGCCACGGTCAAAACGCCCGGTGTTGGGCTCGCCGCGAAACTCCCGGGCCTTGCTGGGAGGTCCCAAAACTCCGTCGCACCAGACGATGGATCGAACCGGTGGATCTTGCGACCTTCGATGTCTTCCCAATAGAGCACCGACTCGTCGATGCTCCACAACGGGTTCTCGCCCAGTGTGTCCACGCTCGTACCGACTCGTTCGACCTGCACCACAGATGACGAAGTTAGCACCGTGAGGCGCCCTCTTGATGAAGTGAGCGGCGCGCTGGACGACATACGCTTTAATACGAATATCGCGCGAGAACCGGAGCCCCGATGACCTACACCGTCACTGAAGAACAACTGCAGCATTTTCGGGAGAAGGGCTTTGTGCATCTCCCCGGCTTCTTGGCTGAGGAAGAGGTCGCGGAGCTCGAGACGGTGTACGACCAGTTCCTTCGCCGCGAGATCGAGGTGCCCGGTAAGGACTTCTGCGACATGGCAGGCGACTACGGGCGCGAGCCTGAGGACTACTCGATCGTCAACGTCATGTTGCCTCGCCGCTACTACCCCGACTGGCAAAACAACGTGTACGAGAGGCGGGCGGCCGATGCTGCTCGCCAACTCTGCGGCGATGGCATGCAGATCGACTACGACCAGCTTCTCGCGAAGCAGCCATACAAGGACGATGCAGTGTTCGCCTGGCATCAGGACATGGCCTACTGGCCCGACACGCCAGACACCCGAACCGCTACGTTCTGGCTGGCCATCGACGACTCCACCGTGGAGAACGGGTGCATGCGTTTCGTCCCCGAGACCATCAAGGAAGACGCGTTGCGACCCCACGAGCCGCAGTTCGGCGACCGAGGAGAATCGCATGCACTCGGCACCGACCTTCGCGAGACCGATGATGTGGTAACCATGCCGATCTCCCGAGGCGATGTCACCGTGCACAACGAACGCGTCATGCACGGTTCGGGTGGTAACAACACCGACGGTTTCCGTCGTGCGTACATCCTGGCTCTCCGCTCAGAAGAGACCGTCAAGATCGAACGAGAGCTCGGGTTCACCCACAGTCACAACGATGAGACCGACGTGCTCGACAGCGTGGGCGTGGAAGGCGAGACTCGCTAGAGCACTGTCGGGTCTAGTTCTTTCGCGCCCCCTCTAAAGACTGTCAATTACGCTCTTTTGGCGGGTGTCACAACTACTCGTAAGCAAATACTCTCACGGTGTTGGCTCCGGGGGGATGCTGACACGTAGGGGGTAGTGACGCTCGATGAGTGCCTTGGGGGGCATGGCGACGGCTGGTGAGTCTATTGACGCGCCAGTCGTGATCGTGCGAGATCTCGGCCGCGGATCGGGGTCCTATCGAGAGATTGCTGGACTCGTGCACGATGGCGTCAATGTCCACGAAATGGACCTCTTCGGCGGCGACCAAGACTCCGAAACTTCCATCTCAGGCTGGGCTGACGAACTCGAACGCCTTCTTGATGAGATCCCAACGGTCGCCGCGACATGCATCGGTGACCATGTTGGCTCATTGGTCGTAGAACACTTTGCGGCAACGCGTCCCGACCGGGTCGAGCGGCTGATACTTATCAATCCCCTCCACGCGCTTCCGGCTACGGAGCGCAGCAACTACGAGGATCTCGCTCGACGAATACCTGTGGAGGGCATGGCGGTCTTTGATCTGTGGCAATCGCAGTTCCAACCACAACACCCGACCGGTGTTTCCGACGCCGAACTACAGCCCGAAGTCCTCGCTGATGCATGGACAGCGGTCGCCGCCGCACACACGAGCGACCTGAGCGCCCTAGCCGCCCCAAGCCTCATCTGCTTCAACGAAGCAAGCCAGGTGCACAAAGACGCCGCAGCTGCGCTTACCGGCAAGCTCGCGAACTCGACGAGCGTCCCGTTCACAACGAGCGATGTCTCATCGGCTGCGATCTCCACCTTTCTCACATCGACTACCAACGAGGTAACCCCTTGACCGCTGGAACCATTGCCGCGACACCCGGCAGCACCCGGAAGCTGTCGCCGACCGCCATAATCGCAGGTGTAATCGGCGTACTAGTTGCAGCGTGGATTTTGTTCTTTGCACGCGGGACAGGTGCAGGACCAGCAATCTCGGAGCCTGGCGAGTTTCTAGTAACGCTGCTCGACGGCCTCACGTTTGCAGGTCTGCTCTTCGTCGTCTCCTCCGGCTTCACGCTGATCTTCGGCCTGATGCGCACTGTAAACATGGCGCACGGGTCGCTGTTCTTGTTGGCGGCCTTCATCGGCGTCGACGTTCAGCAACGCATCGTCGGCAGGACGAACAACATCGTCCCCGAAGAGGTCAGCTTGGTGGCGTGGTTCGTGCCGATGCTCGTTGGCGCATTCGTCGCCGCATTGGTCGGCATAGTGATGTACCAGCTCTTTCTACGTTGGAACCAGGGACAGGACCTACGCCAAGCGCTCATCACCATCGCCATCTCGGTGATCTTGGCCGACCAAATACTCGACCGCTTCGGTGGCCTAGCGCAGCGAATGATCTGGCCCGGTGACGTCACCAGCTTCTTTGAGATCTTGGCCCGATAGTCACGGCCTCGGCTACGAGCACGGTTTCATCAACCAAGCGGGCGACATCTTGCGAGTAATGAACGGGGGCGAGCCTCTCGTCCCAATGCCGGACTTCGCTGATGCCCTCAAGACCCAGAAGGTTCTCGATGCTTCGATCCGCTCGGCGCGTGAGGGTACTCCCATCGAGATCAGCTAAAAAACCACACAGACATTCCCAACCACAGAGTTACCCAAGGAACAGATGCACCCAATCCAGCACACCGTCACGTTTCGTCTCAACGAAGGTGCTGACCAAGACGCGTTCCTGGCACGGGCCCGCGAGCTCGCCGAGATTCCTGGCGTTCTGGAGTTCGAGGTGCTCGAACAGGTCGGACAGAAGGCAACACAGTTCCATCTGGCACTCTCGATGTGGTTCAACTCCGACGCCGACTATGCGAGCTACAACGAGCACCCCGACCATGTCGCGTTCGTCGAAAACGTGTGGATCCCCAACGTGGCCGAGTTCCTCGAACTCGACTACCTGCGGTTGTAGGAATGGGCCCCGCACCTCGCACCATTGATGTGTTCGTAGAGAACCCCAAAGGCGCGATCGTCAAGATCCATCACGACGAGAAGGCCTTCACACCGACGCATTGTGAGTTGGTCGCTGCGCCCTACGCCTATGCCTATGGCTTCGTGGTGAACGTCCCGTCGGGCGATGGTGACATGCTCGACTGCTTTGTGATTTCGGACAACGTGTTGTACACGGGTACCCGTTTGGAATGCATCCCGATCGGCTACCTCGAGCAATGGGAGAACGGCAACGAGGACTACGACATCATCGCTGTACCGGCTTCCGAAACGGACCTGATCAAGTCCACTGACCTCGATGTCGTGCACCAAACGTTGACCACCTTCATCAGTGAGGTCTTCGCGAACATTCCCGATCGCACGCTGCGCGCTGGCGATATCCACGACAGTTCTGCTGCCTACGCTCTAATCGACCATCTTTCCCAAGGCTGACACCTTCTACTTCTCACACAAGGATCATCATGACCGACTTCTTTGACACCGTTCCCGAACCTATTGCATTTGCGGGCCAATCCTCGGGAGATGGCCTCGCCTACCAGGTGTATGACCCGAACCGATTGGTCGCGGGCAAGCGGATGGAGGACCACCTCCGAATCGGTGTGTGCTACTGGCACAGCTTCAACTGGCTGGGCTCTGACATCTTCGGTCACGGAACCTTCGACCGGCCATGGCTCGATCCCAAAATGGATCCCATGGAGGCAGCGTTCATGAAACAAGACGCTGCTTTCGAGTTCGTGTCGAAGCTGGGGACGAAGTTCATCTCGTTCCACGACGTCGATATGGCGCCCCCAGGCGCCACTCTCGCCGAGTCCAAGAGCAACCTCGACACATTGGCTGACCGAGCCGCCCAAAAAATGGATGAGACCGGCATCAACTTGCTTTGGGGAACCGCAAACCTGTTCTCCCACCCGCGTTACGCCGCAGGAGCAGCAACGAACCCGGACCCAGATGTGTTTTCCTACGCCGCAGCCCAGGTTCGCCACATGATCGACGTCACGCACCGTCTCGGAGGTCAAAACTACGTCTTGTGGGGCGGGCGTGAGGGCTATGAGACCCTGCTCAACACCCGAATGAAACAAGAGGCCGACCAACTGGCCCGCTTCATGACGATGGTTGCTGAGTACAAGCACTCGATCGGCTTCACCGGGACCTTGCTGATCGAGCCAAAGCCTCAAGAACCGACCAAGCACCAGTACGACTACGACTCCGCCACCGTGCACGGTTTCCTGGACCGCTACGACCTTGTCGACGAGTACCGGGTGAACATCGAAGTGAACCATGCCACCCTGTCGGGCCATTCGTTCGAGCACGAAGTGGCTTATGCGATGGACAACGGCATTTTCGGTTCAGTCGACGCCAACCGTGGCGATCCCCAGAACGGCTGGGACACCGACCAGTTCCCGAACTCGGTCGATGAGATGAGCCTGGCGGTCTACGAAATTCTTCGGGGTGGAGGCTTCACTACCGGCGGCTTTATGTTCGACACCAAACTCCGCCGTCAAAGCATTGATCGAGACGACCTGTTCCACGCTCATGTCGGCGGCATCGATACGCTCGCTCGCTCCCTTCTTGTGGCCGCAAAGCTTCTCGAAGACAACACGCTCGAAGGTGCTCGGGACGAGCGCTATGCGCGATGGTCGACGGGTGCTGGTGCCGACATTTTTGCAGGCAAGAAATCACTCGCCGAACTCGCCGACGCCGCGGTCTCAACAGACCTTGAACCGACACCGATTTCGGGACGTCAAGAGATCTTAGAGAACGAGGTCAACAAGGCGATCTGGAGCCTGTAGGCAGCGACGGCGAACCTTTCGACTCGGGTTAGCTCAGGTCTTCAGCCCCCATTAGCTGCATCCCTGAATCTAGGGCAACGGCGGCCGCGGATTCGAGGTGGCACCAGGTACTGCCGCGGTCAGCGACGGGCCAGAGCCGATGCGTAGTGCCCGCTCGAGTGGCCCCGAGCTGAACATTCGCTTCCATAGCCACGCCAACGGGATGAACGAGCCGTAGACGGCGAGGACGAAGATCCACTCGGTTCCGACCCCCGTCTCGGGGGTATCGGGCACCACGTTCGTGAGCAGCGCCTGGTACACGTAGTACGTCAGAGACATCGTGCCGACGATGGTGATCGGGCTGACAAGCTTGGTAAGACGGGGGGCGATGAGTAGCGATAGACCAAGGACCGCAGCCGAGGTACCGAGGGCACTAATCACCCAGGCTGGCATCGACGAATGACCGACGCTGTCGAGAAGGCGACCCAAGTGGAACATTCCGTCTCCACGACGGCCACCGAAGTCGGTCTGCACATCGAAGGTCGACACGATCCAACGAGAGCCGATCCAGACTCCTGCACCGACGAACGTACCGGCGCTCAGCAGAACCGCAGCGACGCGTTCAGACCGTAGGTCGATCCGGGCGAGCCACATACCGAAGACGAAGAATGCACCAAAGGGGAAGAGCGGGTAGAAACCGTCGAATACGAGTGATTCGACACCTTGGGTCGAGTCGAAGAACGTTTCAAACGGTGTTAGTTCTCGAGGCGTGCCAACTATTTGGAAGGTCACGG
>CAYUKM010000005.1:0-18989 GCA_964445255.1 uncultured Acidimicrobiales bacterium
CCGCACGTGCCGTTGGTGCAGCTACCGGACGAAACCCCGTCTCGATCATCATCCCCTGCCACCGCCTCGTAGGCAGCTCCGGAAAGCTCACCGGCTTCGCCGGCGGCATCGACGCCAAACGTTGGTTGCTCGAACACGAACAACCAACCGAACAGCTCTCGCTTACGAACCAGGGTTGATCAGTTCCGCCAGCTCCGCCGTCGAAGACACCACGGTGGTCGCCCCAGCGTCGAGTAGACGGGTGCCCAACGCTGGAGTTGCGTGACTGGCTGCAATGAGTCCAATAACGGTCATACCGGCCGCGACCCCGGCCGTCACCCCGTGAGGGCTGTCCTCGATCACAACGCAGTTTTTCGGTTCGGCACCCATCTTGTCGGCGGCGAATAAGAAAAGGTCTGGGGCAGGCTTGCCGTTCTCCACCATGTCCCCGGAGAACACCAAGTCGGCATCGAATCTGGGTGTAAGCCCGGTGATTTCTAACGACAAGTGAATACGTTGCAGAGGGCTGCTGGATGCGACGGACCGAGGCAGCCGATTGCTGTCCAAGACATCACTCATGCCCGCAACCTCGGTGAGCTCGTCGGGGAACCGCGCGAGAGTCTCGCCCTGGACCTCGTCCATGAGCCCTTCTGGGATACTGCGACCAAACTGCGTTTCGAGCTGGCTCACTATTGTCTCGTAACTCAACCCAATGAACCGCTCCGCGATCTCCGTCGCGCTGACGGCGAAGCCCGCTTTCGTCCAGAGTTCTTCTTCGACGGCGACTGCGATTGCTTCACTGTCAACGAGGACACCATCGAAATCGAAGATCAACGAAGTTTGGGCGTTGGTGAGCGAAGTGAGTCTGGTCATAGCGACAACATAATGCCAGCTCGACCTCACAACACCGGGGTCTGATCCGGGCTATTCCCGCCACTCGCGTTCGAAGGGGAGTCGCCATGCATGGGGGGCGATCAGTTGATGGATTTGGTTGGGGCCCCATGAGTCGACCGGGTACGGGCGAACAGGGGGTGGGTTCTCGAGCAACGGCGCTGATACTTCCCACAAACGTTCCACGCCGTGGCCCGTGGTGAACAAGGTGTGATCGCCGTTAGTAGCGTCGAGGATCAACCGCTCATAGGCCTCGAGCACTTCGCCTGAGTTATGGACTTCATCGACGCTGAATTGCATCGAGAGCTTGTCGAGGCGAAAGCCGGGGCCAGGTCGCTTGCCATAGAACGAGAGCGACATCTTCGATTCGTCGGCGAGGTCGAAGGTGAGATGGTCGGGGCCCAACTGGCCGACGCCGGAGTCCTCCGGGAACATCGACTTGGGTGGCTCCTTGAACGCGATCGAAATGATGCGCTTGCCTTCGGCCAGCTTCTTTCCGGTTCGCAAATAGAAGGGAACTCCAGCCCATCGCCAATTGTCGATGTAGGCACGAAGAGCGATAAACGTCTCGGTATCAGACTCGGAGTGGACACCGTCTTCTTCGGTGTAGCCCGTGTACTGACCTCGGACGACGTCTTCGGGTCCGATCGGCAACATCGAGCGGAAGACCTTGGCCTTCTCTTCGAGGATGGCGTCAGCGTCGATCGATGTCGGCGCTTCCATCGCAGTGAAAGCGAGCACCTGGAAGAGATGAGTGACCACCATGTCCCGGTAGGCACCGGTGGCCTCATAGAACCCTGCGCGCTGCTCCAAGCCAAGCGATTCGGGTACGTCGATCTGGACGTGATCGATCATGTTGCGATGCCAGATGGGTTCGAACAGACCGTTGGCGAAGCGGAACGCCAAAATGTTGAGCGCCGCTTCCTTGCCGAGAAAGTGGTCAATGCGAAACACCTGCTCTTCGGCGAACACTTCGTTCACCGCTGCATTCAAGGCTCGGGCGCTTTCGAGGTCGGTGCCGAATGGTTTCTCCATCACGATGCGGCTGTTCTCGACGAGGTTTGCTTCGTCAAGGGTCTTGATCACCGAGAGGGCCGCTTGAGGTGGTACAGACAGGTAGTGCAACAGCCGCTGCGGTTCATCAAGATCGGATTGAGCGTCGAGGATGGCTGACCGCAGCGCCTCGGGCGTGCCGCCCGGCGCCCAGTACAAGCGACCGGCGAAGCGGCCCCATTCGCCTTCGTCGAACTCGCCTTCGAATTCTTCTAGTGCCTCGCGCGCAAAGGCGGTGAATGATTCTCGGGTGTGTCCGTCGAGCGAGGTGCCAACAAGGCGCATATGCGGCATCAAGCCGACGGTCAACAGGTGGAACAATCCGGGGATCAGTTTGCGGCGGGAAAGGTCGCCGGTAGCACCGAAAAGCACCACGGTGGTTGGAGGTGCCGGATCCAAAGATGAGTTACGTCGCGTCGAAGAGACCATTTCTAGAGGGTGGCACGCCACCCCTCTTGCGCGGCGCATGCTCAACTTCTGTTTCACCCAACGTTCTACTCAGATGGGGGGTTTCGACGCGTCGTGACCCTGGCAAGGTGAACTCGTTCCCTACACTCATGTCCATGATCGAACTCGAAACTGCACAAACTTCAGAGTTCGTGAACCCGGCCGATGTGGAACCGGTGAGCGTCGTCACCATTCAAGAGCCCAAACCACGCTTTCGTGGCCTGTCGCACTTGCTCGCGTTCTCGAGCACCTTGACCTTGGCGCCACTACTGATCGTGTTCACACCCGGCATTGCCGATCGATTCATAATGGCCATATACGCCGTCTCGATCGTTGGCCTCTTCGGCACCAGCGCGCTGTATCACCGCAATCACTGGTCTGAGCGAGCAACTCTGATCATTCGGAGACTCGATCACTCGATGATCTTCGTTGCGATCGCAGCAACACACACCCCAATCGCTCTGATTGCTCTCCCTAGCGTTCAAGGCTGGACGTTGTTCGGAATCGTGTGGGGCGGCGCGGTCTTCGGTATCGCTGGACGGCTCTTCGCCACCGACGTTCCGTTCTGGCTCATCGCCGTCCCCTACGTGGTCGTCGGTTGGTCGTCGCTCACGGTAGTGACCACCGTTTGGAACTCGCTCGGCATCGCCGCGACGACCTTGTTGTTTGTGGGAGGCGGGCTCTACACGTTGGGCGCGGTCATCTACGCATTGCGTCGACCGAACCCGTGGCCAAAGACCTTTGGCTACCACGAGATCTTTCACGTTTTCACGATCGCAGGAGCAGCTTGTCACTACGTAGTGATCGCCATATTCGTCCGCTCGTTGGCGGGTTAGGCCTCCCAAATCACGAAGTTCATGGGAGCCTCCCACCTTCACGCTCCGTGTTCACCTAACGTCAGCGCATGCGGAGAAAATATGTGGGAATTTTCGTCCTGGTCCTTCTGATGGGGGGGCTGGAGACGATCGCCATCAACGACCCGGCTGAAGCTGCGGTCGAGCCAACACTCGACGTTCAAGCCGAGAAGGAAGCGGCAATCGACAGTATCTATCGCGACTTCCTCAACCGACCTGCGACGCGCGACGAAGTTGATCGCTTTACGGAACGACTCGGCATTCGTCAATCGATGCATGACGTCCGGTTTCGCGTGCTCGCAAGCCGAGCCTTCCGGGAGGAAATGACCGACGGAACCCGCGGTGGATTCGTTCGGGCCGCATATGAACAGGCACTCGGACGGGCACCAACAGACGACGAGTTCGCACGCGATCTCCAGTCCATCGCCCGCAGCGAAACGCACACCTACCTTCAGCTTCGCCAGCTGCTGACCAACCGCTTGTTGGATCGGGCCAACTACGACCCCGATGGTCTCGGGGTTCGTGAAGTAGTACTGCATTTCGACGAGGCCGGAGACATCGAACGCTTCGCCTTTGAGATCGACGGTGAGTTCACCCGAAGCGACGACTTCACGATCGCCCTCGGCTATCGCCAGCAGGAGCAAAGCGGATCCCTCGGGTTGCGGCCCGGCATCTCGACGGTGTCGTTCATCCCCGACGCACCTCTCCCCCTTGGTGGACGTCTCGTCGGAATGGTGTTCGTCGATACGGGCGACGGGGTACGCATTGCGGACCTTCGGACCCCGTCCCGACGGCTTCCGCCTCGGACGAGTGACTTCAGCGATTGGCCAGATGAGGTCTTCGCAGACCAACGCGTCATCGCCTACTACGGCAACCATCTGACCGCAGCGCTCGGAGTACTCGGCGAGACCGGGCCAGAAGCAGCGGTCGATCGGGTCAATGCTGCCGCCGCCCCCTTCGACACGCCGGACAAGCGAGCGGTCGGTGCCTTCGAGATGATCGTCACCGTGGCACAACGGTCGGCTGGATTCGACGGCAACTTCAGCCACCCCTCCAACCTTGAAGACGTGGCGGCGTGGGTCGACGTCGCCGAGGCGAATGGCCTGTATGTGATTCTCGACATCCAGCCCGGCCAGAGCGACTTCCTGACCGAATCGGTCCGCTATGAATCACTTCTGCTGCGCCCGAATGTCGGGTTGGCACTCGATCCCGAATGGCGAATGCGGCCGGGGCAGGTCCCTGGCACCGTCGTCGGTCAAGTAAGCGCGGCCGAGGTCAACCAAGTGTCGGAGTGGCTGTCCAACCTCGTTGTTGAAAACAACCTGCCCGAGAAGATCTTCATGGTCCACCAGTTCCAAGAACGCATGATCACGAACCGAGACGACCTCATCGACCGGCCTGGGTTGGCCACGGTCATCCATGCCGATGGTTTTGGTGGGCGCGAGATCAAGCTCGCAACGTACAACCGGATCCAAGTCGCACCACCGTTCCACAACGGCTTCAAGTTGTTCATCGATGAAGACACCAGGATTTTCCAACCGGCTGATGTGTTGGCATTCGACGAGCACCCGGTGCCCGATTTCGTCAGCTATCAGTAACGAAGCTTGGTGTTCCTGTTGACAGACAGACGACATAACCACCGGCGCGTCTGCTAAAAACAGCACTGGTGGGGTACTAACAAATGCGGCCAATCCTCGGGTTGGCCTGCTCATGGAGGAGCAAAAACATGGGAATCTTCGACTTCGTACGCAACGCCGGAGCCAAGGTCGGCATCGGCAAGAGCACCGATGAGATCGCCGCAGAAGAAGCAGCCGCTGTTAAGGCTGAAACTGAGAAGAAAGCCGCCGCTATGGCCGCCAAGCGAAACAAGACTCGTCAGAAGATGCGCGCCGCCGCCGCTGAACGACGGTCCGCGGCAGCAGCAGAGAAGCGTGAGGAACTCAGGAAGTCGATCAAGCTCGAGCAGTACGTCAAAAAGATGGGTCTCGATATCAAGCTTCTCGACATTCGCTATGACGATGGCACCGCCTACATCGACGGAGAAGCTGCCGATGCGGCGACCAAAGATCGGGTCATCCTCGCCGTTGGCAACACCGAAGGTGTGGAGCAAGTGGACGAGCAAATCACCATCGCGAAAGACGACGGCAGCGAGTCCGAAATGTACGTCGTCGAAAGCGGTGACACCCTCTGGGCGATCGCACAAGCAACGTATGGTGACGGCAACCGCTACCCGGATATCTTCGAAGCGAACAAGCCGATGCTGGACGATCCAGACAAGATCTACCCAGGCCAGGTTCTTCGTATCCCCCAGTAGCGCGATTTACTGAGCGTCATAACGCACCGATGGAGGACCCTGCGGAAGCGGGGTCCTCCATTGCGTTTTGATGCATCCACTGAAAGTCTCCGAATGAGGGCCATAGACCGAGTAGTCCACGACACGATCCGCGCACTCCTACTGCTGCGCGGTGAAACCGCGGCGCAAGCGTTGGCTACCCAGTTGGTTCGTCGCATTGATGAACTCGACGACGAAGGCTTCGACCACTTGTTCGGCCACCTGCTCGATGCGCACGGCGCGGACCCGGCGGCAATCGATGCCGCGATCGATGCGTACTCGAAGGATCCAAGTCCGGACACGATCGCCGACCTTGCCGACGCGACCGAGACGGGACGCCTCGAACTGTTCCGTACCATCAACACCGCAGCCGGCGGAATTGCCTGTCTGCTGCGTATGCGGGTCAAGCTGCGCACGAGTATGCGGACCGCACCCGAGTTCGCTCCGATCGAACGGGACCTCCGACATCTGCTCGAATCGTGGTTCAACCGAGGGTTCTTGACCCTGCGGCAGCTCGACTGGCAGACGCCGGCTCACATCCTTGAGAAGCTCATCGAGTACGAAGCTGTCCACGAGATCCGCGGATGGGACGACCTCCGGAGACGCCTCGCCCCGGACCGTCGATCCTTCGGCTTCTTCCATCCCTCTCTCCCTGACGAGCCGATCATCTTTGTTGAGGTCGCCCTCACCAACGGGATGGCCGCGCGTATCAGCGACATCCTCGATGAGCCGGTGATCGACTCGGACGAGCCGCCCGACTTCGACACCGCGATCTTCTATTCGATCACCAACTGCCAACGGGGCCTGCGCGGAATATCGTTCGGCAACTTCCTGATCAAGCAGGTGGCGAGTTGCCTCGGCGAGGAGCTCCCTCAGCTCAAAACCTTCGCTACGTTGTCGCCGGTACCAGGGTTCCGGCGATGGCTCGACGAGAACGAGATCGACGTCGACCCAGAGAACGAGCTCGAAATCGTCGCGGCATGTGCGAAGTTTTTGCTCAACGAGCGGAGTCGAGAGCTCCCCGCAGATCCGGTGGCCCGATTCCACTTGCGGAACGGTGCCCGGCTCGAGCGAATCAACTGGCAGGGCGACCTTTCAGAAAAGGGGCTTCGGGAGTCACACGGACTGTTGGTCAACTACCGATACTCCGGTCAGGACTTCGACGCGAACCGAGATGCGCTCGAGATCGAAGGAATCGTAATCGCTAGCGAAGCGGTGATTGCGAGCGGTGGCGAGGCCATCGACCGATCCCTTGTTGCCACTTCCCCTACCGAAGTTGCCGAGCTGTCCTAGGTAGGGCATTCTGGACTCATAACTGAATAATCCTCGGGATGTTGGGTGCAAGTCCCGACCGGTGGTGATGCGCTCCTAGCGTGGCCTAGCCACGCCGGAAACGACGAGCCCACGAGCGGCCACATCTGTGGTGCAGCTGAGCAGGTGTGATTCCTGGGCCGACGGTAATAGTCCGGATGGGAGAGGAAAGAGAATGTTCACCGGATTGGTGGAAGAGCGTGGTCGCGTGACCGCGCTCGACCCTGTTGGTGACGGTGTACGTCTGCGCATTGACGCAGATACCGTCCTTGATGACATAGAAATGGGCGCCTCGATCGCCGTCAACGGCGTGTGCCTAACCGTGGTCGAATTCGACGCGGATGGCTTTGCTGTCGACGCGGTTCCTGAAACGATGGACCGCACGAGTCTCGGCACCCTCGCCCCCGAGTCGCAGGTCAACCTAGAGCGCTCGGTGCGTGCATCGGATCGCCTCGGCGGACACATCGTGCAAGGCCATGTCGATAGCACCACAACGATTCTCAAGATCGAGTCCTATGACGATGGGTCGTGGCGCTACCACTTCGTCCTCGACGAGGACCTTGCCCGCTACCTGGTCGAGAAGGGTTCGGTCGCCATCGATGGGATCAGCCTCACCGTCGCTTCACTTGAAGCGGGATCGTTCTCGATCGCGGTTATCCCACACACCGCGGAAGTAACCACCCTCGGCTCCAAGGATGTTGGCGCGGTCGTCAATGTCGAAGTGGACATGCTCGCAAAGTATGTAGAACGCCAACTCGCCCTACGGGAGAATGATCGATGACCACCAATGCGACCTCGAACGACACCAGGCTCGACACGGTCGAGGATGCCGTTGAGGCCTTTAGAAACGGCGAGTTCGTTGTGGTCGTCGACGACGAGGACCGAGAGAACGAAGGCGATCTGATCATCGCCGCCGATGCGATGACCGAAGAGAAGATGGCCTTCATGATTCGTCACTCCAGCGGCGTGATTTGCGCGCCGATTCTGGAGGACCGGGCCGACGAGTTGCAACTGCCATTGATGGTGGCCGACAACACCGAATCGCAGCGCACCGCCTTTACGATCACCGTCGACTTGATCGAAGGAAGCTCCACAGGCATTTCTGCAGCGGATCGAACCCGCACGGTCCTCGCGCTCGCCGACGACGAGCGCGAAGCCGACGAGTTCGCTCGCCCCGGCCACATCTTTCCGCTCCGCTCCCGTCCCGGTGGTGTGCTCAAGCGTGCCGGACACACCGAAGCTGCTATCGACTTGTGCGGAATTACGGGACGTTCGTTGGTCGGCGTGATCGGCGAGATCGTCAATGACGACGGCACAATGAAGCGCTTGGCCGAGTGTCGAGCGTTCGCAGACGAGCATGGTCTCAGGCTGATCTCGATCGCAGACCTGATTAGGTACCGGCGCAAAAGCGAGGATCTCGTTGAGCACTTTGCCGAGGCCATCATTCCCACCCGCCATGGTGATTTCACCGCCCATGCGTATCGCTCTCTGGTCGACGGCGAGGAGCACTTGGTCTACACGATGGGCGATATCAAGGCTGCGGAGGCACCGCTCGTGCGAGTGCACTCCGAATGTTTGACCGGGGACATCTTGGCCTCGGAGCGATGCGATTGCGGCTACCAACTGCAGGCCGCCCTCGAGATGATCGCTGAAGAAGGGTGCGGCGTGCTCGTGTATCTCCGGGGCCACGAAGGCCGCGGCATTGGACTCCTCCACAAGATCCGGGCCTACTCACTACAAGATGGCGAAGGTCTCGACACCGTCGATGCCAACACCGCTCAGGGGCTACCCGTCGATTCTCGTGAGTATGGGGTTGGTGCAAACATCCTCGCCGACCTTGGCGTGTCCTCGATGCGCCTCATGACGAACAACCCGTCAAAGTTCGGTGGTCTCGCCGGTTACGGGCTAGAGATCGTCGAGCGGGTTCCGATTCAAGTTTCGTCGACGCCGAATCGTTCCCGCTACCTCGACACCAAACGCGACCGCATGGGTCACATCATGAACAATGGAGACGACACCTAGTGGCATCCGGTGACGAGCGGGCAGAGACACTCAGCCTGGACGGCTCCGACCTTCGAATCGGAGTTATCGGCACCCGTTGGAACGCGGACATCGTGAAGCGACTGCGCGACGGCACCCATCGGGGCCTCGCAAGCTACGGAGTCACCGACATCATCGACCTCTCCGTGCCCGGTGCCTACGAGCTGCCGCTGGCCGCTCAGCTATTGGCGCGGTCTGGAACCGTCGATGGGATCGTCGTGATTGGCGCGGTCATCCGCGGTGAAACCACTCACTACGAACTCGTCGCTGGCGAATGTGGACGAGCCATTATGGACGTCCAATTGGCGACCGACACCCCGATAGGCATGGGGGTGCTGACAGTCGAAAACGAGGCTCAAGCCAAGGCCCGTAGCGAGGGGGAAGGCGGCCACAACGTCGGCGAAGAAGCAGCAACGGTGGCCGTCGAACTCGCGGTTTTGAAGGCATCACTTACCAATCGGTAGAGACATACGTTCCGCGGTCGTAGTGATTACGTATTCATATTTGTCATCCATTGAAATTGGTGCGATTTTCGAATGCCGACAAGTTGAAATAATTTGACGTAGAGTGGTCACGCCTGTTTAGGGAACCGCCGTCCCTTCTCAGGAAGTCCCCGGACGCGTTCCGCCACGCGTCCGGGGGCGCTTCCAATTTTGGGCTAGCTCGAAAGCAGGCTCACCAGCGCCCAGATCGTCATGACCGCGCCAAGGGCCACGAAGGCCAACGTGCGGACCAGCGGAGGCCGATCGAGATCGGTGTCATTGCGTTTGGTCTCGGGCGGCTTGATCAGCGCGAAGATCGGACCGACCACTAGCGCACCGCCAAAGGCAAGGGCGAGCAGGGGCAACAGGTTCTCGCCAAGAAAAAGTGCTTGCGCTAACACGAAATTCTCTCAAGGTCTCGGAGTTTGATCCCGATGCTACTGGTGTCTGGTGATTCGCCCTCGCCGGACATCTCAGTGGGAAATAGGTAGGGGTCACGGACTCCCTCCACGCATCACAACCGGTACCCAGTACTGGTCTGACCCGTGGCCTCTACCTCCCCTGTGAGTAGGCGACGTTGCGAGCGCAGCGAGCAACTCGGTTAGCAGACGGCGCCTATCCAGCCTGGTCGAGATACCACTGGCGAAGGATGGGGTTGTCGAACTGACCGACTTCTTCGCGGGTCATCATGAGGTTCTCGTCGGGAATCTCAAATCGGACGCTTGAGCCAAGGTCCTCGACCTCAACCAACCAGTCTGGTCCGACGAAGATTCGCCCTTCGGTCTCCCCCGGCACAAGCTCGTAGAACACATCGGGCATCTCCGCTGCAACACCATCAATGACCTCAAAGGTGCTCGCTGAGGTTGGAAGCTCGCCAGTCTCAAGAGGCTGAATGACTGCGGCAATCATCTCACCAAAGAACAACGGGTTGAATACTTCCTCGGTTGCTCGGAGGTCCTGACCAATAAAGACTTCATTGCCGACCCGGAAGGCTCGCAAGACCACGCCGTCGCCACGGAACATCGCCAACACGTCACCCTCGCGTGCGTCTTGCCATCGAAGCGTCACGCCCTCACCTCCAGTGAAGCCGCCCGTGATCTCCAGGGTTGGGTCAAATTCGAACTCGATCGCCGTACTCACCGAAGCCGACGTCACGTCGGTCCAGAGTTGATTGTCGGTCTGTGGTGCCTTCTCGTCGGCAAACGCTAGAGCCTCAACCACCGTGGTCTCGGTCGTACTGGCAACTACCGCCGACGTATCGTTCGACACGCTCTCCTCAATCACGGCCTCCGGGGCAGCCTGAGCGCTATCTGGCACGTCAGTTCCACACGTGGCAGCAACAAGGGCTAAGCCCGCGAACATGACCACGAGACGATTCGGAGAATTCCTCATATAGGCCAATCGGCCTATACCCAAGAAATTCAAGAGCTTGGACGAATCGCCGACGATCATCCCGGCCGCAGTGTCTGCGACGTTCTCGGTCGGCCTACAGTGCGCCGATTCGCGCTACATGGCTTGGGCGGGATTGCGGGCCATATTGGCGAAGCGAGTGTATTGGGGGAGGAAGGCCAGACGGATGGTGTCGGTTGGGCCGTTGCGGTGTTTGGCGATGATGACTTCGGCGATGCCTTGGTCTTGGCTGTCGGGGTTGTAGACCTCGTCGCGGTACAGGAACATCACGACGTCGGCGTCCTGTTCGATCGCGCCGGACTCGCGAAGGTCGGCGAGCATCGGCCGCTTGTCCTGGCGTGACTCGAGCGACCTCGAAAGCTGCGACAGACCAACGACGGGTACCTCGAGCTCACGAGCGAGGACCTTGAGGTTACGTGAGATCTCGGAGATCTCGACCTGGCGACTCTCGGCACCGGAACGGCCGGTCATGAGCTGGATGTAGTCGACCACGACCAACCCGAGATCGCCGACCTGCGACTTGAGCCGGCGGGCACGACCGCGAATGTCCATCACCGTGAGGGCCGGGTTGTCGTCGATCCAGATCGGGGCTTCGGACAGACGGGCTACACCGTGGCTGATCTTGGTCCAGTCGGACTCGTCAAGGCGACCATCTCGCATGTTCTTGGAATCGACCCGAGACTCTGAGCACAACATGCGTTGCGACAATTCGAGCTGTCCCATCTCCAAGGAGAAAATGAGCACCGGTTTGCCGCCCTCGACGGCCGCGTGCGACGCGATGTTGAGCGCGAAACTCGTCTTGCCCATCGCGGGGCGAGCACCAATGACATACAGGGCGTTGGGTTGCATACCCGAGAGCAGATCGTCGAGGTCGACGAACCCGGTCGGTGTGCCGGTGATGCCCTCGCCACGCTCGTAGAGCATCTCGAGACGATCGAGGCTCTGCTCGATCATGGTTCGCATATCGGCCATGGTGTCGCTGGCCCGACCTTGGGCAACCTCGAACATCATGTGCTCGGCCTGATCGACAGCCTTGACGACGTCCTCGGGGCGGTCGTAGGCAATCTCCGCGATCTCGTTGCCGACGCTGATGAGTCGGCGCAGCGTGGCGTTCTCGCGAACGATCTGGGCGTACTTCTTTGCGCCGGTCACCGCGGGCGCCTGGGACTGGAGGTCGAGCAACATGGCAGGCCCGCCCATGCCTTGGAGCAGATCGTTGCGATCGAGGAGATCGCCGACGGTCACCACGTCGGCCTCGTCGCCAGCGCCATAGAGCGTGGTGATGGCATCGAAGATGTGTTGATGCGCTGGACGGTAGAAGTGCGCGGCCTCAACGACCTCGAGCGCGTTCGCGATCGCATCACGAGACAACAACATGACACCGAGAAGCGACTGCTCGACCTGGATGTTGTGTGGAGGAGTGCGTCCTGTCTTGGACTCGATCGATCGCGCCGGGCCGTCGTCAAACGGCGGTGGTAGCTCATCGAGAAAGTCAGACATGGCGCGGTTCTTCCTTGCCGGTACTCACAGCGTGTGCGGTCCGGTATTACTAGTGTGGCTGTGGCTTGTGACAGCGGGGGCGATGGTCGAAAGCGCCTAACGCGCTGAGGGGCTCATGTACTCTGCCCGACACATCCTGTGAGTCGCTAGTGGACAAACGGAGAAACTTGGTGGACAACGCCAAGCGATAGAAGAAGGAACGTGCCGGGATTGTGGATGCTGTGTGGAAACATTGCAAGATGCGAACCCGAGGTCTCTGTTTTCTATGGGGAAATAGGGTTATGAACAATCCACAGGGTCGAGGTTTTAGCCGCGGGAAAATGCATCAACATTTTCCAGAAAACACACCTGGAGTCCAAAACGACAAATGGACCGCCACATAGTGACGGTCCACAGTCGTATCGGTTGAGATTTCGGCTAGTCCTCTTCGGCGACAATCTCCACCGTTACCGGGAACTCGACCTGGGAATGAATCTTGGTCATCACCATGTGCTGGCCAAGGGTCTTCAACGAGCCGTCGAGCTGGAACGCCTTGCGATCGACAGGATGACCTGACTGGGCTTCGACAACAGTGGCGATGTCGGCTGCTGTTACCGACCCGAACAGGGTTCCGCTCTCATCGGTCTTGGCCGAAATGGTGAAGACCTGCGGCACCAGGGCAGCAGCAACTTGATCTGCCTCAGCCCGGTTGGCCTCGTTCTTCGCGGCTGCAGCACGACGCATAGCTTCTGCTTCTGCCTCGGCTCCCTTCGTGGCCTTGTATCCGAGACCACGAGGAAGCAGGTAGTTGCGGAAGTATCCGTCGGCAACCGAGACGATGTCGCCTCGAGTTCCGAGACCATCTACGTCTTGTTTCAAGATGACGTCCATCAGCTCTCCTCTGTTCCTTCGACAACCTCAGCGACCTCGGTAGGCGTCGCCTCTGCAGGAGCCTCGGTGGTCTCCGGTGCGTCGGTCGCTTCTGCGTCCGCTGGCTTCTTATCGTCGCGTGGACCGCGATCCTCGCGTGGGCCGCGGTCGCCGCGATCTCCGCGGTCGCCCCGGTCGCGATCTCGACCGCGGTTGTTGCGTTGGGTCGTTACGCGAGTTGCGTATGGCAGCAGGGCCATCTCCCGAGCGTTCTTGATCGCTCGAGCGACTTCGGCCTGCTGCTGGGTGTCGTTACCCGATACGCGGCGAGCGCGGATCTTTGCTCGGTCGGACATGAACCGCTTGAGCAGGTTGACGTCCTTGTAGTCGATGTAGTCGACCTTCTCGGTCGTGAGGACCGAGACCTTCTTCTTCGCGCGACGGCCGTCGTCGCGCTTGGATTTACGTGGGGGTGGCTTCTTGGCCATAAGTGGTGTTCCTTAGTGAGAATGTGTGGTGCCCTAGAAGGGCTCTTCGTTCATGTCGTACTGGGGGGCAGGTGCTGGGGTGTTTGCGACCGGGCGTTGTTGGCCACCGCCGCCTCCACCTTGTCCTTGGCCAGCGCCGGGACCGTTGTACTCGTTGCGGGTGAGCTCTGCGGTGGCCCACTTGAGGCTTGGAGCGACATCGTCTGCGATGATCTCGACCTTTGACCGCTTGTCGCCGTCGTTGTTCTGCCACGAACGCTGATCGAGGCGGCCATAGACCACTACTCGGGAGCCCTTGGTGAGTGAATCGCTTACGTTCTCGGCCAACTGACGCCAGCAAGTGACGTCGAAGTACGAGACTTTGTCCTCTTGGCCATCTCGGCCCTTCATGTTCCATGCCACGCCGAAGTTTGCGACTGCTGCGCCGCTCGGGGTGAAACGAAGTTCTGGATCGCGGGTGAGGTTCCCGACGATCGTTACGGTGTTGTCAAACGCCATGGTGTGTACGCGCCTTTCCCGGCTTTATGCCGAGCTCGCGGCACCCAGAAGGCCTCGCTTGGTGGCCTCTGACTCTGGGAGCCGAATGATCTTGTGGCGGACGACATCGTCCGCGAGACGAAGAGCACGATCCTGTGAAGACAGGTCCTTGTACTCCGGGAGCAGGATCTCAAGCACCACGTAGATGCCTTCCCACTTGTGGTTGATCCGGTAGGCAAAGCGGCGCTTTCCCCAGTGATCGACCGAGGCCACTGAACCACCCTCGGCTTCAACCGTTTCGGTAATCAGTGACTTCAAGTGACCCTGAATCGCTGCATCAGCAACGTCAGCGTCAAAAATGACCATCAATTCGTACGCTCGCATGTGGAGCATCACCTCCCTATGGACTCGGTTCTTCACCGAGGCTCCGACTTTCGGAGCAGGGCATCTGTTTTCAGATTGCTGACATTTCTAACGACGGTCCGGGGACCACGCCAAAAACGTCAACACCTGATGCTACAAACACCGAGACGTAAATCCGAATTTGGATCGTGAGAAAGAACCTAGTCGAGCCCTGTGACAGGAACGACTGCTCCTTCTTCAGCAAAGACCTTTGAACGTCCGGCAATCACATAGGCCGCCCACGCGAGCCCCAGGATCGGAACGCCGTACAGCAGCGACAAGAACGCCGATGCACCCGAGCTGTTCGCCGCGTTGATGGTCGCGACCAGAACAGCGGCGGCCGCGCCGGGAGCGAGAATCACAAAGGCAGCCTGATGGAATCGGCGCCGCCAGCGCCCTGTGTATTGGGCAGCGACGAGCAAGAAGAATCCGATCGGAATCAGCGCGTTCGGGATTTCAGATGGAATGACCTCGTCGGGTCGCACCGCGGCAAGCGCAGGATTGCTTTCAATGAGCACAATCCCCGCAATGGCTCCCACCATCACGCACACAAGGCCAATACGCGGGCTAACCGTATCGAGCAGTCGCCCCTCGTTTCGCCACATCCCATGAGAACAAAGCAGGATCCCGATCAGGCTCAGCGTTTGCGCGATGACCAACACCCACAAGTTTTGGAACAGACCAAACCCCAAGAGAAAGAGCACAGGGGGTAATGCACACAGTGCAGCGATCGCCATTTCTCCGTACGCAGTTTCGTCGTCAGCGCGCGTATCAAGGGTGGTACGTACCGCAGCCGGAAAGAGTGCACCCGCGAAGCTGACAGCCGCCCCCCGCCCCGCGGTGTCTCGAACAACATTCAGCTCAGCCAGCCACTCATCGCGGTAGCGCTGATGCAGGTCGCTTGGCAGCAACGCTGCGGCAACCCTCGCCAACAGATCAGAAACCATGTACCGAAATCCCCGCGGAGTTCATAGTGGCATTCTACTGGAGTCGACCGAAGGCCTCGTGCATCACCGCAAAGCCAACGATCCAGTCAGTAAGTGACGCGAGCAGCATCGATGGTAACCAAGTGCCCGCAAGCGCAGCGAAAGTTTGCGGGTGACTCAGGATCGCGATCATCGCGGCGGAGGTGTACGACCATGTCGAGGGTCTCACACCACAGCGAATCCACGATCGACTCAAGCTCGTGATTCGCGGGGTACATCGCTATGCGCAGACTGTGCATCCGGTCCCTGGCGTAATCTAAAGCGGTACGCGCATCCCCGAGAGCTCGGAACGTCGAATTCTCATGGGTCTTGACGTCCTCGTACGCGCGCCATCGACACAACAGATCGTCGAATGCAGCTTCCACGGCGTAGTGCAACACGGCTGAGAGTCTAGATGGCGCTCGGCCTTGGGGAAGGCGCGACTCGCGTCGGCGACGGGTCGCAGTACGGTGGTGACCATGTTGGAGGCGGTCGGGATCACGAAATAGTTTCGCTCGAAATCGGTGTTGCGAGGAGCCGACCTCACGGTTCAGCGCGGCGAGTCCGTCGCGATCGTCGGTGAGAACGGCGCGGGTAAGTCGACGTTCATGAATATCTCCGCGGGCATTCTCAAACCCGACGCCGGCTCTGTGCGAATCGATGGATCTCTCGGATGGTGCCCGCAGCAGCCAGGTCTGGTCGATCTGTTGAACGCCCGCGAACACTTACGAATTCGTCGTAGACGCAGGATCGACCTTGGCCAAGCTGCTTCCTCTGTTCGCTGCCGAACGTCAAGCGGCAACAGCCGTTGGCTGGGGACAACCCCTCGACTCGCTGCAGTGGACGGGGGCGGTATCTGCGGTGTTGTTCGTCATAGCCGTAGTCGTCACGATGGCCCGTACGCCGAACAGCGCTAGTCGGCCGAGAGTTGTGCCATCAGGTAGGTGAACTCGAGTGCCGTGCGCTTCGCTGCCTCGGTCTGATTAGCCGCCGCGGAGTGTCCGCCGTCGATGTTCTCGTAGTACCAGAACGGTAGGTCCGCTTCCTCGAAGCGCTTGGCCATCTTGCGGGCGTGGCCTGGGTGCACCCGGTCGTCCTTGGTAGAGGTGACGAACAGCGGGGTCGGGTACGGCAAGGCTGAATCGAAGTTGTGGTACGGCGAGATCGTCTCGAGGAATGCCCGCTCCTCGGGATCGTCGGGTGAGCCATACTCATCGACCCAGGACGCTCCGGCGAGCAGCAGGTGGTAGCGCAACATGTCGAGTAGCGGCACCTGACAGACCACCGCGTTCCAGAGGTCGGGGCGCTGGTTCAACATGACACCCATCAACAGCCCGCCGTTGGAGCCACCCATGATTCCGAGGTGTTCCGGCGACGTAAGCCCGGACGCAACAACGGATTCGCCGACCGCGATGAAGTCGTCGAAGACCCGCTGGCGGTGCGTGGTGAGCCCGGCCTGGTGCCACGCTGGCCCGAACTCGCCGCCTCCACGAATATTGGCCAGTACGTATGCTCCCCCGCGAGACAACCAGTTCCGACCAATGTTGCCGCTGTAGCTGGGGTTCAGCGATACCTGGAACCCGCCGTACCCGTAGAGCAGCGTCGGGGTGGTCCCGTCGAGTTCGCTATCTGCGCGCCGGACGACAAAGTATGGAACCGACGTACCGTCGGTAGACGTGGCCGAATGTTGCTCGACCACGAGCCCGTCGGCATCGAAGCGGGCTGGAAGTGTCTTGAGAGTGTCGATCTGCTCGGTGGTGCTGTCGAGTTCGAGTAGCGATGTTGGGGTGAGGAAGTCCTCGTAGTTGAGCAGCACAGTCTGCTCTCGAAGATCGGCGAAGGCGATGCTCACGTCACCAGTTCCGGGAAGATCGATCGGTGTGGTCGACCAGCCGGCATCGGTCGGCTCTAGGCGCAGCACCTTGCCGACGACGTTGTCGGAAATTGCAAGCAACGTTGCGCCACTCGCGACTGCGATGCCCCCGACCGCTTGCGTCTCGGTCGGATGAAACACGAGCTCCACCGGAGGCAAGGTCTTTGTGTCTAGGAATGCATCGAGGTCGAACGCCACGAGATCCCCGGTAGCGAACGCGTCGTCTTGGGGTTGCCAGTCCTCTTCAAGCGAGAGCAGCAGCCGTCCATGCGACACGCCGTTCGGGCTCGACTTCGGCGGGATAGGAAACTGGACGGGATCGCCGTCGGTAAACAGCCAATAGGTCGAGGTGAAGAAGGAGTCGGCCTGGGTGGCGCCGGTGAGAAGACTTCCGTCCTCGAGTTCGATGGTGAATGGGAACACACCGACGTCGATGGGCGTGCCCCGGAGTACCTCCGTGGCCTCTGCGAGCGGAGTGCCTCTGGTCCAGCGCTTGACGACGAAGGGATAGCCCGATTCGGTGACCGTCGGTTGGTCTTCGTCCGCCCAATCGGTGGCGATCAACACCGTGTCGTCATCGACCCACATCGCGCCTTGCTTGGCCTCCGGGGTGATGAAGCCGTCGGTGACAAAGGACTTCATGGCGATGTCGAACTCGCGCTGCACGATGGCGTCCTTGCCACCGTCGGATAGCGACAGCAGCGCCTTGGTCGCGGGCCCTGCCGGCGGGCGGAACACATTGGCTCCTTTGAACACCCAGTTGGCGTCCTCGGCTTTGGCGAGCTCGTCGATGTCGAGGATCGTCTCCCACTCGGGGTCATCGCCGCGATAGCTGTCGATCGGGGTGCGACGCCACAGGCCGCGCACGTTGGTTTCGTCCTGCCAGAAGTTGTAGACCATGCCGTCGCGGATAGAGCCATAGGGGATGCGGTCCTCCGCGGTCAGCACCTCGAGTGCGGCGGCTTCGATCTCGTCGTAGTTCGGATCGGACTGAAGTGCCGCGAGGGTGCGCTCGTTTTGCGCCCGCACCCAAGCGAGTGCCTCGTCGCCCTCGACCTCTTCGAGCCAAAGGTGGGAATCGTCAGTGGTGTTGGTGTCGTTACTCACCCCGCAACACTAGTCGCCGACGAAATTGTCGCAGCACGGCTATACGTTCGAATCATGCCTCGTGGAACGGCCAGCGAAGTTCCTCCTCGACGAACTCCACACGAACTGAGAAACTGGCTATGGCCATTACCGAGCGGGATCGACGCGATCTCTTCAACACCCTCGAGAACGCACTCGGCACCGAACCCGCCGACAAACTTATGCAACTGCTTCCCAACGAACCCGCTGACCAACTCGTGACTCGGACCGACATGCACGCGTTCGGTAACGAACTGCGCGGTGAGATGGCCGAGCTGCGTAGCGAACTGCGCGGCGAAATGACTGAACTACGGGGCGAGCTGCGCGGCGAAATGATCGATCTCAGGCACGAGCTGCGCGGCGAAATGCTGGATCTTCGGATTCATCTTCAGCGCCTAGTAGTGGCCGGCATGGCTGCAAATGCGGTGGCAGTAGTCACCGCGCTGATGACCTAGGACGTCGCTAGCCGCGAAGCAGCCCTTTCAGGCCGACCCAATCGAATGCTGTCTAT
>CAYUKM010000005.1:19089-42487 GCA_964445255.1 uncultured Acidimicrobiales bacterium
CCGCGAGACACTCTTTCTCGATTACCGAGTCGCCGGAAGGGTAAGTGTCGGATTCGTCGATTTTGACGATAAAGACTGGCCTGAGCGCATAATCACCTGGGAAAGCTTCGACGAATTCTTCGATTCACTACGCCGCTACGAGTCGGTTTAGCTCGACTCAATTGACGTCGATCATCCGAACAGCTCGCGCAGGTCAGTGAAGCGTTGCCGGTGGAGTAGCCGAGGATGGTCGGGCATGTCGGCGACCTCCAAGCTCCAGGTTTGGTCGTGAGGGATATGCACCGCGCCGAGACCCACCTCTAATGCGGGGAGGATGTCGGACCGGGGTGAGTTCCCGATCATCCACGAGTCGCCTATGTCGATTTCGTATTCAGTCACGATTCGGGCGTACTCATCGGGCGTCTTCTCCACCAGGATCTCCAGAGCTTCGAAGTACTTGCCGACCCCGGTGCGCTCGACTTTCGAGGTCTGCTCCTGGTGGTTGCCCTTCGTGACAAGAATCAGTCGGTTCGACTGCTTGAGCGCGGCGAGGGTGTCTTCTACCCCGTCGTAGAGTTCGAGTTCTTCCCACTGCAACGGTCGCACGAGCTCGGCGATGTGCGCACGGTCTTCCTCGGTGGGTTTACGATCGGCGAAACGGCTCACCCCAACAAGCAGCGACTGCTCAAAGGTCTCCCGTCCGTAGCCGTAGGTGCCAACGAACGACTTCTGGATCTGATCTAGATCACGTCCGATTTGGTCGGGGTCGAGGTCAACGTTTACCCACTCCGCATAACGCTCATTGATCGCATAGAAGACGGAGATGTTCTCCCACAAGGTGTCGTCGGCATCGAAAAGGAGGGTCATAGTGCAGGCTCCACATCGGGAGACCGTCCTAGCAGTACTGCGAGCAGGCCTCCTCCGATGAATACGAGGAACCCTACGCCGAAGGCCGTGACCGTGGTGGTTATAAACCCGTCAATGATCGAGCCGAGAATGCCGCCCACGATGAACACGATCGCACCGGTCACAGAAGAGGCGGTGCCAGCAATGGCACCCATGGGCGCCAGCGAAAGGGTCTGCAACAACGGGGTGGTCGAAGAGTTGGCTGCGGTAAGGATCGTGACGAGTGCGAACCACAACCAGAACGGTGGGACGCCACCCGAGCCGAGTGACGCGACTACGTACACCCCCGCTGTCACGACCGATGCGCTCATCATCAAGAAGAGCACGCGATGGGTTCCAAAGCGCGCAACCGCTCGTGCGCTCATCATGATCGTGACGGCCATGAGCGCCGCGTTGAGTCCGAAGAAGAAGGCGAACTGGGACGCTCGGTTGTAGATCGTGCCGATCATTTGGGTGGAGCTTCCGAGCCAGGGGAAGAACGCGCCGTAGGCCAACGTGGTCGCCAGGGTAAACAACATGGTGTGGCGGTTGGTAGCCACGGTCTTGGCAGCTCGCGCCACTCGACCGAACTCCAGTGGCAGAACGCTTTCGGGAGCGAGTGTTTCGTTGAGCCGGCCAAACCAGATGCCACCGGCGACGGCGAGGGCTGCCGCAGCCGCCGTGGTGAGCCTCCACGAACCGAATGCGAGGAGCAGCTCACCCAACCCGGGCGCCAAAATCGGCACCACCAAGAACACCGCTGTAACGAACGACATGATCCGGGACATCACGTCGCCTTCGTAACAGTCGCGAACGATCGCGAGAATGACCGTTCGCGGGCCTGCAGCAGCCGCTCCCCAGAGGACCCGCCCGGCCAGCAAAACACCGAACGACGATGCAAAGGTCGAGATGAGCGCTCCCACGACGATCAAAGCCAACGCTGCGTACATCACGGGTTTGCGGCCGTAGCGATCAGCCAACGGCCCCCAGACCAACGTGGCTACACCCATCGCGACGAAGAATACGGTGATGGTGAGCGATATCGGCGAGTCGATCGGGTCGAGACCGAACTCAGCTTCGATCTCGTCGAAGGCGGGAAGGATCGTGTCGATGCTGATCGCGATCGTCGCCATCAACATCGACATCATCGCGACAAACTCATTGCGCGCCAGACCGTGGCGAGGAGAGGCCTCGACGTTGGTGCCAACAGACATTGCTCGAGCCTAACTCCGACATGTCCCGGATCGATGTTCGGACCGCGGGCGCGCCCCGACCGTTCGCATCAAGCTCAGGTACCGTCTGGTGTTGGCGGCGAGACGAGAGCGAGAGCTACCGCGTCGACAACCCTGACTAGTTAGATTGAGCGAGCGATGAGCGAGGACCGAACGCCGGTGAGCGCGACAGACAACCGCTTTCCCCCAACCGCGTGGGGTCTGGTCAGCAAGCTTCTCGTCGACGGATTATTTGGGTCGCTAGCGATCATCGGAGTCACGATCCTTGCTTCTCGCGTCTTCGGTTTTCCCCAGGATGCATTTATCGATGGCAGTTCGACCATTGGCCTCACCGCGGTCAACGCTTTTGTTGGCATCTTGTTCATGGCCGGGGCAATTGCCCTCATCGCGCTCGGCTACGTTGCGGGTCCGTTCAAGTTGCTGTTTCATTTCGCCGCGATTGTGGTGATCGGGCTTACCGCCATCGGGTCGCTATCGGCCGGGTTCGACCGGCAGAGTGATTCGTTGGGCGTCCCTACAGAAATCGCAGACTTCGTCACGGGGAGCGCCCTTCTTAGTGCATCGATCGCAGCCACGTACGTGTGGATTCGCGCCCGGCAATTTCGTGGATCATTCCCGCCCGGCGAATCACCACCGCCCCAAGACGAGATACGAAACAACGACCCCGACCTACCACCATTCACCCCCTAGCCTCTGACTAGTCGAAACGCGCTAGCGCCAGATGCGAAGTGTGGTGCCGGCTCCCGCGGCAATAGCTGGGTTATCAACGTCGAAGTCCGAGACCGCTACGTTGGAAGTGAGGGTGCCCGGGAGGGGAACTTCGGCGATCGGAGCCCAGCCCCCGGGGTCGTTGGTGCGGGTCATGCCGATGATCCGATCGCGCTCAAAGGCCGACACGAGCGCATCGATGTTGCCGTCATCGTTGACGTCGAGGGCGATCCCCATGTCGAGGTTTCGGGTGCGGATTGGATGTGAGGTAAAGGCACCCGCTGACGCCGCCGCGCGTTCAAGCGTCGCTCCACCCTCGCCCTCAACGAGTTGGAAGGCTTGGAGGATCCCGCCGATGTGGGGTGTTTGCACATCGAGGATCTCGGTTTGGCCTTCCGGACCGAAGGGACCCACGGCGAGCTGATTGCGCCAGCGATTGCCCTGACCGATCGGCGCCGACTCAGCCAACAATGGCCCGTCCAGCTCATAGGCAGCCAAGCGAGCGCCGACACTAGAATTCGACAACGTCACGAGGACCTCGACCACATCGTCTCCATCGATGTCAGCGAGGATCGGCGCGATCCCTTCGATGACGTCCTCCGCGGGCACGGCAATCCGTCCAGACGTACCGTCGCAAATATCGACCCACTCAATCGCCGCAGCTTCGATTGCATCCCCGAGCACATTGTGGGCGTATTGGTCGGTCGGCGAAGCAAGCACCGCCAACAGCGATCCGCTGCGAACTACGCGGCCATCAAGCAGCGGATCATCGAAGCGGTCATGACCGTCGAAGGCGGAGCCAATCCCGCCGTCAGCATCAACGATCGCAGGCGTCGCACCAACCGACCCGAGGTCGATGACAACGCCCGCGTCGGTTACTTGATGTGCGGTCTGGTCCGTCGTAGTCACCAACCAGCCGCCCGTCGGCGATGGAACGACCCACTCGATGGTGCTCGGCAGCGCGACGTCGAATGCCGATGCAGTCGTGAGGTCGATCGATGCCGTGCTGAGTCGATTCCCATCGCTACGAACATCCACTCGCCCCTCAGCGGGGACGGTCGAACAAGCCACTTGTTCGGCTAGTTCGGGTGGTTCGGTGTTCTGCGTTCCAATCTCCGCGACCGCGGGGTCCTCCACAGGGTCACCGGTCGTCGTTGTGGGCTCGACCGTTTCGGGCTCGGGGTCGGCGCTATCTCCACCTTCTGACGCATCGTCGGTGGGAACCAGACTCGACGCGGTCTCAGCAGGTGTGGTCTGGGTATCGGTAGAACTGGCGCACGCTGCCGCTACCAAGGCAGCACAGAGGGCGCCGACAATCCACCGAAACCGCATCCTCGACAAAGACCCAGACATGAGGGAGATGCTAACTCTGTGCGACGTCCGCGAAGTGAGCAGCAATTGCGACCTTGCCGCATTCTTAGCTGACATGGTCTGAGGCCTAGGAGGCTAGCCCTCAGCTTCTCCCGACTCGGCATCTTCGGACACTTCTTCGGTCTTGTCCTTGTCGAAGTTGTCCTCGTGGTTCGTCGCGGTGGCGACACCGAACCCGGTCAGGATCGTGGCAGCGAAAACGAACCCAGCGACGGTGGCCTTCCAGCCGAGATCGGGCTTCGGTTCAGGTGCTGCAGATCCAGCCATCAGGTCGTCCTTCGAGTGCGTTCGGCTAAAACGCTAGCCGGGTAAGTATCGGAATCGCGCGCGTTTCGACTTAATCCTACGCATCGGGGAGATGCGCAGCTCGAGCTCCACCCTGCCAATCTTCAAATTCGGGGGTGTCGCTGAGTTCTCCGAACACCCGAAGCTGCGGCGTCTCTCGCAAGGATCGCTTCATTTCGGCGAAGCCTGGGTAGGCGGCCAGAGTCATCACGGCATCCCAGAGCGGAACCGCTTCTTCGTCGGATGGGATGCGGCTGATCACAGGCCCGAAGAAGGAGAGTCCGTCGGGGGGTTGGAAGGTAATGATCGGCGTGCCCACTTCGCGGCCGGTACGAGACAGCCCCAATTCGGTCTCTTCCTCGAGGAGTGCGTCCCAGGACTCGTCGTCGGCCGCGGTTGCGTAGGTCGTGGGCAGACCTGCTCGTTCTAATGCCGCCTCAATCATGGGAATGGTCCCCAACGCAAGTTGATCCTCCTCGTTGGGTTCGGCATCGAAGCTCGGTCCGGAAAATTCGGCATACAGCGCGCCGATGGGTTCGATACCGAGTTCGTCCCTGACCGCGGCGCACACTCGCAACATGCGTAGCCCGGCGGTGTGGCCGTGCTCGTACTCTGGAGGAAAGTCGGTGGCGTAGTTCTTGTCCTTGTTCAGGATTCGTAGCGAAATAAAACGCCAGTCAACCTTGAAGTCGCTTTGTGTCGACACCTTTTCGATCCATCGCGAAGTAATCCAGGCAAAGGGACAAACGGGGTCGAAGAAGAACTCAATATCTGCACTGTCGGTTTGTGTGGAGGCCATGGGGGCGTTCTATCACCTGACGTGGTCAAGAACCAGCGCGAATTTGCCGATGACTTGATCTGCTGTTGTTACAGGGGGCAAGGATGACTACATCTGGAAAATTGTTGCTTGTTGGAGCGCTGGCCGCTGGCGGCTACGCGATGGTGTCTAACGGCATTCATGCTGACGATGTCGTGTCCGCGATGGGGAGGGCTACCGAGCGAGCTCAAGACCTCGCGAACGGCCTCGAATTCGAAGACACAGGCGAGTTTCCATCGATCGTCCTTGACGACGGAAGCGGTAACGAGACCGTCGTCGTCGCTCGGCAAGGTAGCGGTGGCTTCGATCAGTTCGGTCCGACCTCGGCTGTCGCGTTCGGTTTGGATACCGAGACCGACACCGATCTCGCCGTCGAAGCACCGAGTGCGGTTCCGCGACCTGCAGCGCAGAGCGGTACCGGCGCAGTCGAGGAGGAACCAAGCGCGGCACCCATAGAAAATTCCGCGACGACGACAACGGCTGCTCCGGCCGCAACGACAGCGGCTCCTACCACCACCACAGCGCCCACAACGACAGCAGCACCGACGACCACAACCGCTCCCACCACCACAACCGCAGCAACAGAAACCACCACCACAGCGCCCACAACGACCGTCGCTGAAGTTCCACCTAGCGAATAGTCTCTCGCCTCATCGACGGCTGCTATAGCCCGGGAAGCATCGAGACGATCTCGGGACCGCCGGTGTTGCTCACACCGGGCACGTTGAAGAACTCCACGCCAAAGGCCACTGCGAAAGCTTCATCGGGCATGGTGAGAAAGAAGCTGTCGGGTCCGATTTGGCTTCGATGGGCAACCATGGCCTCGCGCTTGGCGTCGATCAGGTCGGTGACATCGAGTTGGTAGGAGATGTCGTTGGCCTCAGTGCCCATCGTTTCGACATCTACCTCGGGTTCTTCCATCTCCGGATTGTTCGCGACCATCTCCGCAATCGTTGCTCGGATGTAGTCCCGGTTCATCGTGGCTTCAAAGACCTGTTCGACGTTGGCCTGAGCCGCTGCTGCCTTGCCGACGGTGTGCACTCGAATGTGATCCGGGTGCCCGTATCCACCGTGGTCGTCGTAGATCGTCAACACGTCCGCGTCTACTTCTTTCAAGATTGCGACCAGACGAGCGACCGCCTCGTCATGGTCGGACTGCCAAAACGATGCCGGATTATCGTTGGTTGGTTCACCCATCATCCCGGAGTCTTCGTAGTCGAGGAACCGCGGGGGTTCCGCGCCGAGCGCAGCCGCAGAGACTCCGAGCTCTTGCACTCGTCGCTCCCAAAGCGCTTCCCCCTCCTCAAGGACGCCTTCGACTGGTTCGCCCTGCTCACCGCGAGTTGCGCAGACGAGTATCACTCGATGACCGCTCGCTGAGGCCCGGGCCATGAGCCCTCCGGTGGAAATCGCCTCGTCATCGGGATGGGCATGAAAACAAACCAGCGTTGCCATATCCGTCAGGCTAGGTGGATTGACCCGAACCCCGTGCCGCAGCAAGCGCCGATACCAGACGCGATTCCTGGTCAGGTACAGGCATGCCGTCGTAATCGAGCATCGCGGCCAGTCGTGTGAGCGCGCTCGCTTCAGCGTCGAGCTGCACCCGCGCTTGCGCGTTGGGAAGGGCCCTGCGTACGTCTCGACGCTTCGAAGCATCGAGGAGCATCTGGGCTCGATCGAGCGGCACGCCGTAGCGCGCGGCGATCGCAGGAGCCAGCATGTTGTACCGCCGCTGGTCGCGTCGACGAAGCACGATCACACCGATCGTCGTGAGAACAAACAGCACAACGAACGACAACAAGACGATGCCCGCCACCACCATGCCCGATTCGCTCTCGGCAATCGAAATCGAGCCGTTCCACGCAGCATGTAACCCCATAGCGACAAGCAGTCCCCAGGTGGCCGTCCACAACGGCTTTCGCCGCCTGACCGCAAGGCCGATCGCGAGTCCACTCCACGCCGTGAACAACGGATGCGCGAACGGGGTGGCAAGCGCTCGGCCGATGAAGACCTCGGTCAACATGTTTTGCTCGTCAGCGAGGAAGAAGAAGCTGACGTTCTCGATCATCGCGAAACCCAGGGCAGACCATCCCGCGTACACGAGTCCGTCGATCAGTCCATCAACCTCACGACGACGCACCATCCACACGATGGCCAGTGTCTTGGTGAGCTCCTCGATAATCGGCGCCGACGCTACGGCAGCCACCGTCTCGCTCGTAAGGGTCGCCACGGTGGTGTTGACCACTAGCGAAATGATCCCGGCGACGAATGCACCCCACAGAAAGGTGTGCGCCTTCGAAGACCACGGCTCGGGTTCAAGACGGTCGAGCCAAAGCAGAGGTGGTGCCACGATGAAGAAGGTCGTCAGTCCCAACAACGTCGGAAAGGGACTCGTGACCAAAGCGATCAGAAGCAACCCGATGCTCGGAATCGCGGCCAGCACAACGGGGACCGAAAGAAACGATGGTAGGCGCGGCTTCTTCGAGTCGACCGGAGTCGGCGACGTCGTCAAATTTGGGGTTACTCCCCCGCCAACTACCAAGCCGGCTGGCGGTGGGGGCTGGAGAACCGGCCGCGGCCGATCGATGTGAGCGGTCCATTGCTGACCGTCGAACCAGCGCCAGTTGCCCTCTCCCCATGGATCGGCATGCCACCCAGGTGCTTGTGCCGGTGGTGGCATCAGGCGCGGAGGGGGCGGCTGCGGAAGATTGGAGAAGTTCCCCGGGGGTAGGGGTGCAGCGTTGGTCACCGGGTCAGTCTTGGTGATCGGCCCCTCATGAGCAACTACTGCTCGATCTGTTCCTAATCAGTTACTGAACGTTGAACGAATCGAGCTGCACGCCGCACGCTTCCATCGCCTGGCGAATCGGCTCCAAAACCTCGTTGATGTTGATGCCAGCTTCTCCTGCGCCGAGAGCGATAAGGCCCGCGAGGTCCCGGCTCGAACTGTTCTCAATGAAGCACTCGGATTCCTCAAAGGTCATCGGAGACCCAACCGAAAGCGTTGCCGCCAACTGGCCCCTACCTTCCTCGGTCTCAAGTAGTTCAATGATCTCGGCTTCAGCCTCCGCGATGACCGGGTTCACGTCATCGTCACCGCACGCGCTGAAAACCAGCCCCAGACCGAAGATCAAACCAACCATTCGACGCAATGTCATGAGACGACTTTGCCACAGCGACGCTTCGGTTCCACCTCACCCACTAGATCACCTGTTTGCCTGCAACCCATACCGCCGTGACGTCGCTGCGTCCGCCAAGTCGCACCAGTTTTTCGAATTGACGCTCGGGTTGATCGCAACCCGGCACGTTGTCGATGCGATCGAGCGAGATGGAGACGGCATCGAACTTGCGGCCTGGTTCGATCAATCCGAGTGGTTCCCCTAGAACCTGGGCTCCGCCGAGTGTGGCGAGATAGAAAGCAGTCGTCGCGTTGATGCGGCTGTCGTTCACACCCCGAGAGTCCGCGTCGAGGCGTTGATCGACACCGTTCTCCAGGTGGCGTGAAACATCGATCGATCGAGCGGCTTGGCTGATCAGCGACGGCGAGGGTCCGCCTGCGATGTCTGTACCGAGACCAACCAGGACGTTGCGTTCCATTGCCCGCCGCACGGGGAACACTGCATCACCGAAGTAGATGTTGCTGAGCGGACAGTGGGCGATGCCAGCCCCAACAGCCGCGATCAGGTCTAGATCGGAATCGCCGAGGAGACAGCCATGCGCGAGCACGGCGTTGGCGCGCAGCAGCCCGAATCGATCGAGCGACTCGGCGTCGGACATGTGGTGGCGCTCCAACACATAGTTGTGTTCCCAGTCATTCTCCGAGCAATGGGTTTGCACAAGGTGGCCAGTCTCTTCGGCCAGCGCTCCCAATTCGGTGAGCAACTCGTCGGTGCAGGCGGGGATGAAGCGCGGGGTGATGATTGGCCGCACGAGGGCCAGCGGATCTTCGAGGTGCTCAATCTCGGCGATCGACTTCTTGGTTGATGCGAGCGCATCAGCAGGTGTTGCGTCCCGGTAGTAGTCCGGAGTGCCCGTCGGGTGATCCATAGCGGTGCGTCCAACCCATGCACGTTGCCCATAGTTGATGCACGCCTCTGCGAGGGCGGTTGTTGCTTCTACGTGGATCGATCCGTAGTACACCGCGGTCGTGGTTCCATGTGCCAACAAGCTCGGCACCATGTCGTCCCAAACATCGCGGGCATAGTCGGCGTCGCTGAATTGGGCCTCCGTTGGAAAGGTGTACTCCAGAAGCCATTCGTCGAGCGGTACGTCGTACCCGGTCCCGAGTTGAGGCCATTGCGGGGCGTGTATGTGTAGGTCGACGAACCCGGGGACAAGAACTTGGTTAGGACCGAGTTCGACGTCGACATCACCGCGATAGTCCACCGCATCAATGACCCGCGCAATAGTGTCACCATCGACCTCCACGACGACGTCGTCATGCACCTCCAGGTCGTGGGGCGCCGGCGTCTGGAAGATTCGACAACGGATTGCAAGCACGACCGTTCATCGTAGATCTCGCTACGACAAGAACCAGGGTTGCTCGCGTAGCCGCTCAAGAAACGCCACATTGCGCCGAAGGGAAGATGAACTGACTCTTGGAGGAGCAATCGTGATTAAGCGACAAAAATCCAAAGGCGGCGTAACCAAGGTGACGTTTGCTCTCCCGATCGAAGACGCACCGGCGCACACTTCGGTTGTCGGTGACTTCAACAATTGGGATCCCTTGGTGACCCCGATGAAGAAGCGAAGCAACGGAACCCGCAGCGCATCGGTCGAGATCGGCAAAGGCGAAGTCGTGAGTTTCCGGTACCTCGCTGATGGCGGACACTGGTTCAACGATGGCGAAACCGACATCGACGACACCGGCAACAACCAACTCGCTGCGTAACTAACTAGCCGCTCCCTGCGGCAACACATCGTCTACACCCGCTCGCTCGTGGACTTCGCGTAGGCGACGAAGGCGACTGTGGAATTGGTCGCGATCGACGGTGCCGGCGCGGAGACGTTGTCTCCCGCCATCGAGCGAGAGTGCGCCGCGGCCGTGCAGTACCCGTTGGTTGTCGTATACGAGCGCTCGTCCGGGTTGAAGCTCAACCTGTATCGCGCGGCTCGGGTCGTTGACCATCTTCGTGAACGTAATGAACGCTCGGTAGTACCGCTCAACCAGGTTCGGTTCTAGATCGAGTGGAGCCATCGAGCGTTCGTGGAAGCGAATGCCGCAGATCTGGTGATCGCGATCAAGGCTGATTATCGGCGCGTAGGCCACCAGGTGGGCATCCTCACCTCGACTAACCGCATCGGTGCGGTGACGGAGGAAGGGCACCGCAATCTCACTCAATAGGTCAAACGCGTCCGGGTCTTCGTCTCGGAGTTCCTCCGCGATCGCGAAGCCGTCGACCAGTAGCGAATCGCCACCCTCGGAAGCCTCGAGGCAATGTAGGAACGAACATCCATGAGGCATGTATCGGTAGGGATCTTCGGTATGTGGATCGACGGCCAAGCCCGTTTCGGAGAGGTCCCACACATCAGGTTCAACGACGATTTCGACAATGCGCCCAACGTTGGTTTCTCGTACCCGGCCGAACAATGCTGCAAGCGACTCGGTGCCAAGTCCGTCAGACGGGACACCTTCGATCGACGCCGCGCCGAAGGTGTTGACAGCTTCCAGCAGCTCCAAATGCTCGACACTCCCACGCGCAGGAAACGTGACTATCGCCAGACTGTCGCCAGCGCGAAACGTTTGGTGTTCGCCGAGCCGCTTCCGATCGTGGAGCTCATAGGAATGGTCACGCAACCAGTCGAAGTCGAAGGTCGACACGTGGCCATCGGAGTATTCGATCTCTAGATCCCCGTCGTCGTTGGGGTAAGCATCGATGACCGCCAAGTACGGATCAAGATCCACAACCGAATAGGTGCGGGTGGCAGTGCGCTTGTCGCCGCCGCTCGGGCAGTTATCCCTGAGCCACAGCGCATGGAAACGACTCCGAGCACCATCGGACCATCGCAACTGAACGCCGCTGTCGGTGACCTCAACGGTCGATGCTGCGGTGTCGAATTCCATGGCGCGCATCGTAAACCCGACGCGCTGGCATAGACCAACTAGCTACGAGTCTGGGCCGCCGGAACCGTAGAGGCCGAAGGCTTCGGCTTGGTCGTCAGCGAGGTGGTAGCTCTCGTCGTCGTTCGGGAACGCACCCGAACGAACGTCATCGGCATAGCTTGACAGCGCATCGATCGTTGCCGTCTTCAGGTCAGCGTAACGACGGACGAACTTGGGAATGAACCGGTCTTCGATACCCAACACATCGTGGTACACAAGCACTTGCCCGTCGCAATGTGGTCCCGCGCCGATACCGATGGTGGGGATGTCGAGCGCGTCGGTGATGGCCTCTGCGACCTTCACCGGGATCCCTTCGAGCACGATTGAGAAACATCCCGCGTGCTGGAGCGCCTTCGCGTCCTCGAGTAGCTCCATCGCCGCTTCGGCTTGGCGACCCTGCACTTTGAAACCGCCCATCGCATGTACCGACTGGGGGGTGAGCCCGACGTGGCCCATGACGGGGATTTCCGCGTCGATCAGTGCCTCGATCATCGGCAGGCGCTTGCGACCACCTTCGAGCTTTACGCACTGTGCGCCAGCACGAATGAGCTCCGCAGCGTTTCTTACGGTCTCTTCGACCGAGACGTGATAGCTCATCCAGGGCAGGTCGCCGATGATGAGACAGTCCGGGTTGGCCCGAGCGACAGCGCGGGTGTGATGCGCGATGTCGTCGACGGTGACCTGCAACGTGTCGTCATAGCCAAGCACGACCATCGCGACCGAGTCGCCCACGAGGATCATGTCGATACCGGCGTCGCTCGCCGCCCGAGCACCGGGGGCGTCGTACGCGGTCAACATGACGAGCGCATCTTCTCCTGCAGCACGTTTGCGCGCAGCGATCTTTGGAACGGTGACCTTGGCCATCGCTTTCTCCTTACCGTCCAGTGCACAGGGGCTACCGGCAGCATTATTGAGTCTATCGGTACAACGAGAACCCCTACCAAGATCATTCCCTGATCAGATTTGTTCCGCCCGAGGGACCTCACTACGGGTCTGTGCAGGCCGCGATGTTTCCGCGAGAAGGCGCCCACGAAGCCACTTCTGCATCGGCAACTCGAATGCGTAGAACACCACCGTTGCGATGACTACCGACAACGAAACGAAGACCACGAAAGCGGGTGTGTTTGGAAGACCTAGATCTCGCACGGCCGACATGATCGGAACGTGCAGTAGGTAGAGCGAGTACGAGATCTTGCCGAGGAAGTCCCCGACCGGGTTCGACAAGATGACCGACTCGTCGGGGACACCAAAGAGAATCACCGCAAAGATCGCGGAAACCACAACGAGCACAAGCGGGTCATTCCACAGACCATGGCGAAACCCGAATACCTCCTCAAACACGAGCGGGTACATCAGCGGGATTCCTGCCAGAGCTCCAACGAACAGACTCGACTGCGGTACGTGATCGCGATATCGGCGATAAATGAGCGCCAACATCACCCCAACGACGAAGTAGGGAATCACCTGCACGATCCGAATGTCGTAGGCAATCGATCCCAACTCGCCGCGGAATCGAGGAAAGCCGAGAACTACCACGAGCCCCACAATGGTTACGAGGAAAGCCACCCGCAGCCCCACAAAGCGTCGAAGCACGAACCAGATCGCCACAAAAATGACGTAGAAGTGGAGCTCCGTCGGGATCGTCCAGAGGATGTTCTTTCCATCCAAGGTGAGGACGTGCGAGAGGATCTCGCTTCGGCTCGCGAGGTTGAAGCCGATTGCCGGGAAACCAATTCTCGGCATGACGATCGAGAGCGCAACTACCGCCGCAAACAACGGCACGACCCTCGCAAACCGCGCCACGGCGTAGCGGTACAGGCTGCGAGAACCTAGCTCTTGGGAGACGTACAGGTGACCCATCAAGAAGCCGCTCAGCACGAAGAACACCATCACCCCGAGCTGACCAGCTCCTAGCCCAGCAAAACCACCTAGCCAACCCGTAATCCCAGAGAAGTGCGCAACAACCACAACGAGCGCGGCAATACCTCGAAGAGAATTCAGCTTTCGAATCTGCGGAGCTGTCGTTGTGGTCACGTCATAGCGAGATGGATGGGGTTGGATCGCTCAACGAAGCTTGCCACCTCCAAGGGCCAGCTACCTAACGCCCCGACCGACCCGGAAAGATGATCGGGAGTCGGGCCGAGATACCAGCCTCGGGCGACATACCCGCCGCCTCGCGCATCGCTTGGATGATCAAAGGGGCCACCGCTGGAGGGACTTCACTGTTATCGAGCGCTGGCCACCCATTGATCGCGCAGCCGCGAAGGCCGAAAGTCTGTTGCATCATCACTGGTGCTCGTGTCGTCGATGAGCAGCTCGCTGGCTGCACATGGCCCTTGCCCAGAAAGTGGCCGACCTCGTGGTTCACGAGGTAGCGCCGATACTCATCGAGCGAACCGTCATATGAGTCGTGATAGACGTCAGGCCCGCGAGCCCAGCGATCGGCATTCAGGATCACTTGATTTCCACGGCGACAGGAGAGCCGACCGACGGTGTTGAGCGGCAGGCACATCTGATCGGTGGTCGCCGGGGTCGCGATGGTGACCAGAAATTCCGCCGATGGGTCGTCGGTGAGGCGGAACACGACGTCCTCAACTCCGGTCCACGATCGGTCGTCGTCGAGAATTGCCGCGACTTCTCCTGCTGCCTCGGCAACGTTGATGTCGAGTGGTGCTTCGACACGGAGCGAAAAGTCGACGACCCGCCCAGCCTCTCGGATCGGTTCATTGATCGAAATGTTCCAACGCCAGGGCTCACTGTCTTGAGCTGCAGCTACCGGAGATGCCGCGAACAACGCGACACCGGCCACTACGACCAATAGCCAGATGGATGGGCGTCCCATGACGTCCATGCTTGCAGTTGCGCTCTGCGCAATACGGGATCTACACCACCGGGTTGGTGCGCATCAGGTGGTTCCACCCACACGACGTGCACACCTCAACGTCGTAACCGGTGAACTCGCCGGAGTACGAACGAATGCGATCCATGTCCAGGTTGGTAACGATGCAACGCCCTGAGGCTGGAAGCCGGGGACCGAAGACGTACAGCACTTCGACCAGGGTTTGCTTGCCACAGATTGGGCACAACGCCTCGACCGGCATCCCACACTGGTTCGCATTCCGCATGAGCTCGCGCTGCGCATCGCAAACTTCCGAACGCGTGGCCTCGCCCGATTTGTACGCCATGATCGTGCGTTCGCGAGCAATGCGAAAGTCGATGGAGCCACCGGCACCGTTGGCGAAAGCATGCACCACGGTTACATCATCCTCGAACCCAAGTCGGTTGGCTCATGATTCACACGGTACCGGCAAAGTACAGTCGCAGAGATGCAGGAATGGACTCGTTATACGACCGCTGGACCAACGGGAGCGAGCCGACCCGACGATTTCGTTGAGCTTGGACCCGACCACACCGACGGATTGGACCGGCGATTGCTGGGTGATGTGACCGGTCAACGTGTTCTCGACCTTGGATGCGGGGCAGGCCGGTCTGCGGTCGCACTGGCACGCCAAGGAGCTCGCGTTGTTGCGATCGAACCCGACCCTCTGGACATCGATCGAGTCCGCACAGCCGCCGAGGTCGCCGAAGTGCATGTCGAGGCCCACCACGGTGACTTGGCCGAATTGGCGTTCCTTCCCGCCGACAGCTTCGATGCCATCGTTGCTGTTCATAGTCTCGCCAGTGTCGAAAACATCGGGCGCGTCTTTCGTCAAGCACACCGCCTACTGCGTATCGATCGTCCGATCGTTATTACCCTCCCCCACCCCGCGGCACTAGTGGTTGATGAGGGGTCCAAAGTGGTGGTTCGAAGCTATGGATCTGGGGCGCCGTTGGGCGAAAATGAGCATCTCACCTATCCACATGCCATCGGGGATGTCTTTACCCAGTTGACGCGAGCCAACTTTCGAGTCGACACCATCATTGAATCAACAGGGGACACCTCCTTACCCACCTCGGTAGTCTTCAGAGCCCGTAAAACCGGTAGTTAATGGTGTAGATACCTCACAAAGTTGCTACCGAGCGCAACGTTGCGTCACCGCATGTAAACGGCCAGTGAACAAGTCACCGAGTTTTCCCCAATTGTGGATAAACCCTGTTGATTACCGGTCTCGTCGGTATCGACCGCGGAGGTAACTAATTTCTCCGTCGCGATCGATGGGGCCTTCTTCCAAACGACGCTCACGGAGGACCCCCAGCGCTGCCCCAACTTCCGGGCCGGCGGGAATCGACAAAATCTCCATGACCGCCTCGCCGTCCAAGCTCGGAGAAAAATCGGAAAGGTCCTCTGTGGCTTCAAGTTCACGAAAGACCCTCGGAAACTCCCGATCAGTCACATCAAGCACCTTGATCAAGTCGAGCAAAAGCGGAATCGACTTGTAGCCAACCCGATCAACCAGTCGACGAACCGTCGGCCCGTCGAACTCACGCTCGCCGTGCTCAATCACGTCCAATCCGGCGAGAACCCGTCGCATTACGCGCGCGTCGGTGTTGGAGTATCGCAACGATTCAAGCTGCACGGCTCGAGCCGATGCTGGGACGTGACTAAACACCACGACTCGTCGCAAAGACGGATCGACTGCCGCGCGATCGAGTTCCGCTCCCAGTTGCGTTAGTTCGTCTTCGGGCACGGTCTCCGCGACATAGAGCCATGCCCCCACGGATTGCAAGAAGTCGATCCCGCCCGACGGGGCCGGCGTGGCGAGCAGTTTGTCGAACTCGTCTCGAACCCGTTCGACCGAAACGATTCGCATGCGATCGATCAATGATGTTGCCGCAGCAAAGACGCCGTCGTCCACGGTAAGGCCATACCTGGCGATGAATCGCGCCGCCCGAAGGATCCTCAATGGGTCGTCCTGGAACGAAACTTCGGGCTCGATCGGCGTTCGAAGAACCCGCCGTTCCAGATCTCGTGCCCCATCGAAGGGATCGATCAGTTCCGCCTCGCTAGCGTCTTGGGCTACCCGTATAGCCATCGCATTGATCGTGAAGTCGCGTCGTGACAGGTCCAGCTCAATATTGTCACCGAACTCCACTTCGGGCTTGCGCGAGCCATCCCCATAGGACTCGGCCCGGTGGGTGGTGATCTCATATGGGCGATTGCCAATCCGACAGCCAATGGTCCCGAAACGCTCGCCTTGGGCCCAGATCGCATCGGCGATCGGTCCGACCAGCTCCTTGATCTCCAGTGGCCGTGCATCGGTGGTGAGATCGAAGTCGAGCGACTCGATCGGTGCCTGAAGTTGGAGATCCCGTACGATCCCGCCCACGAGATAGAGCGATTTCCCAGCCTTGGAGAACGTCTCGGTTAGCGGACGGATCTCGTCGAAGACTTCCTGGCTCATTGGGGGCACGCCGCAGAGGCTACGGGAACCTTGAGTACCCTCGTGGTATATGTTGCTGGATCGTTTGCACCGACCCGTGCGGGGCGTTCGAATTGTTCGTCGCGAGCACAGCGATCCACATCCATCGTTTCGCGTCCAAATCGTGCCGTTGCGAATGCTCCGACGAGATGATGTCGAGCGCCTGAAATCTCAGTTGCAGGAGTCGCCGGGGCCCGTCGTCACCAGCGCCCTCGGGAGTCGCGAGCAGACACCATTTCTCGAAGCGGGTTTCGCTCCCCGCGAGTCGCTGTACCTACTGCGCCATGACTTGGCCCGTATCCCGACCGCCGGAGAACTAACAAAGATTCGCAACGCGAGACGCGGTGACCTCGACGATGTGCTGCGAATCGATCGGGAAGGCTTCGACGATTTCTGGGTATTCGACCGCAACGCCATCGCTCATGCCCGAAAGGCAACCCCGAACCACCGATACGTCGTTGCCACGATCGACCGCACGATCGTCGGCTATGCAATCACTGGCCACGCTGGCAGGACCGGCTACCTACAGCGCCTCGGTGTGGCCGAGAGCGCTCGGCGTCAAGGTATCGGCGGACAACTCATCGCCGACTCGCTGACGTGGGCACGTCGAGCCGGAGCCCAAGAGGTGCTCGTCAATACCCAAGAGATAAACGACACCGCTCGAAGGGTGTACGAGCGACATGGCTTCGTCCTCGATGCTGAACGATTGACCGTCCTGGAGTGGCAGCGATGAGCCAGCGGGCGCGGATTCTGATCGCGGTCCTCGCCGCGCTCCTGATCGTTGGGATAGCAACCCCTGCAGGAGCGCAGAACCTCGGGTCGGTCGAACTGGTCGCCCAGAGCGCATGGGTCGATGAAGGCGGCATCTTCAACGCGCAAGTACGCGTAGCGGGCGCGAATCCTGATTCGACCGTTTCGGTCCGGGTCCTCAGTCCATGGGAATCGCGCGCTGACTTCCTCACCGCCGACACGTCCGACTCGGAGACGGTGCTCAGCCTTGATCCGATCGTCCTTGCTGATGCGCAAGAGACCAGCAACGAGGTCCTGTCCTTAGAGATCGAAGTCTCTCGATCGACCACACCAACGCCGAGTTCCAACGGACGTCCTGTGCTCACCACCACAGGTGCTCCAGCTGTGTTCCCGGTAGAAATCGCATTGGTCTCCCCGGACGGCGATGTGCTCGACAGCATCCTGACCTCGATCATTCATATCCCCCGAATCGGTCGAGGTGTTCCCCTCACGACGGCACTCGTACTCGATCCCGGCCTGAACGCGACGATCGCTCCGGACGGACAAAGCACGCTGACTGCCGCACAACTCGCGGAGCTCGAAATCCTGATCGATGCCATCGCGCAACATCGATCCGGGCGGGTGTCCTTGGCGATAACAGGTGAGACATTGCTCGCGCTCGACCGGAGCGACCTCGAAGGCGCCCAAGTCGTTCTCGACACCATCAGCACCGAGGTGGCGGCCGACCAACTGTTGCCTCAACCACTCGCGAGTCTTGAAGAGCAGGCGTGGATCGATGCCGAGTTCAGCGAGGTGTTGGCCGAACTCTACGAGCGCAACCAGGAGATCACCGAACAGCTGACAGGACTCTCCCCCGACAACGCCGTCGCTGTGCTCGACCCCTCGCTTACAGCCGACGGTCTTGCGGAGCTACAGCAGCTGGGAATCAACGGTGCGATCGTCGAACCAACCCATCTTGAGCCATTAGACAATGAGACCTTCCCCGAACCGCTCACGACTCGATTCCTCGTACCCGCTCCTGGCATCGACCCGGTACCGACGATGGCGATCGATCTCGATCTTGGCGGCCATTTCTTGAGCACTGATCCCGTTCCGGTCGCGGCGAATGGGTTCCTCGCTGAACTCACGTTGCTATCGATTCAACAACCAAACGTGGCCAAAGGCGTCGTGGTTCGTCCACCCAGAGGCTGGGTACCCGACTCGTCCTTTCTCAATATCGTGCTCAGTGGCATCGAGCGGATCCCCACGCTCACCGGAGCCACACTCGAAGAAGCACTCGCCGAGACCACCTTTGCTCCATCGGATGGTCTCAACACGCTGAGCCCGCCACTGCAACGTGAGCTTCGACCCCAGATCGCTCCGACCGACCTCCGCTCGTTTCGGACCGAGTTCAACCAGGCCCAGACGACCATCGACGCGTGGGCGACGGTGATCGCTAGCGATGAGTCGTCGGTCGAACGGCTTAACGAACTACTCGAGCTCAGCACCAGCAGCGACCATGATGAAGTGCAACGTTCGGCCTTTATCGAACAGATCTACAACATCATCGATACCCAAAAGGATGGCTCGATCACCACCCCGCCCGTCGAGACCATCACCTTGACCGGACGCACGTCGAACGTACCGGTTCTGATCGACAACAACCTGGGCATCGATGCCAGGGTGATCTTGGTACTCGACTCCGAGAAGTTGGACTTCCCCGAGGGGCGCGAAGTAGATGCTGTGCTCACTCCCGGATCAAATCGGATTGAGGTGCCGATCGAGACTCGCGGCTCAGGCGACTCGCCAATTCGTATTCAAGTCTTCAGCCCCGACCGTTCCGTGTTGCTCGGATCTTCCGAAGTCGTGGTCCGAGCCTTCGCATTCTCGGGAGTCGGAGTGGTCATAGGCATCATCGCGATTCTGGTATTGGTCGGTTGGTGGCTACGTCACCACGGCAAAGATGGAGATACAGTCGGGGACGACGTTCACGCCCGACCGGACTCAGAGGATTCCGGAGAACTCATCGGAGTCTGATTTATGACCATTCGCATCGTGACCGACAGTGCCTGCGATCTGTCCGACGAAGAGCTGGCTGAATGGAGAATCGGCATGGTGCCCTTGTCGATTCGCTTCGGCGAAGAGGAATTCGTTGATCGCACACAGCTCTCTACGAACGAGTTCTACCGTCGTCTCGGTGCCTCAGAGGTCCTGCCGGAAACCGCAGCTCCCTCGCCGGGCGCTTTTGTCGAGATGTTCAACGCCATGCAAGCCGAAGGTGCAACCGGCGTTGTGTGCATCAACATCTCCGAAGCGCTTTCCGCAACGATCCAAGCTGCGAGGACCGCGGCTTCGAGCGATGAAGTGTCAATCGATGTGCGCGTGGTGAATTCCAAGCAACTAACCGGCGGGCTCGGATCGATCGTGCTCGCGGCCGCGAGTGCCGCCAAGGCCGGTTCGAACGCGGACGAGATCGTCTCTCTCGTCGAAGACATGAGCAACCGAACACACGTGTACGCGACGCTCGACACGTTGGAGAATCTGAAGAAGGGCGGACGCATCGGTGGCGCGCAGGCCGCATTTGGCGCCATGTTGTCGATCAAACCGCTGCTTGACCTATCGACCGGCGAAGTGGTGGCCGCTGGCCGTCAACGAACTCGCAAACGATCCTTAGCGTGGCTGCGAGATCAGCTCGTCCGGGCCGGAGACAACATCGAAAACCTTGCAATCTTGCATTCCAATGCGGTCGACATCGACGAGTTCGTATTGTCGGTCTCCGACATACCCTCCGTTGCGAGTGCACGGACGAACATCATCGGCGCCGTCGTCGGAACCCATGGTGGCCCCGGCATTATCGGCATCACGTACCAACGCTCAAAGTAAAGCTGCTCTAAATCGTGGCATCTCGCCAACTACGGTGTAATTCGCTATGGCGCAAACCCCGCCGGACCTCCGCATGACTCGTCGTCGCCTCGCTGAGCGCTACGAGATGGTGGTCCGTCGCGGTAGTGGTGGCATGGCAGAGGTCTGGGAAGGCGTCGACCACAATCTCGGGCGCAAGATCGCCATCAAGGTTCTCCATTCGCACCTAGCGGAAAATCCGTCGGTTCTCAGCAGATTTCGTAGCGAAGCCCAAGCAGCGGCTCGCCTGACCCACCCGGGCATCGTTGCCATCTACGACACGGTCACAACCGACGACACCGACGCCATCATCATGGAGTTGGTCGAGGGGCGTGATCTACGCACGATGCTCGATGAACGCCCGACGTTGGCCCTCACCGACGCGGCAGAGGTTGGGATGCAACTTGCTGCGGCGCTCGGCCACGCGCATCAGCACGGCATCATTCATCGAGACGTGAAGCCAGCCAACATCCTCGTTCGCGCCGATCGACGGGTGAAGCTCTCCGACTTCGGTATCGCCAAGGCCCTCGATCAGACCGGGCATACGGAGTCAGGGTCTCTGGTCGGCACGGTCAAGTACCTCGCTCCCGAACAACTCGAGGGCCGCACAGCAGATGCCCGAACCGACCTCTATGCCCTGACCACGTTGCTCTACGAAATGTTGTGCGGCGATGTGCCCTTCGCTGCGAGCGACCTGGTGACCGCGATGAAGCGCACCCACGAAGATCCCCCATCGGCTCGACGAATTCGCGGTGATCTGCCACCGACGTTCGATGCTTTCTTGATGCGAGGCCTCGCGCGAAACCCCGACGACCGTTACCCCAGTGCTGCGGCATGGTCTTCAGCACTGCGAGCGAGTATCAGCGGCGATGCCACCATCGTCGACCCGACGCACCCGCTCAACGAGCGAGCATCGATCCCGGTGAAGAACCCTCAGGGCCATGAGCTCCTCGGTACCGTTCCGACTCCAGCTCCCACCCCGGAACCATCTCCGTCAAAGCCCGGCCCACGAGCCAGCGGCCCCGCAACGCCGAGGCGGTCCCCCGCTAAAGCCGACCCCGCAGTTGCAAAGCATCACCGCCGGAACCGTGGCCGATTGGCCTTCGCCGGACCGCTCATCGCGCTCGCCTTGGTCATCGCCGCAGTCGTAACGGTGATCCTCTTGCTTTCCGGGACGCCGAGCGCTGTTGACTCTGCCGACGAGATTGCTCCCGAACAAGACACCGAAGAGATTGTCGAAGCCGAGGATCAGGCCTCATCGACCACGACCGCAGCCCCAGAGCAGACCTCCGCCCCGGTCGAAGAAGCGTCTGGACCCGAAGTCACCGAAGCTCCAGAAGCTACCGAAACGACGACAACTACGTCGATCGCCGAATTCGTCAACGGGCAACGCGCTATCGCTTTCGACCCCTTCGGGGGCGACGGTGAGCACGATGACATCGCGTTTCGGGCCCTCGATGGCAACCCAGAAACGTGGTGGAACACCCAGTCCTATCGCACCCGCTTCTTTAGCGGCCTCAAGGAGGGCGTGGGACTGATCGTCGAGTTCGACGACCCGCAGCAGTCGTCCAACTCGCTCACCGTGTCGACCGATCGGGTTGGCTGGGGCGCTCGCGTTTACCGCAGCGACTCGCTTCCCTCCGATCTTCTCGGATGGGGAGATCCCGTCGGCGAGTTCAGCGAACTCGACTCTACGGCCTCCCTTGATGTCACCGATGGCAGCTCTTCGGCTGTGTTGCTTTGGATCACGGACCTGGGCCTCAACCCTGAGCAAAGCGTTGAAGAGTACGATGCCCAGGTGGCAGAAGGCGGCTTCGAACAGCGACTCGTCGTGAACGAGATAAGCATCGAGGGATAAGTGCAGACCCTCGCCGAGGATGACGACCTTATTCGCGCGGCCCAACGCGGCGATACAGCGTCGCTAGAGATCCTTCTCGACAGGCACCATGATCGGCTCCGAGCGGTGTGTGCGAAGGTGGTCGGGCGCGGCGCTGACGCCGACGATGCCACCCAGATGGCGCTCATCTCGATCGTGAAGAATCTCGAGAAGTTCGACGGCCGGGCGCGGTTTACTACTTGGTCCTACCGGATCGCCACCAATGCGGCGATCGATGAACTTCGCAAGCGGAAGCGCCGCAGCGCAACATCAATCGATGACGACGAGAGTCATCTACAGCTTGCAGCCAGCGGCAATCTAGGCGAGGCAACCACCGCTCGTTTGGTGGTCAACGAGGCGCTTGAAGAGCTGCCAGAGGACTTCCGACTGCCTGTGATCCTTCGCGATCTTTGTGGATTGGATTATGAGCAGATCGGTGAAGTGTTGGATATTGCTCCTGGCACCGTACGTTCGAGAATTGCACGCGGTCGCTCCAAGCTGGCAGATGTAATTGGCGATGTGACACATGGCGGGAACCACGACGGCTCCACGGGCGTACAAGGAAACGACCATGAGTAACGAACGCTTCGACGACGAGATGCTTTCAGCCATCATCGATGGTGAGGCTGACGACGCTACCGTCGCGTCTGTTCTTGCCGACGACGCCGCAAGCCAACGCCTCGAAGATATGCGGACCGCGGTGGAAGTCGTTGCCGAGGAACCGCCGCCAGCGACCCCACAGCGCCGCCAACAGTCGATTGCGGCAGCCCTCGCAGCAGCTAAGTCAGCACCGGAGGTCACCTCGCTCACCGCCGAACGACAAGCACGGCGCCCAAGCTTCAATCCAAAGGCGTTGGCGATCGCCGCTGCACTGTTGTTGTTCGTCGTGGTGGCCATCCCTGTCATCGCAGGTCTGCGGCCTGGAGCCGAGAACCTCGCTGACACCGCCGAAGATAGCGCTTCTACCGAGTTGGCCGCCGGCGACGCAGCCGATGCGGTAGCCGACGTGGTCGACGGTGACGACGAGGACGAGGCCATGGAAGACGACGAGGACGAGGCCATGGAAGACGAACAGGACGAGGCCATGGAAGACGAACAGGACGAGGCCATGGAAGACGAAGAGGACGAGGCCACAGCTGCCACAGTGCCCGC
>CAYUKM010000006.1:0-7815 GCA_964445255.1 uncultured Acidimicrobiales bacterium
ACCCATGGTGGACCCGAGGTTGCCATTTTGGATGGCATCGAACGCATCGCGTCTGCGCATGGCGTGAACATGGCCGACGTCGAACAGATTATTCACGGCACCACACTGGCCACGAATGCGCTCATCGAACGGCGCGGCGCAAGGACCGCGCTGGTTACGACCGAAGGGTTCCGCGACGTCATCGAGACCCGAACCGAGGGTCGCTTCGAGCAATACGACCTCAACATCGTGCTACCCACCCCGCTGATCGAACGCAAGGACCGCTTCACGGTCCCCGAGCGCCTCAATGCGCGCGGCGAAGAACTGCTGGCATTCGATGAAGCCGCGGCGTCTCGGGTGGTCGACTCAATCGCCGCAGGCGGTTATGAGGCCGTCGCCGTGGGCTTCATCCACAGCTACCGCAACCCAATGAACGAGCAACGCTTCCGAGACATGCTGCTCGAACGACTCCCCGACATCTCGGTATCGATCAGCGCTGAGGTCTCGCCGCAGATGCGAGAGTTCGAACGGTTCAACACCGTCAGCGCGAACGCCTACGTGCAACCACTCATGGCCAGCTACTTGTTCAAGTTGGCAGAGGAGCTGCGCGCTCGGGGCGCCTCGTGCCCGCTGTATCTGATCCACTCCGGTGGCGGACTGGTGAGCGTCGAGACCGCGGCCGCGTTCCCGGTTCGACTCGTCGAGTCGGGTCCGGCAGGCGGCGCGATCTTCGCGGCAGATCTGGCTGCTCGTTACGGACGGGACCGGGTGCTCAGCTACGACATGGGCGGCACGACGGCAAAGATCGCGCTTATCGAAGATTTCACGCCACAGACCGCCAAGACCTTCGAAGTGGCGCGCACTACCCGGTTCAAGAAGGGCAGCGGAATGCCCATCAGCATCCCAGTGATCGAGATGATCGAGATCGGTGCCGGCGGCGGGTCGATCGCAAGCGTCGACTCGTTGGGCCAGATCCGTATCGGGCCACACAGCGCGGGTTCCGAACCCGGTCCAGCGGCCTATGACCGGGGCGGCCTCGACCCGACGGTCACCGACGCCAACTTGCAACTCGGTCGACTCCACCCCGACAACTTCGGGGCGAAGGACATCACCCTGTCTCCGGACAAGACGGCAGCGGCGATTCGAAACGCCATCGGCGAACCACTCGGGATGGACGACCACACCGCAGCGGTCGGCATTGCCGAGGTTGTCGACGAGAACATGACCAACGCCGCCCGCGTACATGCGGTGGAGAACGGCAAAGACCTGGCCGGGTTCGCGATGATCGCGTTCGGTGGCGGCGCTCCGCTCCACGCATCGCGCTTGATGGACAAGCTGGGCCTCGACGAGCTGTTCATCCCCACCGGTGCGGGTGTCGGTTCGGCCATTGGTTTCCTGCGTGCGCCCTTTGCCTACGAAGCCGTGCGTTCGCTCTATACCCGCATCGACGACTTCGACTTCGAAGCGGTCAACGCGGTCCTTGCTGAGCTGACGACCGAAGCTGAGTCCTTTGTTCGTGAAGGCACCGACGCGCCGTTGACAGTAGAACGCCAAGTGTCGATGCGGTACAAGGGTCAAGGTTGGGAGATCCCCGTCACGCTGCCCGATGGCACCTTCGATGCGTTCGCTGCCGAAGGACTCGGTGCCACGTTCACAAAAGCGTACGAAGAGTTTTTCGGCCGGGCCATGACCGACCTCGTGATTGAAACCGTGAGCTGGTCTGTGCGGGTTGCTTCGGTTGTCGACCCACCCGAGATACTCGAACTCACCTCCGCGATGAACCCAATCGACGCAGCGAAAAGCCGTTCGATCTTCGACCCCGTCCGTGGCGAAATGGCCGATTCGGTCGTCGTCGAGCGAGGCGACCTCACGCCCGGAGACGCCATCGCCGGGCCTGGCGTGATCGTGGAAGAACAGACCACGACGGTCCTTGGCTCTCATCACACCGCGGTGATGCAGTCGGACGGAACATTGCTCGTCACGCGGGGCTCTGGCCAACTTGGAGGCTTACTGTGAACGCACCAACAACGACCACCGACGTGCACAACCAGATCATGTGGAACCGCCTGATCTCGATTCTCGAAGAGCAGGCGTTGACGCTGATCCGCACCGCCTTCTCTACCTCTGTTCGCGAAGCCGGTGACCTTTCGGCTGGCTTGTTCGACCGGGAGGGCCGAATGATCGCCCAAGCGGTAACCGGCACGCCCGGTCACGTAAACACGATGGCCGCCGCCCTTAAACACTTCATCGACGACATCGGCCCCGAGCGCATCTACCCGGGCGACGTGTACCTGACGAACGATCCGTGGAAGGCCACCGGCCACCTCCACGACATCACCGTCGCAACGCCTGTGTTTCGCTCCGCACTTCCGGCGGAGAACCGCGGCGACCTACATGGTCGCTCCGCGAGCTCCGCTCGCCAACAAACACTGATCGGCTTCTTTGCGAGTACTGCGCACGTTGTTGACATCGGTGGTCGGGGGTATGGCCCTGACGGCACGGAGATCTATGAAGAGGGAATTCGCATCCCGATCATGAAGTGGGTCGAGCGTGGCGAACTGAACCACGACCTCGTCAACATCTTGCGCAACAACGTGCGCGAACAGGACCAGGTGCTCGGCGATATTCATGGTCTTGCGGCAAGCAACGAGACCGGGCGTCGTCGCCTGCTCGAAATGCTCGACGAGTTCAACATGACACACCTCGACGATCTCGCGGACTTCATCTTCGACCGGACTCGCAAAGCCACGATGGCTGCACTCGCTCCCGTACCCAAAGGCGTCTATCGCAACGAGATGACCGTCGATGGTTACGAGGAGCCGGTCGACCTGGTGGTTGAACTCACCGTCACCGACGATGGCATGCACGCCGATTTCACCGGTACGTCGCCGCTGAGCCAGTTCGGCATCAACGTGCCGATCGTCTATGCGCAGGCGTACTTCACCTATGCGATGCTGGTGGCCCTAGCCCCCGAGCTACCGAACAACTACGCCTCGCTAAACCCGTTCACCGTCAGTGCTCCCGAGGGAGTGATCCTCAACGCTCAGGACCCCGACCCGGTTTCGGTGCGTCACGTCCTCGGCCATTTCGTGACCGACCTGTGCCTCGGAGCGATTTCCCAAGCGCTCCCCGACGTGGTTCCCGCGGAGGGAGCGGGGGCATTGTGGAACTTCCAGGCCAGCGCCCGAAGCGCCGACCCTGAAGCGCTCCTCCCGCCGGTCGAGGTGCTGATGTTCAACAGTGGCGGCACCGGAGCCCGCCCAACCCTTGATGGGTTGACCGCAACCGCGTTCCCGTCAGGTGTGATGACCATGAGTGCTGAGGCAACCGAGCAGGTCGGCCCAATCGTTATCTGGCGCAAGGAAATTCGCGAAGGATCCGCTGGCGTTGGCAAATATCGGGGCGGGCTCGGCCAAATCATCGAGATCAGCCCGACCGATGGCTACCAGTTTGAGTTCTCCGCCATGTTCGACCGGGTGGCCAACCCGGCGCGCGGTCGCTTCGGTGGAGGACCCGGCGCCCCCGGCAAGGTCTATCTCGACGACGGCACGCAGTTCTCGCCGAAGGGCAAACAGCTCGTACCCGCTGATCGGCGACTCATCCTCGAACTACCGGGAGGCGGCGGCTTTGGTGATCCCGCCGAACGCGACCAAGCCGCGCTCGAGAACGATCAGATCCAGGGCTACCTGGGGGAAGTGAACGAAGCTGATGGATAGCTACGACGTGGTGTGCGTCGGAGGCGCGCTTGTTGGCAGCGCCGTTGCGTACTTCCTTACCGAGAACCCCGACTTCGACGGCACCGTCGCCGTGATCGAGTCGGACCCGAGCTATGACCTCTGCAGCACGTCCCGTGCGCAGAACTCGATCCGTGAGCAGTTCTCCAAACCGGTGAACATCAAGATCAGCCAATTCGGGCTCGACTTCATCGACAACTTCCACGAGCTGACCCAAGTCGACGGGCAATCGCCCGAACTGAACTACCGCGGCACCGGCTATCTCTTCTTGGCCCCAGACAACGCCACGCTCGATCACTTCGCTCAGCAGATGGCCACCCAGCATGCCGAGGGAGCCGAGACCTACATGCTCACGCCCGCCGAGGTCGAAGCACAGTTCCCCTTCATGGACGCGTCGACGATTACCGGGGCACGTATGGGGTCGCTGCGCGAAGGATCGTTCGACGGCTGGGCACTCTTCCAAGGGTTCCGCCAACGCGCGATCGCAAACGGTGCCACATACATCCGAGACACCGTCGTTGACGTCGACGTCTCGGGCAACAATGGCACTCGCCGTACAACCGGAGTGCAACTCGCATCGGGTGCGTCCCTCTCGTGCGGGTTCGTCGTGAACACCGCCGGTACCCGAGCCAAACAGGTCGCCGAAATGGTCGACATCCCACTGCCGGTTGAACCGCGTGCCCGCACCAGTTTCGTATTCGACTGCCGCACACCGATCGAGCACAACGTTCCGCTTACGATCACGCCGGAGGGCGTGCATTTCCGCCGGGAGCAGCATCACTACATGACCGGCGGCGTACCCGACGACGACGCCACCATCGACTACGACGACTGGAGGGCTCGCGAGAACGAGTTCGAAGAACTGATTTGGCCGACGGTTGCCAAATATGTGCCCGCGTTCGACCGGATCGCGAAGGTCACGTCGTGGGGCGGCCAGTACGCCTACAACACCCTCGATCACAACCTGATCATCGGGCCCGCCGGCGACCTGCCCAACTTCTTGTTCGCGAACGGGTTCAGCGGCCACGGCTTCCAACAGAGCCCTGCAGTGGGGCGAGGCATCACCGAACTGATCATCTACGGCGAGTACAGGTCTCTCGACCTCTCACCGCTCGGCTATCAGCGAGTCGAGGAGAACCGACCCTTCGTCGAAGACGTCGTGATCTAGCCGGCCTCTTATGTGCTCGGCGCAGTGACCATGCAGGCACCCAGATTGGTGGTTTCGCAGGCGTGTGCGTGATCTTGTGGTAGCAGACCCGGCGGTCTACTAACATCGCTTGCGATCTGGGGGGGCGGACGCACGCTTGCACTACGGCGCGGTAGGCCCGAGCGATGTGACTCGCTCGATCGGAACGGAAAACAGACACCTCTAACGATTGGAAGGGGCACACCGTGCGCTTCATTACCAACACATCGTCACTGCACCGCAAGAGTTATGGCTTTGTCATGCTTGCCGCTCTTGTGGCCTTATCGCTTGCTGTATTCGCACTGCCGTCGACGCCGGTGCAAGCGCAGGGAATTGTCATTGAGAACAACAATTCGTTCTTGATGGCGATGGGTTCCGGCAGCCGGATCGAATTGCACGCGGCTGATGCGCAAAAGCAGACCTGGACACAGTTGGCCGAACCGGCCAGGGCGGGCACCACTCAGATCGAGGTGCAAGACACGACAGGTTGGGAGGCTGGCGATCAGATCGCTATTGCCTCAACCAGCTTTGACTGGGAGGAAGCTGAAGAGTTCACCATTGCATCGATTTCGGGTCGAACAATCACGCTCGACAGGGCGCTGCAGTTTGACCATCGCGGCGAAACTGTGACCCACAGCAGCAACGGCACCACGTGGAATGCCGAGATCCGCGCTGAGGTCGCTCTTCTCAACCGCAATATCACGATTCAAGGTGACGCTGACAGTGTGAACGATGGATTCGGCGCTCACACCATGATCATGGAGGGTGCCGCCCAGCACATCCAAGGCGTCGAGTATCTCCGTGCGGGTCAGATCGACCTGTCGGGTCGTTACCCGCTGCACTGGCATTTGCTTGGCGAGGTCGAAGGCCAATACGTCGAAGGCGTATCGGTACACCAGGCCTTCAACAAGGGCATCACGATTCATGGCACCTCGAATACACGGGTCGAGGACAGCGTTATCTATGACCACATTGGTCATGGTTTGTTTTTGGAGGATGGCGCTGAGAACAACAACCAGGTGCTCGATAACCTCGTCTTCAGCACCCGAAGGTCAGAAACAGGGCTTCCCATCCCGACCGATAGGGTGCAGGCGTCGAGTTACTGGTTCGAAAACCCGAACAATGTGATCATTGGCAACCATGCTGCTGGCTCCGAGAGCAACGGGTTCTGGATCTTCGAGGATGTGTATCACGGCGAATCGGCGCGTTTGGGCATCGGTGCTCCAGGCGAATTGCACGACCTGGTCTTCATCAACAACACCGCCCACACGTCGAAATTGAACCCTTCCCCCGACTCCGCAGACAAGATCATCGGTATCGACGGAGACATCCGCGACAACAGCCTCAGTTTCTTTGAAGAACTCTTTGAAGCCGACTTTGGCATTATCGAAGGCTTCACCGGCTACAACGGCGAGTCATGGACGACAGGTCATGAGACGGTCTTTTCGAACAGCGCCTTCGTGGATGCGAGGTTCTGGATCCGTAACGACACCGTCACTCAAAACACGCTGTTCGACAATGTCGACGCGGTGCTGTACCGAGATGGAGGCCACCAATTCGACAACGTCTTCGCGACAAACGGAACGGACTTCAACCTGCAGGCCAGCACCCACATGGACTCGCCAAGCTCTTTCAACCAGGTCGTCCTTGACGACTCAATTTTGTCGTTCCACGGTGGAGGCAACAAAACCAACGCCAACCAAGCGACGGCCATCGATATTGATGGATCCATAACCGGCATCGCTGGCGCTTTCGTCACACCCGACGAGCGCCCGTTTAAAGCAGCCCCCGGTGCAACCGAAGTCAGTGTCGCTGGCGGGTTCGTTAGTGGCTTCACCGTCGGGTCAACCGAGGTGACGGCCCTTGGGGTCGATGAAGGCGATGTTCGAGTCGTGCGTTCCGATGGTTTAAGCGTGGATGGTCTTCTGACCTCACGAGACTCGCGCCGCATTGGTGACCGGCCCGGGGACGCTTCGGACGCTAACTACGAGATCAACACCACCACCGGTATGCAACGCGACCTTGCGTATCTGCTCGATCTCGCTGAGATGCCCGATGAGTTGATATTGAACTTGACCGGTGTGCGCGATGGCGACGCTGCTGTCTATGAGATCCCCGGCGTTGCTGGTTCCTCTCAGGTGACTGCTGGTGGGGTGCAAGTTGGAAGCTTCGGTGCACTTCTTGAGGCCGACGAAACCAGCTACTACCGCGATAACAACAGCGGCAGCCTCTTCGTCCGCATCGTTGCAATCGACAACGGTGTCGACGCCGACCGACCAGCGACCGATCTGCTCGCCTCGTTCCGCTCGAGCGCGTCGATCAGCATCGATATCACCGGCTTCGCTGGCTCGAGCGGAAGCCTGACACCAGCCTTGCTCAACGCGATCGACGATTCAGCACCCGATGGCCTCAACAACGGGCAACCCGAAATCTTTGAGGCCGAACACTCGATGGCCGACTTCGAATTCGAGCGCTACGGCAGCACTTCCAACACCACGACCGTTACCAGCGCCATGTCTCGTTGGTCAGACAACATCTGGGGCGGTAGCGCTCCTGATCAAGACAACATCGTGTTCATCGGTCCGGGCGAAACCGTCGTTCTCGATGAGTCTGCACTTGTCAAAGGCATCGTCATCAGCGGTGGCGAACTGATCATCGAAGACGACCCGAATCTCGACATCGACCTTTCAAGCGATTTCGTGCTCGTCATCAACGGCGGTCTGTTCCAGGCCGGCACCGAAACCGACCTACTCGACACCGACTTCACCCTCACCCTCGAAGGCGACGATCCCAACTTCGACCTTGACGTCAGCGCTGTCATGAGCGGCCAACTCGACGGCGTCATCACACCGGCAACCGAGAGTAATCCGGCGCCGCCGACTCCGGTACCGACTTCCACGCCGGCACCACCAGCAC
>CAYUKM010000006.1:7915-17335 GCA_964445255.1 uncultured Acidimicrobiales bacterium
CAGAAGAGCCACCAGCACCAGAAGAGCCACCAGCACCAGAAGAGCCACCAGCACCAGAAGAGCCACCAGCACCGGAGCCGTCTAATCCAGGGGGCGAGCTCGATTCTTCGGATTGGACGTTGAGTGCGTCGTCGAGCCACAGCAACAGCCCATTAGAGGATGCAATTGACGGTGACCCCAGTTCTCGTTGGTCAACCGGAGAGAGTCAACGACTAGGCCAATACCTCGAGATCGATCTCGGTTCGGTGCAGACCTTTGACCGCATTGTTCTTGACTCGGCAGGTTCTTCGAACGACGGGCCGAGCAGCTACGCCGTATTCGCGTCGAACAATCCGAGCGATTTTGGTGACGCATTCGCGACTGGTTCCGGTGACGCAGTCACGTCGATCGAGTTCGCACCAACCTCTGCTCGTTACATCCGCATTGAGCAGAACGGCACCAAGGGCCGCTATTGGTGGTCGATTCATGAGTTGAGCATTTTCCAGCCGGGCTAGCGCGCCAGAGTCGACGCCATTTGTGGGTGAGCGGATTGCGCTTCAAAACGCGGTGACAAATCGTTGGCTCGACATAGAAGCTGATAGCACCGTGGACAGGGACCTGCCTAGGCTGGGCTTATGGCGAAGTCGACTCGCAAGGAGAAGCGTGCACGAAAGCGCCACGCGAAGTCCTGCGATGGCAAGCAGCAGTACGGCAGCGCGAAGTCAGCTAAGGCTTCCGCTGAGGCTATGCGCGCAAAAGGCCACCGAGACATCCAGCACTACGAATGCCAACAGTGCGGCCAATGGCACCTCGGCAACCGCAGCTGGTAGCCGCCGTTCATCAACCCTGGCGGGCTTCCTCCCTAGCCGAGTTTCTCGCTTCGCTCCAAACATCGACCGCCGCCGTTCATCAACCCTGGCGGGCTTCCTCCCTAACCGAGTTAGGTGAGGCGAAGTTCGCCCGGCGTTTCGGTGATGGTGCCGATCGCCGCAGATGCAGTGAAGTCGGCTGCGCGTAGTTCGGTGATGACGGCAGCGACCCGATCAGCGGGGACGGCAGCGAGCAGGCCACCGGCGGTCTGCGGGTCGTAAAGCAACCGAGAGCGTCGATGGATGCGATCCTCAATCACTTGGACGGCAGCAGCGTTCGCCTCATACAGGTGTGACTTCACTCCGGCGTTCGACAACTCGAGAGCGCCATCAAAAATCGGGAGAACCTCTAGATCCAGCGTTGCGCCAACTTGTGACTGGGTCAGCATGCCTTGAAGGTGACCGGCGAGGCCAAAGCCCGTCACGTCCGTCATCGCGGTAGCACCTGCGGCCTTGAGGATTCCAGCGGCCTGACCCTGCGAGACCTCGAGCACATCGAGCAACGACTCGATGTCTTGGCCGCGAGCCTGGCTCTGCATCTCGCCAGCGAACAACACCCCCGATCCCAAGGGTCGGGTCAGAACCAACCGCTGGCCAGGCAGCGCACCGGCGAGGCTGATTGGATCGCCATCGACCAAACCGGTGATCGAGTATCCGATCGAGAGTTCGGCGCCCATCGAGCTATGGCCGCCAACAACCTCAGCACCCGTGCCCTGAAGTGAGCGGGTGGTACCCGCCATAATCTCCCCGAGCCACTCCTCCTGAAGACCGCGGCCGAGCTGCGGCAGAGTCACGGTCACTAGCACCGCCTGCGGCGCAGCACCCATGGCCCAAATATCGCCCAGCGCATGCAGCGTGGCGATGCGTGCCATGCGGAACGGGTCGGGTGTGAACGTGCGGACCTGATCGGTGGTGAGCACCTGGCGAACGCCACCAAAGCTCAAGAGCGCCGCATCGTCGCCGGGGAGAAATGTGACGTCATCTCGTGTCGACGGGGGCAGCGCACCAAGCGGGCCGGCCAACACGTCGATCCCTACCTTGGCGCCACACCCTCCACACAACGGTGGTTGTGAGTCGATCTCGCGGGCCAACCCGTCGACAGCATTCTTCGGCACCTTCGGTGGATCCATCTGCGGAAGGTCGCCGAGTTTGTCCATGAACTTGCGGTCGATTCGATCCTTCAGATGCCACATACCGGCACCCTGAGTGAAGCGTCCAAACTTGTCGGCACCAGCGGCCTTCTCTCCGAGCGACACGAGCTTGAGGTAGTCGCCTTGTGGATCGAACTTGTGGAGCTTCTTCCCCTGCAGGAGGGCCTGAATGTTCTTGTGTAAATAGGGCGCCTCGCGCACGGCGAACACGCCCGCCTTCGGGCGGGGGTTGAAGGCCAGGTTGGCGCAGTCGCCCACGGCGAAGATGTCGGGGTCGGTCGTCGTCTGGAGGGTCTCGCGCACATCGATGAAACCATCGGTGGTCGCGAGCCCAAGCTCGGACAACCACGGAAAGGGTCGCGCTCCTGCGGCGCCAACCACCAGATCAGCCGCGATGTTCTCCTGGTAATCAGTGCCGCTACGAACTTGCACATGGTCCGCGGTCACCGCTTCAACCTCGGTGTGTTCTCGCGCCACGACGCCGAGCTCGTCCATCGCCTTTCGCAGCTCTATTCGAGCTACGTCGCCGACCTCCTCGAGGATCGTCGTCTTATCGATCACCGTCACGGTGGGACGGTGACCTTCCTGGCGCAGCCGGTAACTCATCGCCATAGCGAGCTCGCATCCGCCGACGCCTCCACCGATGACGACCACCTGTGGTTCGACTAACTGCGCTGCGCGCTTGGTAACGAATTCTGTCCAGACCCCCGAGAATCGTCCCAGGGGTTTCGCTGGGACGGCGTGCTCGTCGAACCCGGGGAGGAAATTCATGGCCGAAGTAATGCCGACATTGATCGAGCAGATGTCATATGGGATCGGCGGCCGACCTTCAACGATCACCGTCTTGGCCGCCCGGTCGACATGGGTCGCATGGCCAAGGACCAGGCGCACATCGGCGAAACGGCTGAGACGAACGAGGTCGATGTCGAGCTCATGACGGGTGTAATGCCCGGCGACGAAACCGGGAAGCATGCCCGTATAGGGAGCAGTGGGGTCCGGATTGATCACCGTCACCCGAGCACCGGCGGTAGGGTCCATCGCCCAGGACTTCATCACCAGCGCGTGCGCATGCCCACCGCCGATAAGCACCACGTTCTTGGTTAGCGGGAGGGGCATGTCCACACCTTCATCGTAATTGGGGTAGGAGCTAGTCAGCTCTCCAAACCAGCGCACCTATATGACGGGCGAGCTCCCGGATCGGTCACAGAAGGACTGTCCTACTTCGACTCGGACAAGGCCTGCAACGAACGCCTTCGGCTAGTGTCAGCCCATGAACATCGATTTCTACATTGACCCTATTTGACCATGGTGTTGGGTGACGGCCCGTTGGGTCGTCGAAGTTGTCCAACCCGAGCGTGACCTCACGGTCAACTGGCTACCGATCAGCTTGCTGTTTAAGAACGACCCTCCCGAGGACTCTGAGTACTTCGCCCCGGTCAACCACACGCACAAGTTGCTTCGCGTCTTCGAATCCGTGCGAGCGGCGGGCGGAAACGACGATGGCTTCAAGTTCTATTGGGAAGCCGGGCGCAACATCCATCACGACGGAAACTGGGAAATTGACCCAGCCACCATCCTGGAGAACGCTGGGCTAGACGCATCGCACGCTGCTGCGTTCGACGACGAGTCCTATGACGCAGGCATTCGCGCAACGATGGACGAGGGTCTTGCACTTACCGGCAATGATGTAGGCACACCGATCATCGCCTTTGAGGACCCGAAGAACCCCGGTCACAAGGTCGGAATCTTCGGACCGGTCATCAGTCGTGTACCCACCGGTGAGGAGGGTCTTGCCCTATGGGACGCAATGGTGACCCTGTCGACCATGGACGGATTCTGGGAACTCAAGCGAACCCGCACCGTCGGCCCAGAGTTCGGCGAACGTCCATAACCCGTACGTCGACACACAGCGCGCCGCGACTTTGTGAACAAGCCATAAAGGGTGACCGCGAAGTCTGACCCGACATCGATAGATACGTAGTATTCCAGCTATCGCGAGTTTCTAAGTCCCCCTCGGAATCTCGCGATCAGGCGAAAGTCGATGGACCGCCCGGTTTCCCCCAGCCGGGCGGTTTGTTCGTTTTGGTCCTAACGGAACGACTCGAGTTGCTCGAAAAGGATGATTCCATCTCGCGTCGAGGCGGGGAAGTGTCCCTCGCCATCGAACACGGTGATCTCGACATCAGCCCCGAGTTCAACGAGCGACGCGAACGTCGTCTCGGCATTCTCGACCCAGACCTCGTCGGTCTCGCCGGCGTACAAGCGAATTGGGATGTCGGCGATGTTGCCCAACGCTGCTCGATCCTCATCGCCGCGAGGGAACCCCGGGAACACCTGAATTGACTGTGCCCGGTCAGGGTTCGCGATCGCGTAGCGGAACGAACTGATGCCACCGTTGCTCGGCCCAATCACATGGGGCGCTCCACCTTCGAGGCTTACCCACGTCTCGACCCAGTCAAGGAAACCTGGCAGCAACTCCTCGCTGCCATCGAAGAACCGGACACCGCCCGGGGCAGCGGGGCTGACCACTACCCACCCCAGTCGCTCGGCTTCTGCCTGATAGGTGCTCGCAAGAAGCCCGACGGCTCCGTCAAGGCTTTGCCCTCCGCCAGGGAAAGCAAGAAGAAGAGGTGCAACGTCCCCGACGACAAAGCCGTCGGGGACGTTGACCGCATAGCTCAGTGAAGTGCCATCGATCTCGACTTCTCCGGTACTGACCTGGCCGGGGGAAATGGCTGGGGCAGTATCGGGAACGTCGCCCGTCGTCGATGCTTCCTCTTCGAGTGTGGTGTCAGCAATCTCACCCGCCGTGCCGCAAGCTGCGCCGAGAAGGGCCAGCGCAAAAGCAACAGCGGCCCATGTGTGTAGGCGCATACCCACCAAACCCGTCTGAGCATGGGGGAATTTCCTATGCAGTCTTGGGCAGAGCGAAATCCTCTTCAACGAGCCTGTGAGCTCGGGCGGTTGCCTGAAGGGAATGTTCGATCTCTACCGCATACTGCTCGTTGAACAACGACACATCGAAGGCTCCGCAACTGGTGTAGCTGAACTCGGGTGCCGCGAAGGCCTCCATGCGATCGATGAGTTCGATCATGCCGGAAAGACTGTTGGGTTTGTTCTGTACCCAGCGAGCGCCTGCGCGATAGCAATCGATTTCGGCCTGGACCGGTGATGGATTCTTGATCACCAGAACTGGAATTTGCCACAACACAGGATGTGCCTGCAGTTCGTACAACGTGCGAAGCCCGTCGTACCTGGCCATATGGCGGTTCAGAAGGATCACCGACGGCAAATCGTCGATGGATTCAATCAACGCCAACCTGAGAAGCAGCTGCGCTCCATCGTTGACGTAGTCGAAATCGATGTGCGGGAAGAATTTGCTCGCAACTACCGACATCAGAAGATGCTCGTCTTTGTCGCTGTCAGCGAAGACCGCGCGAAGACGCAGATCTCTTGAAGTCTCGAGGTTGCTGAGCGGAATTGATGTAACTGTCATTGGACTCGCTCCTTTTGGGAGCATGACCAGCCTTAACCCACGTTTGTGGGTCACCACGCACGGATCCATCGACGGCGAGCGAACGGGCTTTTAGGACGTTTTCTACTTAGTCCGTGAACTAATAGTCCTCTGTCCCCAAAAGACTGCCGCCGGATAGGCCGATTGGCCTATGTAAGCTCCACAATCGCCCCAGCGGCTCGCAAATTTACTAACAAAGCCTCTGCGTCAGGGCGCTCGAGACGGTCCACAACGAAGGGAAGATCGTCGAGAATCTCCTTCGCCTCCTTCAGTCCGGCCCCTGTTAGCTCTCGAATTGCTTTAACTACCGCAATCGGCCGTTCTCCGCCAATGACAACCGCATCAGGTCCGAACAACTCAACCAGTTCGACCGGCTCCACGTCTGTCTGGGTCGTCCCGGACAACCGTGCAACTCCTGCACTGAGTTCGTCCGCGAGTTCAGCGAGGCCACCTAACCCGAGGGTGTCGATGAAGCCAATCACCTCGGCGTCCACGCCGGATCACCGACCTCGACTTTGCCGATGGGCAGCAATCGTCGTGCCTGCGGCCCACTCATTGGCTTCGAGCACTTTGAGGAAGCCAACGACGTTTTGGTCGCGAATGCGTTCGAGCTCGCGCACGTCGTAGGCGCCGGACTGCTCATCGCTTTGGGTGACGATGGTGTCGACCAACTCATCGGTGTACTCAGGGGTGTCCATGAGCTTGCTGTATGGCCATTCGAGCGTGGGACCGAACTGGTCCATGAAGTGCTTGAACCCGCCCGTGCCACCAGCGACTCGATAGGTCTCGAAGAGGCCCATCTGCGCCCAGCGCAGTCCGAAGCCGTGGGTCATGACGTCGTCGATTTCTTTGGTGGTGGCGACCCCGTCGTTCACAAGCCACAGAGCTTCGCGCCATAGCGCTTCGAGCAGGCGATCGCCGATGAACGCATCGATGTCAACGCGCACGTGCACAGGCTTCATCCCGATACCGGCATAGATGCCCTGCGCGCGACGGACGGTTTCGATCGGCGTTTGTTCGCCGCCAACAACCTCGACGACCGGCAGTAGATACACCGGGTTATAGGGGTGACCGACGACGAGCCGTTCGGGGTTCGTCATCGTCTCCTGCATGACCGTTGCTCGGATACCTGAGGTGGACGAGCCAATGATCGTGTCGGTAGGTGCGGCCGCTTCGATCTCGGCGAAGACCGCAGTCTTCACGTCAGGCCGTTCCGGGACGCTCTCTTGGATGAACTGCGCACAAGCGACCGCCTCACCGATCGATTCAGCAATGCGATAGGTCCCGCGGTTATCGGTTGCGAGGCCGAGGTCGTCCCACGCCGCGACCGCGTTCGCCATGACCGCAGTGAGGATGTCTTCGGCATCCGGTGAGGGATCGCTGATGGCGACATCGACGCCGCTGAGCAAGAAGCGGCTCGCCCACGCCGCGCCGATCACACCGCAGCCGACCACGGCTGCTCGCTCGATAGCGATCGGTTCGTACTCGTCTTGATCAGCCATGCTTAGTGAGCTGGAGGTTGTCGCGTACTTGGGCGGGTGTGAGCACGTTGTAATTTTGTGCTTCGAGGATGGTGACCGCTCGTTCGACGAGGTCGCCGTTGGAGGCGAGCACGCCGCGGTCGAGGTAGATGTTGTCCTCAAGGCCCACACGCACGTTGCCGCCCGCAATGGCTGCGAGTGACACGTACTTCAGTTGGTTGCGGCTGATGCTGAACGCGGAGAACGTCCAGTCGTCGGGGATGTTGTTGCGCATCGCCATGAACGTGTTGAGGTCGTCGGGCGCTCCCCACGGGATACCCATACACAGCTGCACCATGACCGGGTTGGGGATGATGCCTCGACGGACGAGGTCCTTGGCGTGTGCGAGGTGGCCGGTGTCGAAGGCTTCGATCTCGATCCGGGTGCCGATCTCGGTCATCTGCTGCGCCATGTCCTCGAGCGTCTTGGGTGTGTTGGTCATTATGTAGTCACCCTCGCCGAAGTTCATCGTGCCGCAGTCGAGGGTGCAGATCTCGGGCTTGAGCATGCGGACGTGCTCGACCCGCTCGGTCGCACCCGCCATGTCGGTACCGTCCGATGACGGAGGCAGCGGGGTCTCCGTCCCACCGAGCACAAGGTCGCCACCCATGCCAGCGGTGAGGTTGAGCACGACGTCGGTATCAGACGCACGGACTCGCTCGACGACCTCGGCGTACTTGCCCACGTCACGAGATGGCGAACCATCATCCTCTCGAACATGGATGTGGGTGATCGCAGCCCCAGCCTTCGCGGCCTCGATGCAGGCGTTCGCGATCTGTTCGGGGGTGACCGGAACCTTGTCGGACTTATGCGTCGTCGCTCCCCCACCGGTAACCGCACACGTGATGAACACGCCGTCATGTTGTTTGTCTGTCATGGATTCCTCGTGCTCTGATCAAGATTTGTGACCTTTTGGCCACCGTATAGGTGCCTAGAAGGTCACAAATCCTGGTTGGTCATGGCGAGTCGGCGGCTGATTACTCGTCCGGTCGATCGAATTTCGTCTTGGTCGATGTACATGCCGCGAAGGTGGCGGTGACCGCCCGACTCGAAGGCGTCGCGGCCGTGCAGGATGCGGCGGTTGTCGAACCCGACCAAGTCGCCGGGTTCGAACGGGTAGGCGATTTGGAACCGGTCGCTGGCAGCCAGTTGAGAGAAGTAGCGCATGGCCTCATACGCTCGGGGCTGGTCAGCGGGAGCCATGTCGGGAAAGGCTCGAACGGGGTAGAACGCCCGAAGTGTCAGCGGCGACCCATCGACGCCGAGATCGATGAAGGGCCCGGACCAGCGGTGGTCGATACCTGGCCCGCGATTGAAGAAGACCCACTTGAGTGTGGTGAGCGCCTCGAAGTGCTCGGGGTGTTCGGCTTGGAGAGCTTCGACGACGGCGAGGCCGTCGGCCATGGTCGAGTAGCCACCTTGGACTTCGTTACAGACACAGTGAAGAAACTGGAATCCCGGTGGCGTTTCCCGGGTGGGTAGATCGGTGTGCGGACCGAGACGCAAGTTGGTGTTCGCGGTGGAGTTCGTATCGGCCGACCCGGCCATCTCCACGTCGGCCTTCACATCCCAGATGGGCCCGAAGTTTGTATCTCGGATCGCACCGATGCGAGCACCGAGCGCCAGATTGAAGTCCTCGTCGAGCGGGCAATCTCGGAGACGACCGATCCCGAATCGGATCAAGCTGTCTAGCCATTGTCCGAAGACCATGTCGTCGTCGAGCACGACCGAACCGTCGAAGGTCGGCGGCTCAGTGAAGGACGCGGGAGTCCACGGCGAAGCGACAGGCAGCCAGCTGCTCGCCCGGTGGTTGCCGTCGGCAACATGGCGCAGCCAGCCAGGGTGGAACGATGCGGTTACACCGTCGGGAGTAAAGGTCACGGCGACGCCACCATCACCGGTCACGGTGACGTCGGAAACCGCAATGTCATCGGTGAGGAACGCAGGGTCAAAAAGGCCCTCCCGCGTGGCGAGGTCCACGCCGCCGACACCCACTGCATTCTCACGCAACCACCAGTCGAATGCTTCGAGCTCCACCCCGTCAGGCCAACGAATCGTGGCGAACCGGCCATCCACGCGCACTGACTCGATCGAGACCCATGGATAGTCATAGAAGTCAGGAGTCGGCGTGGCCATTGGTTCTCGTCCTACGCTGCAGCAACAGTCTTGGCAGATTGCCACAAGTTGGGCAATAAGAGATAGTCGGCCCGGAGGAGGAGCAATGACGGACGAGTTCGCAACAACCGAACGAACTCAGCTCAAGCGCGTCCCCGAACGCGGCCACTTCGACCGCGACGTCGTGAACGCGATCATCTGTCACGTGGACATCGTCGACGAGGAAGACATGGACGCAGACGTCTGGGCCGGGTTGCTTCCGATCGAGACGA
>CAYUKM010000006.1:17435-42124 GCA_964445255.1 uncultured Acidimicrobiales bacterium
GACGAGGAAGACATGGACGCAGACGTCTGGGCCGGGTTGCTTCCGATCGAGACGACCTTCGGCGAACCCTCGACCGCCGAGGACATGCGTATGGAACTCCCACCGTCACCATCGGTCGCCAACTACCAGAGGCCCGTATGACCACCGTCGCGATATTGCTGTTCGAGGACTGTGATGTGCTCGACGTCGGCGGACCGTACGAGGTGTTCCTCACCGCGGCCCGACTCACCGACCGTGCAGGCGAAGGCGCGGCGTTCGACGTCGTCACTGTGTCTCCCGATGGGTTCCCGGTAACGAGCTATGGCGGCATGGGATTGGTGCCGATGATGGCCGCCGATCAACTCGAGTCGGCCGATGTTGTCGTGATCCCTGGCGCCATAGCCATCAAGGACGTGAGCACTCGCCTAGATGTTCGCGCCGCCGTGCAGCACCTTGTCGACCTTGCGAAGGTCTCGACCTCGGTATGTACCGGTGCGTTCCTGCTCGGCGATCAGAACATGCTCGACGACATCCCGTGGACCACCCATCACGAAGACGTTGCCGACCTCGCCGCACACATCGACTCCACCGCCGGTAAAGCGAACGTCCGTTGGGTTGACACGGGCGATGTCGTTACTTCCGGAGGCCTGAGCAGCGGGATAGCGATGGCGCTCCATATCGTCGACCGACTCCACAGCCGGGAACTCGCGACCAAGACCGCCGCACAGATCGAATACGACTGGGACCCCGACGCCGGTGAGACCATTACATCGGAATCGAGACCCACCAGCTCATAGAGTCGGGCCATGAACATCTGGTTGATCGGTTGTACTTCGGGTCTCGGACGGGCGTTGGTGCCCGAGTTTGATTCGGCGGGTCATCGCATCGTTGGCTGCGGGCGGAACACCGATGCGTTGGCGGAACTCTCAAACGCCTACCCAACGCACCGCTTCGCCCAAGCCGACATTGCCGACGACGCGAGCGTTCGGACCTTCACTGAAGAAGCGCTGGCTGAGGTCGGGGCACCGGACCTGCTTATCAACAACGCTGGCGTGATCAACGAACCGGCCAACCTCTGGGAGATCAACGCGGACGAGTTCGATCAGGTCGTCGACGTGAACGTGAAGGGCATCGCCAACGTCATTCGTCACGTGGTACCCGCAATGGTTGAGCAAGGGTCCGGCGTCATTGCGAACCTGTCGTCGGGCTGGGGGCGTTCAACCTCTCCTGGGATGGCCCCGTATTGCGCGAGCAAGTGGGCGGTTGAAGGACTCACCTCCGCCCTCGCTCAGGACCTTCCAGCCGGAGTGGCTGCCGTGGCAGTGAACCCCGGTATCATCGCCACCGACATGTTGCGCCGATGCTGGCCGGACACCGCCGACAGCTTCCAAAGCCCGGAGTCCTGGGCCACCACCGCTGCACCGTTCTTCCTCGACCTCGATGCGGCCGACAACGGCCGGCAGCTAACCGCCCCCTAACCCACCGATTCGACCATGGACATTGGACTGCACTTCCCCCAACCCGAGATGCCCGCCGACCCGGGCGCGATTCGCGACTACCTCCAGACCGCCGAGGACCTCGGGTACACCCACATCAACGTGCCCGATCACGTCATTCAAACCCGCACCCCGCGGGCCGACTTCGCCATGGCAGCGAAGTACACGACGGAGTATCCGAACCACGAGACGATGACCGTGCTCGGATTCGCAGCCGGAATCACCACCACCTTGCGGCTCAAGTCCGCGGTGATCGTCCTGCCGCAACGACAGACCGTGCTGGTTGCCAAACAGGCTGCGCAGATCGACGTGCTCAGCGGGGGTCGAATGGAACTTGGTGTCGGGGTGGGATGGAACGACCCCGAGTACACCGCGCTCGATATGGACTTCTCCAACCGCGGCAAGCGCATAGAAGAACAGATCGAGGTGATGCGACAGTTGTGGACCGATCAGCACGTCACCTTCGATGGCACGTGGCACCAGATCGACGACGCAGGACTCGCGCCAATGCCGCTACAGCGACCAATCCCGATCTGGATCGGCGCGTTCAGCAGTGTCGCTGTCGAGCGCGCAGCGCGTATCGCCGATGGCTGGCAGTGCCTGCTCGCCGCACCAGACGACACCGCAAAGGCCGCCCTCGAGGATTTCAAAACCACGATTCAGACCGCTGGTCGGGAGACAACCGACGTGGGTATCGAAGCCCCTGTCTTCGCTCCAGACGACGACGTTGACCGATGGGCCCAACAAGTGAACGATTGGGCGGAGTGCGGCGCCACGCAGATCGTCTTTCGACCCCAAGGCGATTTCGCAAGCATGGCGCCGAAGATCGAGGCGTTCGCCCAGACTATGGATGATCTCTAGTAGCCCGACTCGGGGTCGACAACAGGGGACGGCACGTCGCCAGCCCGAATGCGCTGCACGTTGGCAGCTATCAACGCCGCGGCGCTGCGCGCTTGGGTGGTACCCGCGATGTGCGGCGTGATCACGATCCGGTCGTGGCCAAACAAGGGAGATGCCGCGTCGGGCGGCTCCGGGCTGGTCACATCGAGGGCGGCGGCTCCTACTTCTCCCCTGTTGACAGCTGCCACCAAATCATCCTCGGAAGCAACCACGGTTCCACGTCCGATGTTCACAAAGACGGCACCACCGAACTGGGCAAAACGCTCAGCGTCGAGCAAGCCACGGGTCAACTCGGTATCGGGGAGCACGTTGACCACGGCACGACTCGCATGTAGGAAGGCAACCAGTTCTTCGGTACCGGCGTATGACGTAACCCCGGATGCGTCGGTGCCCTGACGAGTCCACGCATTGACGGGATATCCGAGGTCCTGGAACGCTCGGCCGACCCGCGACCCGATCGAACCGAATCCGAGAACACCCACCGGATACTCGGGCGGGGTCGGAATATCGCGCCCGCCCCATGCGTCCAGCGCGTCGGGGCTAAAGGGCACGTTGAAGCCGCGCTGGAAGTGCGTCACCCAATGCAGGGCATAGGCGGCCATCTCATCGCCCATGTTCGGGTCGGACAGGCGAACGATCATTGCCTCAGGCGAACCGTCCTTTTGCCACTGCTCGGTTCCCGCGCCCATCGACAAGATGTGGGTGAGGTTAGTGAAGGTGGCGAGATCAGTTCGCCGCATGCGCCACGCGATCAACATCTCGACTTCGGCTGGGTCCGGGCACTCGGGCCAATACCAGAGTGTCTCGTCCGGCAGTAGTTCTGCGAAGAGGCCCCTCCACGTATCGGGGTGGGCATAGGGATTCACCAGAATGGCCACGGCGAACAGCATGCCTTACCTGAGCGAACGGCGCATAAGCTCAGCGGATGGCGTCTAGGTTCGATGCCGCCGTCGTCGGCGGCGGCCCCAATGGATTGGCAGCCGCCATCACCCTCGCCCGAGCTGGCAGGTCAGTCGTTTTACTTGAAGCGAATGACACGATCGGTGGCGCGGCGAGTTCGGACGAGCTGATCGAACCGGGTGTAGTGCACGACATCGGCTCCGCGATTCACCCGATGGTGAAGGTCTCGCCGTTCTTCAAAGAGATTGGCACCGACCTCGAACGTCATGGTCTGCGTTGGGTTCTCCCACCCGCGGCCGCCGCGCATCCCCTCGATGGCGGTCGGGCCGCGATCGCCTGGAACGACCTCGACAAGACGGTCGAGGGCTTGGGAGCCGATGGAGCTGCCTACCGACGCTTCTACGAGCCGTGGATCGAGAACATCGATTCGCTTCTCGACCTTGCGCTCCGCCCACTGGTTCGCGTTCCCAAGCGCCCCCTGTTCTCGGCACGGTTCGGTGCCACCGCAGCGATACCGGCTAGGACTTTGGCGAAGCGACTATGGGACACCGACGCTGCCCGCGCGCTGTGGGCTGGCCATGCCGCCCATGCGGTCCTGCCTCTGACCAATTCGTTCACCTCCTCGTTTGGCATCTTGTTCCCATCGCTGGCCCATTCGGGTGGCTGGGGCTTCCCAGAGGGCGGCGCGCAACAGATCAGCAACGCGATGGCTAGCTACCTCGAGGAGTTGGGAGGTGAGGTCCGGACCGGACAACAGATCAGCTCACTCCGGGAGATTCCAGACGCGAGGTCAACCATCCTGTCGCTTACCCCACGCCAGATCGACAACATTGCAGGAGACCACTTCGACTCGTCGTTCCGGAAACAACTCCAGTCGTGGAATTACGGACCCGCGGCGTGGAAGGTCGACTACGTGCTCGACGAGCCGATCCCGTGGTCTCAATCTGACGTCAACGAGGCTGGCACCGTCCATGTGGGCGGCACGATCGATGAGGTGAACGAAGCGGAGACAGCAGTCGCCAACGGCCGTCTCACCGATACCCCGTTCGTACTGCTTGCTCAGCACACGAACTTTGACCCCACCCGCGCCCGAGACGGCCTCCACACCGCCTGGGCCTATTGCCACGTGCCGAACGGTTGCACCGTCGATCAGACCGCTGCGATCGAATCCCAGATCGAGCGATTCGCACCTGGTTTCAAGGACTGCATTCGCGGGCGCCACGTGTCATCGCCCGCGGCCCTCGAAGCCGGAAACGCAAACCTCGTTGGTGGCGACATCGGCGGTGGTAGCTACGCGGGAACACAGTTGTTCTTCCGACCGCGCAAACACCCACAGCCATTCGATACCCCCGACCCGCAGATCTTCATCGGCAGCGCTTCCACCACCCCAGGCGCTGGGGTTCACGGCATGTCGGGCCAGGGTGCCGCGCTGCGCACCCTGCGGACCGCGCTCCGTTAATCACTGAAAGAATCACCAGAATCAGTGGCAAGTTGCTTAGGCGGTCTGCCTGATTTGTGGATACTGTCAGGGACACACGCAGGCGGTGGACTGATGGTGATGGTGTGACCGACAGTGAAAAACTGGATCACTTGGTCGATAATTCCAGGCTTCACAGAGTTGGCTTTGATGAGGTCCCAGACGACGATGATGAGGAGCGCGCGGGCTTCATTCTTTTTGCCCTTCTTGCTCTGGCCTTCCCCGCGTTAGTCGCCCTGGGCTTTATCTGGTCCTCCAACCCCATCGACGATGAGAACGCCGACCGGCGCGACGACGGACTCGAGAGCGTCGAATTGACCGAGTTCCCCGAGTCGACTGCGCCCACCGAATCCGCTTCGGCCGACAGCGCACAAGGCGAGTCCGCACAGCTAGACGGCGGGACCGACGAGGGCGGTGCGATCGCCGGTTCGGAAGAAGCCGAAGCACCGGCGGACGCCAGCGACGCCGTACCCAACACTCGCCAGGCAACAGGCGCGACAAATAGCACGACGAGCGATCCATCATCGTCCAACGGAGCCTCAGACATTGCGGCCCCGTCACTGAGTCAGACCGATCGGAACGCTGGCGACAGCGACGTATCTGCAACAAACACAAACGGCGGCGCTGCAGGAGTCTCCACCGATGACGTCGGCGGTGCGGCGGGAGTCTCGACCGATGGAGTTGGCCCAGCTGTGGCCGCCGCCGATGACGGTGATGACCAAGTCGATTCGCCCGAACCACCCTTCGATGCCACGCCAGGCACCCCGGTTCGGCCAGCCACGACCGACGACGATACCGATGACGAAGACGTCGAAGTTGAGGTGGCTGGCGTTGTTGAAACCGCTCCGCCGACGACGACTCGCGAACAAGTCGTCGTCGCCGCGCCCACAACCACACGTCCGCCGACTACCACGACAACAACCACCATCACCGAACCACCAATTCAGTTGTCGCCGACCGTCGCGCCCACGACCACCACTACGACGACAACAACCACGAGGGCACCCGTAGTCGTCGAACCTCCAGAGTTCTCCCAACGGATCGACATCGGGCGAATTGGTGACACCACGCTGGCGATGCGATTCCAGACCACCGCCGATGCCAACTACACCCTGATCGTGCGGTCGGGCGGCACCGTCGCTACGCAGGTTGAAGGCTTCGCACAAGGTGGCCAGCTAGAGAACGTCACGATCGATGGGCTCACTCCAGGCACCGACTACACGGTCGAAGCGATCCTCGACACGAGTCCACCTGCGGTTTCGCCCGCTGTGCCTTTCCGGACCTCGGGTGGCACGCCCGAACCAGCCGTTGAAGCCGTCACGCTCATCAACCCACGAGTGGTCGACGTGCAGTCAACCCGCTTCGAGATCAACTACGAATCCAACATCTGCGCAAACGGATCGTTCGTCATCCGCGACCCAGCGGGCACGATCGTAGGATCCAACGCTGGCCAAGCCGCTGGCTGCACTACCCGTCACTTGGCGATCCCGGGGTTCTGGACGCCCGCCCTCAGGCCGAACACGACCTACACCATCACGCTGACGGTCGAAGCCAATGGCGCTGGCCAAGGCGGCGGCAACACCGCATCAACCTCGGTCACCGTAACGACCAGCGGCTGACCTTCCCGGACTTCGCCCTCCGGCGGGAGACTCAGAGCCCGGGAAGCTGATCTTGGCGCAGCTCGGCCAGTTCGTCGTTGGCGTGAATCTTGCGCTTGAAACGCGGATTCTTCGACGACATGTCGATCCGATAGCTGCTCTTCTCGTGCGGATCAGGCAAGCCGAGAATTTCCGCAAGGCGCCGGGCGAGCCAAATCTCGATCTTCAACACAACCAACTTCTTTCGAAGGCGACCCTGCACATCTCGATTGAGGATCGGTGGCAGCGTGTTGGTTGTCAGGATCTCATCGATCGCAGGGTTGGCGAGCTTCTCACGCCCTTCGTCGCTGGCATAGAAGTGGGTGACGGCGAAGACGACTCGGTTCGGCACAACCTTCTGGATGAACTCACACGACCGGACCACCGTCGAACCGGTCCGCACCATGTCGTCAAAGAGGACGATGTCATAGCCACGGATTTCATCGAAGGTCATGTCCGAGTCCGGGTGCAGAGTGATCTCTACATCGCGCTCCCCGGAGCGCTCCTTGTCAAGGAGGATGAACTTGGCGTCAGGTAGATCCATCCGCCGATACATCTCCATCACAAAGTCGCGAGCCCCCTTATCGGGTGCGCACAGCGCAAGCCCCTCACCGGTTGAACCGACGTCGATGATGTCGGACTGCCGGAGATAGTCCGCGTAGATGTCGTAGGGAATGAGGTTGTGGAAGTTGCCGTCGAAGATTCGAGTGAACTCCGCCTCCACCGTCGCCGAGTGGTTGTGAACGGTCACGACTCGATCCACGCCCGCAAGTTTCAGCATCTCGGCATACAGCCGAGCGGAGAACGGTTGACCGTCGAACTTCTTGCGATCTGCGTCGTCTCGCGGGAAGTGCGTCTCGCCTTGGTCTGGTCTCGGGCCGCGATCCTGCGCGCTGTAGAAGAGGTCGGGTTCGACGAGGACGACAGCGGAAGCACCGTTGTCCTTGGCAGCGCGAGCGAGCAACATATTGCGCATCGCGAGGTTGTTTCGACTCGTCGCACGATTGGTGGTTGAGACGATGACCACCGTCTTGCCAACGAGTTGTGCGCCGATCGCCGAAAGATCTGCTTCGTCGCTGATGAACCGAGGACAAAACTCGCTGTTCGCGAAAGTCTTGATGCTGATCAGATCCGCGATGTCTTCGAACTGTCCGATCGCGAAGGCGACGTCGATGGCGAACGGATCATCCGAAAAGTTGCCCACGATGATGACGTCATCAGGACTCGCTGTGGGCTCCGGCACGTCTCCTTGTCTACCGCCTGCAATCGGTAGATGCGTAGATGCCGCACAAAACAGTTCTGGTGGATGGTTCGAAAGGCCTTCAGGTAGTACAAGCTGCAGCCGAGAATATAGGTAGCAAGTTTGGCGGACAATTCCGGAGAAACGGGGCGGGGCCCGTTAGGTGCATATGGGACGATTACCTAAATCTTGGGCAGCGACGGCGATCTTCCTGGTCGTCTTTGTGTGGGCGGTCATGAGCGCTATCTCGGAGAGCCGAGAGGCACTGTCCCAGCGCGAAATCAACGCGGCGGCAACCGAACTCGAGCTCGCTGCTCACACGCTCGCGACGATCGAGCTCATCGAGTCACCCCCGGAGAACATCCAACAAGAGCGCAGCGGTGCAGTGCAGGTACTGGAAGACGAGGCCGCCTTCCTGCAGACCGGGCTTGGACCACAAGAACGCGAGCGCGTCGAGGACCTCACGCGTGAACTCACTGCGAACGCGGCAACGGGCACGCTTACGCCGCGCCCGCGCATCGACGAACTGCTCGACATTCTCCACAACGATGCTTCAACCGCTGACAACTCAAGCGAGGAGGCCGCGTCGGACGCGTTTCGATCTCTGATCGTCGCAGGCCTCGCCGGTCTCGCGATTGTGGCACTCGCCGTGGCGAGCCATCGACGAGAGCGACAGCTCAGTAGCTCGATGCGCAGTCAGGCCCACACGGATTTCCTCACTGGCCTTCCGAACCGCCGGGGGATTCCAGAGAGCCTCGAACGGGCTCGTGAAGACATGTTGACCAGCAGCGGTCTAACGGCGTTGCTGTATCTCGATCTCGACGCATTCAAGGACGTCAACGATTCCCTTGGGCACGCCACGGGTGACGAAGTGCTACGTGTCGCCGCGAAACGATTACTCGATGAGCAGCGGCAGAACGAGTCGGTCATCCGTTTGGGTGGAGATGAGTTCGCCGTTGTGCTGGAAAACATCCGGTCGGAAGACGACGCTGTCGACGCTGCACACCGCTATCAAACACGGCTTGAGCAACCCGTGGACCTCGACGACTTTGGCGAAACCCTGCGGGTGAGCGTTGGCGTCGCTGTCGCAAGTCAGCCCGGCGACCTCGATGACCTGTACGCCCGCGCCGACATTGCCATGTATGAGGCGAAACAACGTGTTGGCTCTCGCATCGCATTATTCGAGGAACCCATGCGCGAAGCCTCGACCACGCAAAGCCAGCTCATGCGGGCCATGCGAGCTTCGGACTACGACGCGGAGTTCCGCCTCGAGTACCAGCCGGTCGTGTCGACCGATCAAACCGAGCTCTTCTTCCTCGAAGCACTTCTTCGCTGGGATCACCCCACCCTCGGTTCGGTCTCGCCAGGCGACTTCATCCCGTTGGCCGAGCGAACCGGAGAAATCAAGCCTCTCGGAAACTGGGTTTTCCGGCGAGCGTGCACCCAACTTCTCGAATGGAAGAACGAACCCGCACTCGCAGAAGCAACGATCTCGTGCAATGTGTCGGCCCACCAATTCGATGACAAGGAGTTCCTCAACGAGCTTCGTTCAGCGATCGACGACCGTGGCATCGATCCGTCGAGAATCATCATCGAGGTAACCGAGTCGGCCCTGAGTGGACCACATGTGTCCGAGCATCTCGAAGAAATCCGCGGACTCGGATATCGGGTTGCCGTCGACGACTTCGGTGCTGGATATGCGAACCTCGCCCAACTCGTGAGCATGCCGTTCGACATCTTGAAGGTCGATAGCGGTCTGGTGAGGAACCTCGAGAGCACCGGTCCTCAGGAAGTCAACGCGGTCCACATCCTGATGGCCATCGGCGCGATCGCCTCGACCCGCGGTACCCCGGTGGTCTGCGAAGGCATCGAAACCGAAGAACAACGCCAGACGCTCGTCGACGCAAAGATCTCACACCTTCAAGGTTGGCTCTACGCACGGTCGACTCGACCTGAAAACGTCGCAGATCTCGTGCCGGGCTATGTCGCTCTGGATGCCGCTGCCTAAGAAGGGACTGCATCGCTAACCTGTCGTGCAACGCGACAGAGGAGCAAGGACCATGGCGACGACAACAGACTCCGGCTTTAACGACTGGATGCCCAACCGTTTACCCGACCTAGCGGGCAAGCGGTTCCTCATCACCGGGGCCAACGCGGGGCTCGGGTTCGAGACCGCGAAGATGCTGCGCCACAAGAACGCCGATCTACTCATGGCTGCTCGCAATGAAGGTCGAGGTCGCGGTGCCGTAGCCAACATCGAAGCCGAGCCCGGTACGGGCTCGGTCGAGTTCATCAAACTCGACCTCGCCGACACCACCTCGATTAGCGAAGCGGCTACCAGCGTGCGTTCGATGACCGACGGACTCGACGCCATCGTCAACAACGCGGGCATCATGCAGACCCCCCAACAAAGGACCGCCGATGGTTTCGAGATGCAGTTCGGTACGAACCATCTGGGCCACTTTTTATTGAACTACTTGCTGTTCGATCTCGTCACAGCCCGATCCGGCAGGATCGTCCCGGTAGCGAGCATCGCCGCGAAGCCTCCGGCGAAGTTCAACTTCAACGATCTGATGTTGACCCATGACTACTCGTCGACCAGCGCCTACCAGCAGTCCAAGCTGGCGAATATCACCTATGGCCTCGAACTTCACCGACGCCTCGAAGCAGCCGGCTCATCGGTGGCGTCGATCAGTTGCCACCCCGGCTATGCAGCTACCAACCTGCAGAGCACCGGTCCGACCGGCGCCTGGAAGACCATCTACAAGTTCACGAACAAGTTCCTCGCGCAACCAGCAGAACGGGGAGCACAACCTCTCGCCCTCGCGGCAGCAGGCTCCGAAGCGCAAGCGGGGGGCTACTACGGTCCGGTCGCGATGGGTGGTGCCCGTGGCCCGATCAGCGACGCCGATGTTCCTGTCAATGCCACAGCGCAAGACGCGGGACCCCGCCTATGGGAAGCGAGCGAGGGTTACCTCGACATCTCGTGGACGATCTGAACCACCAACGCGAGCGGCGCAGTTACGGGGAGCACAGCTCACAATTCGTGGACCTCGTTCGACCCGACGGCGAACCGCACGGCACAGTCCTGTCGCTGCACGGCGGATACTGGCGTGACCGTTATGGTCTCGACCTCCATGACCCGATCGTGGAGCATTGTGTCAACCTCGGTTGGGCCGTCGTAAACGCCGAATACCGCCGGATCACGGCGGGCGAACCCGCGGTGTGGGAGTCGATGGCTAGCGACGTCCACCAGGCGGCCATGATCGCTCGTGGGGTCGCAGGTGCTGCCCCTCTTGTTTCGTTGGGGCACTCGGCCGGTGGCCACCTGGCGCTGTGGGTTGCCGCCCAACGCGAGGTAGCCATCGACGCCGTGGTGGCATTGGCCCCGGTGACCGACTTGGTCGCGGCGGATCAACAGCTATTGAGCGAACGAGCCACGATGGAGTTGTTTGGTGTCGGCGCTGACGATGATCCGTCGCTTTACGAACAAGCGAGCCCGCGGCATCGCCTGCCACTCGGAGTTCCGCAGCTCATCGTGCACGGTCCGACCGATGATGCCGTTCCTTACGAGATGGTCGTCGACTACGTCGAGACCGCTCGTTCGCTCGGCGACGACGTGATCTTCGTGAACGACTCAGATATCGACCATTTCAACGTGATCGACCCGACGCATCCTCTGTGGCGTGGTGTGGACGCTTTCCTTGAGGTTCAGCGACCGTACTGAATGAATTGCTCGAGCGCTTCGGCTTCGCGTTCAAGTTCGGCCACACGAGTCGCCACCACATCACCGATGCTGATGATGCCAGCCAACTTCTCGGAATCGACTACGGGCACATGGCGAAATCGCTTCTCGGTCATCAGCGACATCATGTAGTCCACACGGTCTCTGGGTGAACATGTGACAACGTCTTTGGTCATGATGTCGCTGACCAAGAGATCGCTAACCCCCTGGTCATGAAACGCACGAACGATGTCGCGCTCGGACAAGATTCCCTGAATACCAACGCCATCGTGGGAAACCACGACGGCGCCGATCCCGAATTGATGAAGGACTCCAACCGCGTCTGCAATCGTCGCCTCGGGAATGATCGTGCAGACCGCGTTCCCCTTCGACTTGAGGATGTCCTGTACTCGCATGCTCGCCTCCAGTGAGTTGTGACCGTCGTCACTGTTCACCGTAAAGAAGAGAAGGTCGAGTGTGAAGGGCTAGCTGGCTAAATTGTCAAAACCCGCGGATTCGGATGGCGTTTCCGTGAGCGTCGAAGCCTTCGTGGTCGCTTAGAGCGATCGTGCTCGCAGCAACCCGGCGCAGGGCGTCAGCAGTGAGGTGCCCGATCGCTCCAGCCTTTAGAAACTGCTCGACGGTTACACCGCCGGCTCGATTGGCCCATCCGCCAGTCGGTAATGCAGCGGGTCCTCCAAGGGTGAAGTTCCCGACCGAGAACGGAGTGTGTTGGCCGAGAAGTAGCTCGCCGGCGTGTTCGATCTCTTCGGCCAGCTTCCACGGATCGCTGACTGCGAGCTGGCAATGCTCGGCTGCAAACCAATTCGCAACTGACACGGCTTCGTCCATGCTCTCGACGAGGATCGCGCCGCCGTTGTGACCGAGCGCCGACTCAGCGGCCTCGCGTCGAAGATCTGGAAGGTCAGCTAGTTGGCGTCGGACTTCGGTTGATGCAGCTTCGATCACCGCTGAGAATGCCGACACCAACACGACGGTCGAATCGGTGCCATGTTCGGCTTCGTTCAAAAGATCCGCGGCCAGTAGAACAGGATCGGCTGTTTCATCGGCGACGACCATCGATTCGGTCGGACCGAGCACCACGCTGTCGACGCCGTGGGCACGTACTTCGAGTTGGGCAATGGCGACCGGTGGGCTGCCCGGGCCGACCACCATGCCGTGAGCTGGGATCGTCTCGGTACCAAAGGCTGCCGCCGCAACCCCGGCCGGGCCATTGACCCGGTACACATTCTCTAGGCCGAGCTCATCAGCAACGACGAGCACGGCGTCATCGACCGCACCGCCCGACCCCGGCACAGGAGGCACAATGACCGAAAGCTGCTCGACACCTGCGACTACGGCAGGAGTAGCTATCTGGGCGAGCACCGAGGGATAGCTCGCCTTGCCGCTCGGCGTGAACAAAGCGGCATTGGCGACCGGGCCTACTTTTTCCCCAACGGTATGGCCGGGGGCGATTTCTGCAGTCCAGCTCTGGCGACGTTCTAACAGTGCTTCATTAAAGGCACGAATGTTTGCGATCATCTGGCCGATCGCAGTTTTGACTCCAGGGTCGATACGAGTGATCGCAACGTCGAACTCGGCACCGCTGACCCGTAGTTGTGACACGTCGAGCGCCGCCCCATCGAATCGTTCGAGCGCCTCGAGCACAGCTTCATCGCCGCGAGCGCGCACGTCTTGGACGAGGGCGCGGATCGCAGGACGCAGCTCCTCGGCAGACTCGGCGGCGGAGCCACGCTGGTGGATCCACGCCTTCTCGTCGTCCGTCATCGACTTCCACTCGAGCTGTCGGATCATGGCTTCACCCTACGTGGCTTATCCGTGCGTCACCCACCACCGACACCAGCTAGCTGGTGATCGGCTCGCCAAACGCCAAGCACGACGCGTTCTCACAGATCGGGTCGTCTCCAGGAGCCTCAGCGGGCAGAGCACTTACTCCACAGAACGAACAGATTGGTGACGGATCTTCATCGCCGTCATCCCACAGGTCGGACACGGCTAGGCGCTCGGTTGGTCAGGCGGAGGGTAGACCTCTCGAAAGGTGAAGGCCTCGGGAGTCGGTCCGTGATCGCGGAGCTGTTCGAGCCGTGCTTTGGCCTCAGCAAGCGTCGGAATCGTGCCAGCAGGAATCCACCACAGAACGACAATCGGCCATTCGGGCATGTCGACGAACCATTCACGGCGGCGACGGAGGAAGTCCTTGTGTTCGCTTCGGTAGGTGTAGTCCTTGAGCGAATCGACGTCTTCCCAGATCGTGTAGTTGAGCGCGATGTCGGGATCATCGAAGATGCGCTCGTCCATCGAGTTGCCCGAGTCGGTCGAGTACCGCCAAATCCAACCGGGAGACTCATCACCGAGTTCATTGATGCGATCGAGGCTGTCCACAAACCCGGACATGCGCTCGTCCTCGATGGGATAGCGGGTCTTCGCCACGTTGAACTGCGCGAGTTGCCATTCGCTCATCACGGCCCATCCTAACGATGCGAGGCGCAGTGCTCAGTCGGCGGGGTGCCAGGCTCCGGTAGCCGGCGTCACGTAATCAAGGGTCTAAGACTGAGCTCTGGAGGATGAGGTCGACAACTCGGGTTAGGCCTTCGAGGGTGTCGAACAACGCACCGGCATTGGTTCGTTTCGGGTCGAGGCCTTCGAGTAGTTCGATACCGAGAAAGAGTGCACTGATGGCTTGCGAGATGTGCTCGGTGTTGATCGCTGCTGCGATAGGCACGTCAGCCATCAGCCGATCGACCGTGCCAGCGACCATGTTGCTCCAGGGCTCAAGCTCGCTATAGAGCTTTGGGCCAAGCTCCGGATGACCATGGGCTCCCGCAAAGGCCTGGGTCAGGACGGTCATGCTGTCGGCGACCATGTCATCGGCGTGCAGTTCACGGGCGATCGTGACGAGTTCGAGAAGTGTTTCCGCTTCTTGCAGGCGAGCCTCGTGGCGCTCCATTCGTCGGCAACTCATTTCAGCAACAGCCGCCACGATCACGTCGTCGATCGATCCGAAGTGGTAGAAGATCAGCGCCTGGTTGAAGTCGCCTCGTTTGGCGATTGCGCGAGCGCTCGTTCCGGTGATGCCGTCGGACTTCAAGGTCTCAAGTGTCGCCTCGACGATCCGAGCCCGAGTCTCGTCGCCAGACGACGTGCGCCGTTTCGGAGGCGACTTTTCTTTCTTGACTTCCTTCGAGACAGACTTGGTGGACTTGGCCATGGTGCTATAGACGCTACTACCTGTAGTGCGGAACGTTCGCGGGTCGGGGGCCGTTGCCTACGTGGCAGGTATCCCCCTCACAAGTGTGCGAGCGCAACATCCCCGAAATCGTGGCTCGATTGTCGGACAGTGCGTGGAAGAACCGCTCGGCCAGTGGGGCGAACGCTGTGCCTCGCAGCCGGAAGCTCATCGCCCGCCAGCGACGTGTCGCCCACAAGGCCATCAGAAAGGCTTCGGGCCCGATCCAGGCCTGACCCCCATCGGTTACAACCATCAGTTCGATGCGGTACCACGGGTAGTCGCCATAGAGCTCCTGCACTCGAGGGTCTCCGCAGGCGTAGAACTGCAGGTCGATGTGGGTCGGCTGCGTTGCTAGCCAATGTCGACACCGCCGGCACAACTCGCACTGTTCGTCGTAGATGACGGTGAGCCGTGCCGGCGTCGGGAAGTGAGGGGTGCTCATCGATTACGCCTTAGCCATCGGTGCTCGAGGTGGAGGTGGAACCATGGCGGTCGGGACGGCCGGGATGTACTTATCTCGTTCGCTACCGCGTTTGATCTTCCAGAACACAGCAATATTCACGAAGTGGATGACACCGAGGCTGACAAGCAACATGCCGAGCCGCGTTACAAGATTCTCGGTGGCGGCAAGCGTGGTCTCTGCCCCACCCAGTCTGAATAGTAGGAATCCGTAGCCGAGGTTCAGCATGTAGAAGCCGACGACCAGCATCCGGTTTACCGCTCGTGCCATCGCTTGGTCCTCGAAGACTTCACTCAGGAACACGGTGCCGTTGCTGAACAGCGTCCGGGCGAGAACGCCCGTGAGCCCAATGGTTGCGACTGCGTAGATGAGGTAGGTGAGAAGTAGGTAGTCCATATCAATCTCCTTTGGGTTGCCATGTTGAGCACTCGCTCAACTCATGTAGTAACTATTACTTGAGCATTCGCTTAAGTCAAGCGTCATCCGTCACAGACGCTTGCGGGGTCTGACCCCGTTAGTCGCGGACTACGGTTGGCGCTGGTCGGGTTTATGTATGCACGCCATCGAAAGCTCTCATGACATCCCGTTCTCTCATACTGTTTGTTGCTCTCGCCTTGCTCGCAGTCGCGTGTTCAAGCGCTGCACCTGGGGCGACCGTTCCATCGTCGGGTGCCGAGGCGGAGGCGACCACGCCAGACTCCACGACTTCGACCTCAGCTGCGCCCGTTGCTTCTGGGGACGAAACCACCACGTCGAACGCTGCGACCGCCAGCCCGTCAGGCGCCGTGATCGGGTTCGACGAATGGGCCGCGTTTCGCGGTGGTCCAGATCGACGAGGCTTCGACGGCGACCCGGAAGGGAACGACACACCTGATCTTCTGTGGCAAGCCGCTACAGGAGGGGTCGTCGAGTCTTCGCCTGCAGTCGTGAACGGCCTCGTCATCGGTGGCACGTTCGACAACGCGGTGGTCGCATTTGATGCAGCATCGGGCGACGAGGTCTGGCGATTCTCCGTCGGCGGGCTCGTCAGGTCCTCTCCTGCCGTTGTCGACGGAGTCGCGTACTTCGGCGCGGACGACAACCTCTTCTATGCCATCGATGCGGCAACCGGAACCGAGATCTGGCGATTCAGCCTGGGTGGCGGCGGCCAACAGAGCTCACCGACCGTTCAAGATGGCGTGGTCTACTTCGGCGCCTTCGACAACTTCGTCTACGCCCTCGACGCCGAGACCGGCACAGAGATCTGGCGGTTCGAGACCGGCGCAGGCATCCTTTCTTCACCCCTCGTAGTCGACGGCCTTCTTTCAATCGGTTCGATCGATGGCGTCTTCTATACCCTCGACGCCTCCACCGGAGAAGAGGTCTGGCGCTTCAACGCCCAAGGCCCCATCTTCTCCTCAGGGGCCTTCATTCCAGCGATCGACGAGGACACGCCAGCCGCAGTCGTCTTCGGCGCCGACGATGGCGTCATCCGAGTGCTTGGACATCGAGACGGTGGGGTCCAGTGGGGAATCCGAACCACGGCCCCCGTCTTCGCCACACCTGCCGTGGCCGACGGCGTGATCTATGTCGGTTCCCGTGACGGTGCCTTCCTTGCCCTCGACCGCCCTACCGGCGACATCATTTGGGCCCAGGACCTGACCGAGGTTCTGTCGTCGGCCGCAATTACCGACGAGCGGATCTATGTCGGATCGAGCGACGGCAACCTACACGTGCTCGACCGTCAGACAGGTCAAAGCCTACATCAGCTGCCGGTCGGCGATCTCGTCTGGACCTCGCCCGTTGTGGTCGACGACCATCTCTTCTTCGGCGCCCACGACGGCAACTTCCACGCGTACCGCCTGACGCGACAGATCTAGTTGACTAGCCGTTCTTGCGGCGCTTTTGGATGTTGGCCCATTCGTCCCGTAGACCAACGGTTCGGTGGAAGACGGTTGGGTCGTCGAGGTCGGCGGCGAAGTAGCCGAGGCGCTCGAACTGCACGACCTGGCCGGCCTCGACATCGGCGAGGGCCGGTTCGAGTTTGGCCTGAACGGTCTCGCGTGAGTCCGGGTTGAGGCTGTCGAAGACGTCCGTGTCGCTCGAGCCTGGGTGCGGGTCGGTGAACAGCCGGTTGTAGAGATGCACGGTGGCGTCTAGCGCAGTAGCTACCGACACCCAGTGGATGGTCGACTTCACCTTTCGCCCGTCGGGCGCCTGTCCGCCGGCGGTCTCAGGGTCGTAGGTGCAGTGCACTTCGATCACGTTGCCATCGTCATCGGTCACGGCGTCGGTTGCGGTGATGAAGTAGCCGGCACGCAAGCGAACTTCGCGCCCCGGCGTGAGTCGGTAGTACTTCGGCGGCGGGTCGAGCTTGAAGTCGTCTTGTTCGATCCACAGCTCGCCGCTGAAAGGCACTTGGCGCTTACCGGCGCTGTCGTCTTCAGGGTTGTTGATCGCCTCGCGGAGATCAACCTGGCCTTCGGGCCAGTTGGTGATGACGACCTTCAGAGGGTTAAGCACCGCCATACGACGTAACGCCGTCTTGTTCAGCTCGGTGCGGACAAACGACTCGAGCAGCTCGATGTCGTGGGTGCTGTTGCTCTTAGCCACACCGATGTGATCCATGAACGCCCGGATCGCAGACGCCGGATAGCCGCGACGACGCATACCACGCAGAGTCGGCATACGCGGATCGTCCCACCCATCGACGACACCGTCTTCGACGAGCTGACGCAGGCGCCGTTTCGACGTGATGGTGTGGGTCAGGTTGAGGCGGGCGAACTCGGTTTGCTCCGGCTTCTCCTGGGGAAGGTCGAGGTTCGAAAGGCACCAGTCGTAGAGCGGGCGGTGGCTATCGAACTCAAGCGTGCAGATGCTGTGGGTGACGCCCTCGATGGCATCGCTTTGGCCGTGCGCCCAGTCGTAGGTCGGGAAGATGATCCAGTCGGTGCCGGTGCGTTGGTGATGTTCACGACGGATCCGGTAGAGGACGGGGTCTCGCAACCACATGTTCTCGTGCTGCATGTCGATCTTGGCGCGCAACACTCGCGAGCCGTCTTCGAACTCGCCGGCCCGCATGCCACGGAACAGTTCCAGGTTCTCTTCGACCGTTCGATCTCGGAACGGACTGTTCACGCCGGGCGTGGTGAACCCACCGCGCTGCTCGGAGATAGTTTCAGCATCCTGATCGTCGACGTAGGCCAGACCACGCTCGATCAACGACTCGGCCCATTGGTAGAGCTGCTCGAAATAGTCCGACGCATAGACAACATCCTCGGGCGTAAAGCCAAGCCAGCGGACGTCATCGATGATCGCGTCCACAAAGTCTTGATCCTCGGTCTCGGGATTGGTGTCGTCGAAGCGCAGCTTGCAGACGCCGTCATAGTCCGACGCGATGCCGAAGTTCAGACAAATCGACTTCGCGTGCCCGATGTGCAGGTAGCCGTTTGGCTCTGGCGGGAACCGGGTCTGCACGCGCGACGAGTACTTGCCCGTCTCATTGTCGGAATTGATTTTTTCCCGAATGAAGTCGGGACCGCGTTCGACGCCTTCGTCGGAGGTGCTTGTCACCCACCCAAGCCTACGAGGTTGTGTCGTGGCCTTGGTCGTTCAACCGTCGAGGTTCCTAGCGGTGTCCGACAGGGGCACGTCGGACTTGTCGGCTGGCAGAGTCTGCAGCACGCGGTCACCGAGGTTTGAGGTGACGCCGAGCCAGTAGTGTTCGTTGCGGTAATGGTGCAGACGATGATTCTTGGCAAGGCGGCGGTAGAACCGCGTCTTGGGCCGATATCGGGTGTGAATCAACAGGTGGGTCCACTCGTAATGCGCAAGACCGACCACTGACATGAAGAACGCGGTCATCCATGACGTCGTGATCGCTGCACCCGCAACGACTGCGAGCGGAACCGACCACAGCGCGGCAAAAGCCGCCAACATGACCACGAAAGTGAGGGCGTCTTGCCAAGCCAAGAGTGCCCATCCCACATCGTGAGGATCGAGATGGTGTTCTCGATGCCCGGTGCCGGTCTTCAAGCGGCGCATGCGAAAGGAGTCATCAGGGGCGTGCAACAGAGCTCGGTGGATGACCCATTCGACGGGACCCGCCACGACGATGACCATCAGGACAAGGAGTAGATCGAAGCGCCCGAAACCGCCAAGCCCCAGACGTAGGAGTCCAACAACGACTAGTGTCGCAGCGATAACCCGAGGCGAACCATACGAGAAGAAGACGCGCGCAACATCGCCTAGCGCTACTAGCTCATCAGCGCGATGTTCGCTCGACCGGTCAGCCTGTGTTGCAGACATACTCATTTGTACCCATCTCTAGGCAAGCCGCGCCAGCGTGGGGCGAGGACTTTTCCGAAACGTTGTTTCGGCCTCTGCCTATGCGACGGCGTATACCTTGCGCTCGATCCCCGCTGCGGGGACGAAGTCAAGGATTCCTCGCTCGATTCCGAGACGGTCTTGGCATAGCTGGGTCAACGACGCCCAGAGCGCGGCCTCCTCAGAATTCATCGCCTTGGGGTGGACGATCACGAGGCCCTTTTCGCCCTCGCGCAATTGGTCAGCAAATATGACCGCTGCGACAGCGATATCCACGATGGACGCCGGAGCGGGGCGACCGTCAACCAACACCGCAGGCTCATCTTCATGCAACCCGCGAACATGCACAGCCGTCCGTGATGCGCCACTAGTTCGGGTCTGCGAGATCTTCCGATACATGGAGACGAGATCGGACCAGGTCGCATCAGCCACCTCCGACACCGTCGTAGCGTCCGCCCTTCGGGCGATCGCGAACTTAGGTCGCAACCGCCGCGTGAGCGCGCCGACCAGCCGTCGACAAGGCACCGTAAGTAGATCGTTGCCGTCGTTAGGAACAACGAGCTCGACTCCGGGGGCCTCTTGTCCGAAGAGTTCCGGTTTGACCGTTCCGCCGGGAAGGCTAATTGCAGGTGTCATTCAGGACCTCCATTGCCGCCTTGGTTGGCCTGCATTGACATGATCGTTCCCTTTTTCTCGAAGTTATACCCCGAGCGCCCCAAAAAGATCCTCGAAGTGGCGAAGATTCGAAAAAAAGCGCAAAATTGCGCAAGGCTCTACCAAGGAAGGCGCGTGTGGGTGACGAACTCGATCTAGACGTGCTCGGGCATCGGGTCCGGCACTTTCGAAAAGAACAGGCTCTCACCCTCGCCCAGCTCGGTGAGCGGGTGGATCGACCCGTGCCGTATCTGTCTCAACTCGAGAACGGTCGGGTGGAGCCAAAGATCGGCGTGCTCAACAAACTGGCCGACGCGCTCGAGGTAACGGTGGGCGACCTCGTCGACGAAACCCCGCCAAATCGACGAGCGGAGTTGGAACTAGCGATCGAACGAGCCCAGCAGGACCCTCGCTACGAAGCACTAGCCCTGCCATACCTCAAGCCTTCGGCCAAAACCCCCGACGACGTTCTCGAACACTTGGTCGCACTGTGGAGCGCGGTCCCCCAAAACGACAGCCGACGTACCCTTCGGGTCGAGGACAAGGCCAGGCTCGCCAACACCACACTCCGGCAGGAGATGCGGGATCGCAACAACTACTTCGGCGAGGTTGAGTCGGTGGTTGGTGAAGCACTCGCTGCTATCGAATACCCCGGGTCAGGGCCGGTCTCGGAGCGCCACATCATCGATCTTGCGAAGCATTTCGGATTCCGCGTTGAACGGGCTCGGGGGATGCCAGTTTCAGCCCGGTCGGTCACCGATCAGCGAAATCGCATCATCTACATCCCATTGCGCGAAGAGTTGGACCTCCGCGCCGCGCGATCCGTGGTCCTTCAAACGCTCGGACACTACGCACTCGATCACTCGGCCACTCGGGATTTCGGCGACTACCTCCGCCAGCGTGTTGAGTCCAACTATTTCGCAGCCGCGGCGCTTATCCCCGAACAACCAGCAATTGAGCTGCTTCAGCGCAGTTTCAATCTGGATGATCTGTCGATTGAAGATCTCAAGGAGGCGTTCTATGTCTCCTATGAGATGGCTGCCCATCGGTTCACCAATCTTGCCACCGAACACCTCGGGCTTCCGGTGCACTTTCTTCGTTGCAACCCTGAGGGCGTCGTTACGAAGGCCTATGAGAACGACGGCATCGACTACCCAACGAACGACGAAGGCACCGTCGAGGGGTTGCGCGTTTCTCGGCATTGGGGGGTGCGCCAAGCATGGCAGGCGAGCCAGAGCTTCGTCATGCACTATCAACACACCGTCACCGACGCAGGCAATTGGTGGTGCGCTACCTACATCGAGGACGCATCCTCCAACCCGTATGCAATCAGCGTCGGAACGACGTCGGAGCTAGCCAGCCATTTCCGAGGAGGCGACACGATCCGCAAACTTGATGCTCGATCACTGACCAACACGTTGGACCCAGAACTCATTGGACGTTGGGAACCTGTGGCCTGGCCATCGGCGGCGCAGCGCTCGCACGTTCTCACCGCGCTACCACCATCAAGTCGTGAATTCACCCCGTTTCCCGGCGTCGACCTCATGGATGTTTATCGATTCCTCGATCGCCAAAGGCCGCCATCGTCCTAAGCCGTTCTGCCATCTGTTTTGCTAGGGCGAGCACCACCTGAATTGCTAGATCTTCCGTAATTCGACAAAATTTCGGCCGAAAGTTACCCAATGGTCTTTGGGATTCGCTATCAATATCTCTGGGTCAATGCCGTGGACACTGAGTCCAAATCACCGGACATTGAGTCCAATCACGACCTAGTCAGGTCCTACAGAGGCGAGGAAAATGCACACAAGAGCGCCGATTGGCAGCCAAGACCTACCGGGAAGTTTCGTGAAACGTCTCGCCGACGAGTATCTGAGGTATTTCGGCAAAGAGGTGGTCGAAGATTTTGCGGTTCTAACGTCGCGGCTATGGGACCCAACGATGGGGATCGTGATCTATTTCCAGAATGAACCGGTCTTCATCAGCTCGTGCGTCATGGACGTATTTGGGGCGAGGGATCGCTGCGACATGACCAATGTCCCTCCTCTGCAAGGAACCGAGTGGGACTACTACGCCATCAATGAAGCCACGCTCCCAAAGGTTGCTGTACAAGGTGACTCAACCGTTGTATTCCTTGGCGAACGCAAGGAGCCATACCCCAAGCTTCCGCTTCGCGCTCATGAAGCCGAAGCCATCAGAATCGGCGGAACGGCGGTCCAATTGGCTGCTCGAGAAGCAATGACCACCTCGACCTTTCAACCCTGCTACATCCGCCAAGACGATGGCCACGTGTTGAAACTAGCCCCCCGGCTCCCAAACCTGCTCGGCTACAACGCCGATGACACCCGATGGATCCCCCAAGAGTGGTTCGCTCCCATTCAACCTGGGCCGTCCGGTCGGGGGACCTCCGAGGTAACAACCGCCGATGGAGGGAAAGCAACCCTTGAGTGGCTCCGAATGCCAATCCCGAACTTCAACATGTTTTGGGTTCGCCGGATGCCAACGCTGATCTAGACGCCCTGGAAGCGGTTCTAGGGCTCGATGGGAAGGTGTGAGTCTTTTCCACGTAACATCGATATCGACTAATATGCGTCATGTACGAGGCGTTCGTTGCAACCTCGCGTCTAGTTATCGCAACAACGATGATCGACCACACATCACCGAGCCAAGGGATTCTGCAACTTTCCGAGGAGTATCGGTCCGTGCTCGGAGCCGACCTCTTCGAGACGTTGATCGCTAGCGTCTGGCCACTGTGGGATCTCACGCTTGGTCTCGTTCTGTTCGTCGACGACGAACCGAAGTTCATCAGTTCGTGTGTCATGGATGTCTTTCGAGCTACAAACCGCAACGACGTGAAGCGAGTCCCTCCGTTACACACGACGGATTGGTATCACTACGCCGTCAATGAACGCACGCTGCCGAAAGTCGCCACGTCGGGCCGTGTCACAGTCGTCTTCCTCGGCGAACGACCGACACCACATCACTTCGCACCGCTCGAGCCCGACGAACTCGCCGCGCTACCGATTGGATCCGACGGCACTGATCTCTTCAAAGCCGGAGCCGAGGCGGCGACCCCGTCGAGAATGCAGGCGTGTTGTCTTCGTCACGATGGATACGTACTCGCACAAACCCGTACCGTGCCGAACGCCCTGGGTTACGAGAAAGACGATACGGACTGGATTCCTAAGGACTGGTTCATCCCCCTCCAGCCCGGACCACCCGAAACGGGATTCTCGGCCGTTCGAATGAACGCAACATCGGACACCGAACCCAAGGATGCGACGCTGCGTTGGACCCGACTTCGACTGGGCGAGTTCAACCTGTATTCAGTCAAAAAGCTGGATGCCGCAGCAACCGTCGATCCCGACCAAACCGTGCAGGTCCTCATTCCCGGACCAAAGGCCTAACCAAAGGCCCGGCAGCCACGCGTTAAACGCACGTATCCTTAATACATGACCGATTCGGCCAATCCCCCCCAGCTAACCCCCATCGAAGGCATTCGACGCGAGCTTCGACGCACCATCGGCAACTACATCACTGGTCAGAGCCCACGCGGCAGCTCGCGTTCCGCAGTGGCCGACGACAGCTGGTTTGGCCCCGACAGCGTGACCTGGCTGGTGCAATCCGACTGGGCGATTCTCGTCGGAGCGATCCAATCCCTTCTGGTCCAAACCCTCCATCCACCCACCATGGCCGGAGTGGCCGAACATTCGAATTTCAAAGATGACCCGTTCGGCCGAATTCACCGCACGGCCAACTTCGTTGGGATCACAACCTATGGCTCCGCCGATGAGGCCGAACGCATGGTCAAGGCGATCCGCAAAATGCATGACCGGGTGGTGGGCGTAACGCCCGATGGCGTCCCGTATGAGGCGAACGATCCGCACAACCTCGCCTGGGTGCACTGCACCGAAGTCGACGCGTTTCTCCGGAGCTATCAACGATATGGCTATGTCCCAATCTCTCCTGAAGAAGCCGACCAATACGTCACCGAGATGGCTCGTGTCGGCGAAGCCTTAGGTGTGATCGAGGCTCCACGGTCGGTCGCCGAGCTCGACGAGCGACTCCGAAGCTACATTCCCGAGCTCCAATTCGGAGCCCAAGCTCGCGAGTCGGTGCGCTGGCTCACATTTATGCCAAACGCACCCGCCGCGCGGGCTCCCTATACCGTTATCTTCGGCGCGGCGGTGAACTTGCTCCCTAACTGGGCGCGCCGAAAGATGTGGCTTCCGCCAAGCATCCCGTACATCAGCGATGCGATGGTTGCGCCCTCGGCCAAGGCGCTACTGCGGACACTGAACTGGATTATGGAGCCGCCGCCCGAAATCGCCGAGGTGCGGACCCGCCGAGCGGCATAACCGTTAGCCGACGCTGCGCAGGTCGACGACGAAGATCAACGTCTCGTTCGGTCCAATGACGCCGCCCGCGCCAGAAGAGCCGTATGCCATCTGCGGCGGGATCGTGAGTCGGCGGCGTCCGCCAACCTTCATGCCCTGCACGCCTTGGTCCCACCCCGGGATAACCATGCCCGCACCCAGCCCGAAGCTGAAAGTGTCGTTGCGGTTCCACGATGCGTCGAACTCGCGACCGTTAGACCAGCTGATTCCCGCGTAGTCGACGCTGACCTGCATACCGGCGGTCGCTTCTTGGCCGTCGCCTTCCACCAGATC
>CAYUKM010000007.1:0-40768 GCA_964445255.1 uncultured Acidimicrobiales bacterium
GCCGCTGCGGTTTCCACGTAGGACTGCCCACCGGCAAGCTCCGCGATCGCGGAGCGGGTCTTTGGGTTCCGCACGCGAATGACCGTCGTACCTTGCAGGTTCGACGAAGTCGCAGCCGAAAACCCTGCAGACACGATCCGCTCCACGGTCTCATCGTCGACCGGATCATCGGTGAACTTTCGGATCGACCGGTGGCTACGAAGCAGTTCGATGACATCCATGTCAGCACACTAGATCGTCCAGCCAAACCCATCTGGGGTCAGACCCTCCCAGCAGCGATCCGTTAGGCCGGGTCAGACCCCGATGAATCCTGCCAGGGCAACGATCATGCCTTCGTCGTCGATTTCGGCGAAGTACGTGCCGGGTTGTGTCATGGGCTTACCGTCGGGACCGGGTCCACCAAAGCTGACTATCACCTTCGCATAGCCATTCACCTCATCGACCGAGTCAACGACCGCCGCCCACCCCGGCGCGTTCGCTGCGAACTGGCCGACGTAGTCACTGATCGCGTCTACGCCAACTAGGCGACCATCGCTGCGTGGGTCTGAGTAGGTAGCGGTCGCGCTAAGCGCACCCCGGATGCTGGCGGTTCGAGATCCCGCGTCCGTGTGGCTCCACGCCGCGAAGAAACGTTCGATCACTGTCTGCATACGCGCCAACGTAATCAACGAACTACGGTGGCGCTACCTGCCGGAGGAGGCTCAATGAAAATTGGTTGGCTCGCAAGCCACGAATCGAATCAACCCGAGGTATTGATCGAACAGGCCGTCCGCGCTGAGGAGGTTGGCTTCGACGCCGTCTTTGCCTCCGACCACTTCCACCCGTGGGTCGACCAAGACTCGGCGTCGGGCTTTGTCTGGAGTTGGTTTGGTGCAGCGGCGGCACTCACCGAACGCGTCGAGTTCGCCACCTCGGTCACCACCCCCTTATTTCACTACCATCCGGCGCTGATAGCTCAGGCCGCAGCGACTGTCGATCGCCTTTCCAATGGACGCTTCTTCCTCGGCGTTGGCACCGGGGAGAACATCAACTCAGGGCCGCTCGGTTATGAGTTCCCCGGGTATAAGGAACGTATTGCCCGTATGGATGAGGCGCTCGAAATTATGCATGGTCTCTTGGCGGGCGAGAAGGTCGACTTTGACGGCGAGTTCTACACCGCCAATAAGGCAAAGCTCTACAGCCCTCCAGTGTCGAATGTGCCGATCTACATGGCTGCAGGCGGACCGAAGTCGGCAGCCTTTGCCGGAGCGCATGCCGATGGCCTGACCACGTCGGTTAAAGACCCCGCCGACACCCTCGAGCGAGTGATCGCCCCATTCCGAGCAGCATCGGCCGAGGCCGGTCGAGGCGAACTACCGATTATGGCGACCCGCTGGGTGGTGTGGGCCAAAAATGACGACGAAGCGTGGGAGGCTCTCAAACCAATGCGCGGCCTCCGGGCACCGGGACGCCTCGAAGTTGTCGACCCGATGATCCTGCGCCAACGCGCTGATGAGATGGACCGCCAAGACATCCTCGACAAGTTCACGGTGGTCTCGTCCGTCGACCAGCTCATCGAGGCATACGCTCCGATCGTCACAGACATCGGTGCCGAGTACATCTCTATTCAGATCGCGGCAGTCGACCTCATGTCGACCATCGAGATGGTCGGCAACGAGGTGCTGCCTGCATTGCGTTCGCTCAAGTAACTAGATGTCACTTCGGCGCGGCCTCCTCCTCCTTTTCTCGGTTTCTTGATGGTGGCTGCCTCGGTCGGGATTGGCCTCTTCCAGGCAGCGCAGACCTTTGCTGCCGACGACTTCTCGGTGCCCGGCACCTTCGACCAAGAATTTGCCGAAGGGGAATGGGTCATCTTCGAGCGAACCGACGAGGCAGTTGACGGTGGGCTCATAGATACGACAGCCAGGCAGGTAACGACGATCGAGGTATTCGACTCGACCGGTGTCCCAATAGCCGTGCAACTCATGGATGGCACGTTCATCCAGTCCGCAGAGATCAACGGTGCCATCTATGAAGGAGTCGCCACCTTCGACGTCACGACACCAGGCACATTCAGCATTGACGTGGAAGCCTCGGGCCCGACCGAGGTTCGAGTCGGTAAGAGTCTGACGCAGAACATCGCGCTCTTCTTTGTTGTAGTTGTGCTTGGGCTCGGCGGCATCATGACCGGAATCGCCGGAATCGTCGTGGCAGCAATCGCGTGGACCCGACGTACCCCCACAACGTCAACCGTGACGGCGTGACCCCGCGCGTCGACTAGCGCAGGCCCGATTCTCTTCGGTGATGCTCATTGCCCAAGGAGGACACGCGCTCGGTCGAGAATCTTCCCGACCGCTACCCGTTGCGTGGGCTTTGCTACCGCCTCGCCCACGACCTCGGTACGACTCACCGTTGAGCCACCAGCGCGAAAGAAACGCTGACGAACCGTGCCTAGCAACACAACAGCATCCCCCTCCCCCAGTCGCTGCACCGCTTTGCTTGGCTCATTCCATTGCACGGGAACCGATTGCTTCGCGCCGTCGGTCTCGACCGACACGTTCCAATCCATCACCGTGTTCCCCGCTGGGAGCGTCCGCTCCACGGGCTCGGTCTTCAAAACTCCCTGTACTACGACGACATTCATCGTCTCTCCGTCTCATCTTGTCTGCAACGGGGGAAGTGCTGATCGCCAACGTAGTGACGGGCTATGACATCGTGGCGTTGGCCTACGTACTGGAACCTTCGTACAGCGGGCCGTGCTGTCTACTCTCGGGCGACATCCTCAATCGAAGGGCTTCGCCGACGTTCACTCATCGGTCTCGCAATGTACCGGCCAACACCGTTGACGAGAAAGTTGACACGGCTGAGCAAGGCGCTGAACGACCCAAATAGTTGGGCTGTTCTCCCCAGGCGAGGCCAACGGTAGTAGTCGTATCGTGGACCTATCAAGCCTAATGAGCGGCGGAGTAGCGCTTCCGATTTGAGGGCAAATCACCATTCGAGCCGATCGGTTTCAAACCGATCGGCTCGATAGGTTTTCAGCCGAGTACCTCGGCACACGCAGCAAGCCACCGATCGTTCTGCTCCGCGGTTCCGATCGTGATTCGGAGCCCAAAGTCGGGGAACGGCCGAGTGATCACGCCACGCTGTTCGAACTCGGTCGCTAGCCCCATGGTCGCGTCGCCCGTCGGTATGAACACGAAGTTTGCCGTGCCATCCACCACCGGTATCCCAACTGATCGAAGGGCCTCCACGCAGCGCGTCCGTTCAGCTATCAACTCCTCAACCTGGGCCATGGCCAGATCAACATGCTCGATCGCAGCGAGCATCCCAGCCTGAGCGAGGTTGTTGACGCTGAAGGGCAAACGGGTCTTGTTGATCTCGGCGATCACGTCGGGATGCGCAACGCAATACCCCGACCGGAGCCCGGCCAAACCGAATGCCTTACTGAATGTGCGGGTGACGACGATGTTTGGGAACTGAGGCTGCAGGTCGACGACCGGGTCACCCATCGCCGGGTCGTTGAACTCCCGATACGCCTCGTCGACTACGACGATCACGTCATCGGGCACCCTTGTCATGAACTCCGCAACGTCGCTCATGGAAATAGCAGTGCCGGTGGGATTGTTGGGTGTTGCAAGGAACACCACGGAAGTTTGCTCAGTCACCGCATCGGCGACCGCGTCGAGATCAAATGCGTAGTCCTTCAGCGGCACCTTGATCCCACGAGCATCGAAGATCGTGCAAAACACCGGGTAGATCTCAAATGAGTGCCACGGGAACACCACGTCGTCGCCGGGACTGACGTAGGTCATGAAAACTTGTTGCAGTAAACCACTAGAGCCACACCCGACAGTGACCCGCTCGCGGGGAACGTCGTGCCATTGAGCGATCGCCTCACATACCTCCGCAGCGGTGTTGTCGCCGTAACGGTTGACACCATCAACGGCTTCTCGAACCGCCTCGGCAACCGGCCCTATCGGGGGCCACGGATTCTCGTTCGACGACAGCTTGATGCTGTTCGCAATGCCGTGCTCTGCCTCGACCTGACCAGCCACCTTTCCGGGTCGATACCCCGCCAATGCGCTCAACGCTGGGCGTACTTTTCCGATCATGTAAGTACCTGAGTTGTCTCGTTTGGTGGTTCACCGCTACGGTACAACAGCGGATGCCCTTGTTATGTGGGGCTTTCTCGGCAGGCCCGCCAATTGTGTGGGTCCAGCCAATGGCAGTGCCTGTTTCGCACAGGATTGCCAGCAAGACGCAACAGCGTCTCACCTTGCGGTTTCACCGTGGGTATGTTCGCTGTTGCACTATGCAGGAGACTTGTCATTCCGACACCGACCGATCTTCGAATGCTCGAGGACTACGCCCAGGCTGCCATCGACGGCCTAGCGAAGCCTGAACAGCTCGCGGTTCTCGAAGCAGACACCGACGCGTGGGCGGCCGCGCTCTGGCGACTGCTCGACGCCGCCGACGCCAAACTCGAACGCAACCGAAAGACATTTCGAGGCCCTGCCCGCGCAACGGTTCTTGCCGACCTAGACGAAGACTCCTTCCGCATCGACGACGCGCTGACCGCTCTGGTCGGTCCTGCCAAAGAAGGAGAACTCCAGCCCCTGCCGCGCAACCGGAAACAACCCGCGCCCGAAAAGACCGGCACACCGCAGCTGCAACTCTCATGGAACGATGGCCAATTGGTCGCTTGGGTATCGGGCCACGATGCTCGCTACGAACAGGAGCCGGTCATTCGCGAGTACCTCGAAGCCTCCGGCGGCGGAAACATCGACTGGCAAACGCGTGGAACGCTCCGGGTGCCGACCAGCCAGCGCGTCCCCGCAGTGGCGACGCCGATGGCGAACGCTCTCGGCTGGCTCGTCGCACAAGCACGACCCCACTCCGATCCTCGGTTCGCGCCCAGCATTCGTTGGATGGGTCTCGCCGCAGCAACCGCCGTGTCCTCGGTCGCCCAGGGTCGTATGGCGCCACAGATGCGCCAGTCGCGACGCGGCGCCAAGAAGGGCGGAGCGTCGACGTACTCGGTTCGCTGGCTACCCGGGCTCATCGATGCCGATGTTCTCAAACAGTTGATCGACACCGTCCCGGGCGCAGCGATGGTGGGCCAACAACGCCAAGAGCCGCTCGCCTTCACAACCGCAGTGATGGGCGACGTAACCAACACGATCGTGCGGATGGCCGCCGCCCAGGTTGAGCTTCCGGCGCCGCCGCCGGAGGTAAAGGATCGCCACGACGTCTCCGAGTCGTTCCTTGGACGCCTCGACGGCTCTCCGTTCCAAGCGGCCGATTCCTCCGCGGCAGAGATCGCTCGAAGGATCGATCGTTGGTCGGCTCCCGTCGTAGGCACGAAGAACCCCAAGCTCACGGTGCAATTGGCTGCACCAGACGAATCCAACGCGTGGCTCGCCTCGGTATTGGGAACATCATCTGCAGGTGTTCTCGAAGCATTCGAGGTCGTCGTAGCCGAAGCATCGAAGGATCGCGCCCGCCTCTTTGAGCATCAAGCATCACGCTTGGAACGCCTCTTCCCTGCCCTTCTCCGGCCGGGTGGCCGCCGACGCGGCGAAGTCATGTTGAGCCAAGACGAGGCATGGGAACTCATGACCGAAGTCGGCCCGGTACTACGTGCTGCCGGCTTCGACGTGCGAGTACCACCACTATCGAAGAAGAAGGCCACACCGTCCCTGCGCCTCACCGCCATCGACGCCGAAGAATCCGTCGTCGGCGCTCAGCAACTGGCGAACGTCCGTTGGTCCGCGATGTTCGACGACGTGGAACTAACGGCCGCCGACATCGCAAAGCTCGCCGCCCAAGCCAAGCCGCTCGTGAAGTCTCGCGGACAGTGGATCGAGCTCGAACAAGCCGACCTCGCACAGGCCGCCGCGGCGCTTGCCGAACGCGCAAACCAGACCAAGCTCTCCGGCGCCGACATGTTGCGACACGCCATGGGCTTGGAGGGCGACCCACTCGGTGGAGGTGTAAGTATCGCCGGTTCAGGTTGGGCCGCCGAACTCTTCCAGAGCCTGGGTGATCTTCCCGAAGACCCCGACACGACTCCGGAGGGCTTCCGGGGCGAACTGCGCAGCTACCAAGCCGATGCGCTGGCCTGGATGAACTTCCTTGACGACGCGGCGCTCGGCGGTTGCCTGGCGCTCGATATGGGCCTCGGCAAGACGCCGACCACCCTCGCCACCCTGTTCGCCAATCGCGACAACGGCCAAGGCTTGGTCATCGCACCGCCTGCAGTTGTCAGCAACTGGGCTGCGGAGTCAAAGAAGTTCTTCCCCGACATGGCCGTCCATGTGCATCACGGTTCATCGAGAGCCAAGGGCAACTTGGAGCGCGCATTCCGCAAGGCCGACATCGTCATCACGACCTACGGCACAGCGGTCCGAGACATGGACGAGCTCGCCAAGATCACGTGGGGCAAGGTCGTTATCGACGAAGCCCAAGCGATCAAGAACCCGCAAGCGGAAACATCGCAACAGCTTCGCCGTCTCGACGCCCGTACCCGCGTCGCACTGACCGGTACCCCCATCGAGAATGGACTCGGCGACCTGTGGTCGATCATGGACTGGGCGAACCCCGGCCTTGTCGGGGCACGAGCGCCGTTCATCGCTCAGCTCACCCCGGACAAGAAGAACGGATCAACGGGTGGCGAGGAAGCGCTTCGTGCGCTGAATGGCATCTTGGTCTACCGCCGCACGAAGACCGAACCCGACATCGCCGCTGAACTTCCGGATCGCATCGACGAGCTGGATCATTGTGCGATGACCCCCGAGCAAGTCGGCCTGTACCAAGCCGTCCTCGACAACCTGGTGCGCGAGACCTCAGGCAGCGACTCGGGCACGCCGGAGCGCAAGGGCGCCGTGCTCGCTGCGATCACCGCCCTCAAACAAATCTGCAACCACCCCGTCAACTTCGAGGACGACGAAGGTCCTCTCGACGGTCGTTCAGGCAAGTTGGCCCGGCTCAACGAGATCATGGATTCGGTGTTCGCCGCCAACGAGAAGATGCTGATCTTCACGCACTTCGCAACCTGGGGCGATCGCCTTGCCGCCTACCTCTCAGAGCGCACCGGGAAGAAGATCGAGTCCTACCACGGTGGCCTGGCACGAGGGGCTCGAGATCGCATGATCGACCAGTTCCAAAGCGCTGAGGGTGCCGGAGCACTCGTGCTCTCCTTGAAGGCCGGCGGAACGGGCCTCAACCTGACAGCGGCGAACCATGTGGTCCTCTACGACCGTTGGTGGAACCCCGCGGTCGAGGATCAAGCACGAGATCGAGCGTGGCGCATAGGCCAGACCAAGACCGTGATCGCACACCGTCTGGTTTGTCCAGGAACCGTCGATGAACGGGTCGAGGAAGTCGTCGCTGGCAAGCGGCAGATCGCAAACATGGTCCTACCGAAGTCAAGTTCGGTCGGCGACCTCGATGCGGAGCAGCTACAAGTTGCGCTCGGCATCGATCCTGACCTCCTACTCACCGCTGATGCGTCCTCGCTCACGAGAGACAATGATGCCGAGGGCTCAACCGAACCAGTGGGAAACCCAGCATGAGCCGCAAGCGTTCCAACCAACAGAAACAGCAAAAGGGCCGGAAGAAGGCAAAGGCGAAAGCCAAGAAGAAGCAGACGATCGACCCGGCTGCATTCTGGGGTAATCACGAAACGCTGCCCGAGATCGATGGCTTCGAGATCTCCACCCCCGATCCGGTCGCGGTCGTCAACTCGTTAGGGCAACCGCCCCTACCCGGTCATGGCCAAGCGTCTCCGCACTACTTCAAACTCGTCTACGGACGCGCCACCCAGCTCGCAGGGGCCCTCGCTATGGCAGGTGGAATCGATGACCTCACTCCCGAACTGATCGAGGAAGAAGAGGACGAGGAACTCGCCGAAGCAGCGCCGGGCAACGAAGTCGAGTCCGAAGAGGAATAGCCGCCGAAGCCGAGCGACCCCTTCAGCGCGGTGCCGTCGCGTACCGTAGGTGGGAGGGAAAGGCGCGAAATGAACACATGGGCACGAACACTTCTGCTCCTGGTCGGCGTGTTGACCCTCGCTGCCTGCGACCAGGACGAGAGCGATAGCGGCATCGTCAATGTGGCCATCAACGCCGACGGGGAGATCGTCGGGATCCCCCGTTCCGGAGCTCCAATGCGTTCCTAGAGTCCATTGGGGGTCCCTTACAGGAGCAGTTCGTCCGAACGAGGCACTGCGCTCGTGGCACCTGTGTCCGAATCGATGACATGTCAACGATCGTGGAGTGGCCCGAGGGCAACCCGAGGACATTGCGGTCATCTACGAGATCAATCTCGACGAGCCATGGGTGGGGCACATTCCGCCAGCCGACTCGTTCAGCAACAACTTCCGGGCGGGCTTTAGCGACATTCTGATCGCTCCGGACGAGACGATCGCGGTCGCCGCACAAGACTTCGGTGTGATCACGCGTTCGCCAGATCGCGAATGGTCGATCACCGTCGCCGACATCCGTACGCTTCCCAAGCGCGTCATTTTGATGCTCTGGACGGCTGGGGTGTTCACCCTCGCACTGGTGGCCATGGCGTTCGGGCCTCAGAACTATGGCCAACGACTCGCTCGAATCGGACCCCGAAGAGCTTGCTAGTCGATCACGTAAATGCGGATCTGATCGGCAAAGGAAGACGAGGCGAACATCGAGAGCGTTACCGTGCTGCCGGAGAAGGTGACGGTGTCGTTGTTACCTTCTGGCGGTATCTCCATTCGGCGACGGCCTACCCCGTAGTTGATCCCCGGCACGCCCCACTGTGCATCGGTAGCGGCTAACGAGGCGTCGGTGAAGTCGTACCCGACGATCGTTCCGGGCAAGGTCACGGTTCCTGTAAGAGTGGCCGTTCCTGTCGCTGGGGAATAGTGAATGAGATACGAACTGACCAGCTGACCTGTCGGAAGGGTCATTCCCGAGTCAGTGGATTGCCCGGAGGTCAACGTGTTGCAGGCCTCGGCAAACACAAAGAAGTCAGTATTTGACGAGTACGTCGTGCCTTCAGGGCGCAGCGACTCCCCTGACGATAGCGTCGCGAACACTGCGTTGCCGGTGACGGTGGGATCCGGTGCAGAAGCTGCGGCTGCGGCGACGCGATCCAAGCCAACCACCGATGGAGCAACCCAGACGGCGGTGGCGGCAGCGGCTCCGGTCATTACCCGGCGACGTGATTGGTTGTGTTCGCTGCTCATAGGTCACCCACTCTTCGACCGTTCCCTGAACCATCGGCTGTGGCGTCGTCCAATTGAGCACTGAAATCCGCGAGCATCGGCGACGGCGTGGTCCATCGGGGACCGACAACTCGATGGAACCTCGCAGGGTCTTGGTGGCGTCTATAGCTGTCCCCTATCTACGAAGAGGAGAGCTATGGCTATCCGATCACACCAGCGAACTTCGCTCGCGATACTGCTAGCGGTTGTCGTTCTCGGAGTCCTAGGCGTTGCCACCCAACTAACCACCGCTCGCACCAACAACACGGCTGTCTCCAACTCCACATCAATTTCCAACCCCACAGCAGTTTCCGCGGAAGCGGTACCAGAGCGCCCTGGTGTGGAAACTTCATCGCTCACGCCAGAACCAGCACCACAACGGACGGAGCTCATAGCTCAAAGCGACCTCACCTACCAGGGCTCGTTTCGCGTCCCCTATGGCGACGGCTCGAACGAGTCATCGCTGAGCTGGGGAGGCGCAGGACTCGGCTACAACCCGTCCAACGACTCGCTGTTCATTACCGGCCACAGCTGGCATCAGCTGACCGCGGAGATTTCGATCCCGGCACTATCACGGGCTGCCAATCCGTCGTCTCTCGCACAGGCTCGGTTCCTTCAGCGTCCAGAGGATGCAACGGACGCGAAGTTACCGACGATCAACTCGCAAAGCGAGGCCCCGTTCGACCGAATCGGCGGCTACTTAGTCGACGGAAACGACCTCATCGTTTCGGGATACAACTTCTACGACGCGGCCAACCGACAGGTCAGCTCACACCTGCTGACCGACACCGACCTCGGTTCGTCATCGGACTTCGCGTCGCTGACCAACGACGTGCAGCCAAGGTGGCTCGGTGGAGCAATGACCCACATTCCCGAGTCATGGCAGAGCGAATTCGGCGGGGACACGTTCATGACTGGTCTCTCCGGTGTTTCAATCCTCTCGAACTCATCCGTTGGGCCGTCAGCGGCCACCTTCACTCGCGACTCCTTGAGCGGAGGCAATGACGCCGAACTGGTTCTCGGGTATCCACTGTCGGATCCGCTCGGCGAGTACGACGTGCAGAGCGAGGTTTGGAACGGAACATCGGAAGTTCGAGGCATGGTCTTCCCCGAAGGCACCTCCAGCATCCTCTACTTCGGCACCCACGGCGTCGGTGAGTTCTGCTACGGCACCGGCCGGAACTGCGGTGACCCCGTGCAGCCCCACCAGGGAACCCACGCCTATCCGTACCGATATCAGATTTGGGCTTACGACGCTGCTGATCTGGCGTCGGTGTTTGCCGGTGAGGCCGCACCAGAGACCATCGAGCCCTACGGCGTGTGGGAGCTCGAGTTGCCATACTCACCTGATCGAACCGAGATCGATGGCGCCACCTATGACCCCGAGACCGGACGGATCTTCATCTCCCAAGCCTTCGCAGACGGAGACCACCCAGTAATCCACGTGTTTACGCTCTAGCTCTGGTCCCTTTAGCCGCCAGCGACTCCGCCGCGTGGCTAGCCTCGGTGGGGGTCCACAGGTGCCATCATCGGAGATGCAAGGCTCAACTGATGGTTCACTTACCTGAGTCGTTGCCCGTTGTGCTTGTGCCGGGAGGGCTCTACGACGAGCCTCCGGTAACTGCCCAGTGGTTCTGGGTGGAGACGGGCGTGGCTCCGATGTTGAGCCGTCGCAACGTTGAGGTACTCGTTCATGAACGACCGAGCGCACCAAAGTCCTGGACCGAAGAGGCTGAGGCTCTGTCAGCGACGATCGAGGCTGCAGGCCATGAGCGGGTCGCGCTGATCGCGGGTTCGAACGGTTGTAGCGCTGCGGTTCGACTCATGCTCGACCGGCCTGAACTCGTGGCTCGAACCATGTTGTGTTGGCCCGCGACCGCGGGCAACCCGGTGATCGACGGCCTGGCGTCAACGATCATCGCCGACGTGCACGACGAGGCGGTTGCCGAAGCACTGCTGACTGGCGGTCCGTTACGTGGGTCCACCGCCGACGAGCTCGCCACGCTATCGGGTGAGGTCGTTGTCTATCCGTCTATGCCCGAGAGCCAGGCCCACCAGCGATCGACGATCACTGAGCTGCTCACGACGATCCCAGGCGTCATGCTCGTCGGAGGCAGCCCCGAACCGTTCGACGATGCATTCGCGGATTTTGTAGAGGGTTTTGTCGACCTGGTCGAAGCCTTCTCTATGATCCACCACAACGACTAGACCGTCAGCTGCTTGGGTTAACCAGCTTCGATCACGACAGTTTGCTCGATGCCTTCGGAGAGATTCCAGTGGAAGTCGAGGGCGAGGACGCTGTACGTGACGTCGCCTGCTGGAGGGTCTGGGTCGATGAACGACATCTGATCAAGGTTCCAGGTCATGCCGACGGTCTCCAGTTCTGCGCCTGCTTCCCCTCGGACAATCCGGTAGCCGTGAAGCTGGAAGTTTTCTGCTGGGGCTGTCCACGAAATGAGAACCTGGCCGTCGCCATCTTCGACCTCAAAGTCGATCGGAGCCGGCGGCTCATCGTCGGTCACGGCGAAGGTCAAGTGCCAGCCAATAGATGCCACCGAACCGTCTTCGTTGAGACCACGAACGCCGTACCAATAGGCGGTCCCCTCGACGACGCTAGTGTCCTCGAACGTTCCCGTTGCGTCGATACTGACAACCAGGGTGTCAGCGGTCATCACCGACGCGTCTGGCTCGTCCTCCACGCTTGCCGGGAGATCTGCCTCGATGCGATGAAGCTCGTAGGAAGAAGCTCCCTCGGGAGCCGACCACACTACATCGATCAGCGACGCGCTCATCAGTCGACGCGACACCCACGCCAACGTGTCGTCAATTGCAGAAGCTTCCCTCGGCACGGGATCGCTGAAGGCTTCCACTGGAGCTACGTCAGTTCCAAGGTCCGGATCCTGTTCAGACTCACTCGATAGAGGTTCTTGGTCCTCTGCCGCAGCCTCAGTGGTGGAAGAAACTTGAGGAGCGGCCGCTGCCGCTGTTGTGGTAGTTGACACGACGGCATCGTCCGGCGCTGACTCAGAGTCTGAGCTGCAACCTGCGAGCGCGATCAGTACGAGCAGGACGCCGAAGAATCGGCTGATGATTGCTCGTTGGGTCATCCATCCAAGGTACTCGCGGGCGCTGGTGCAATTAGAGCACTATAGATCGAGCGAGAAGAATCAGGTCGTGTGGATTCTGGTTACTCGAATTCGACCACTACGGGTTCGTCATGCACCGATACGGATTGCCAGTGGCTTGCAGTGAACTCGCCGCCCGGCGACGCGATCGTCAACGTATCGTCCTCGACCAGGTCGATCTCGACTATTCCGCCATCGGAGAAGATCGACGACAGCGGGCTTGAGCAGTTCGGTGGTGGCTCGTCATTGATGACGAGCCAGCCGTCGCGGACAGCGGTGCTGGTTGTGAACCCACCGGTGGTGCATTCATCGCGGAACCAGGACACGAGGCCTTCGCCTTGGCGCCATGCGAAGGAAATTGCCCCCGTGTGGGGCTCAGAGTCGATCTCGTCAATGAGCCACGCCGTTCCTTGGAGAGGAAGGATCTCTTCCGCGTTGATGACCTGACCGAACAGCGGCGTCGAGCCATCCGCAACGGCCCCTGAAGCTATCTCATCACTGGGTTCACCCGCGTCGCCCGAAGAGTCGTCACCGCCGGAGAATTCACCCGAACTGGCACGTGCGCTAGTCGAGTCTTCATCGTCCTGTGTTGCGACCGATTCGTCGCCACCAGCGTCAATGGTCGCTGAATCATTGCCTCCGCAGGCGGCCAAGAGCCACACGAGAAGCAGGAGTCCAATTACGTTGTTCGCCGTCACGGTCATACAACTACTACGTCGGCTAAAGCCACGCGAAGTTGCAGAAATGGAATCCACCAAAACCTGGGAAATCGCAGCACAAAACGCCCCGATTGCGCGCAGCTGCGAAGCTCAGGCGCTATCGCTCTGCAGCCCGGAGGGGCAAAATCGCGACAGAGTCGCTGCCCCGTAGAGATCAGAGCCAAGGGCGAAGTTGGGCCTGAGCATCGACCATGCGGCCGGGGAGTTCGATCTGCCAGATGCCGGATTCGATCCAGGCTTTATCGGCTCGTTCGCCCGCTTCGACTTCGTCGTCGGAACGATAGGCCCACGCCATGCCGACCGCGGCGCCGACGGTGTGACCCCACATGCCGTCGGTTACGTATCCCACCCGCACGCCGTCGCGGTAGACGGGTTCGTGGTGGTGCAGTAGGACCGACTCGTCGTGGACGGCGACCTGGATGAGGCGTCGGGTGTTGCCGTCGGCCTTTTGTGCGGCGAGGGCTTCCTTGCCGCGGAAGTCCTTGTTCCAATCGACGGCGAAGTTGAGGCCCGACTGCACAGGGTTGTCGTCAGGCGTGACTTCGTGGCCCCAGTGGCGGTAGCCCTTCTCGAATCGAAGCGAGTTGAGCGTGTGGTAACCGGCAAGTTCCATGCCATGGGGCTTCCCGGCTTCCATCAACATGTCGAACACGTGCACGGCGAACTCGGTCGGTACATACAGCTCCCAACCCAACTCACCGACGTAGCTCATGCGGTTAGCCCGCACGTAACAGCTGCCGATGTCGATCTGTTGGTGCGTCGCGAACGGGAAGGCTTCTTCGCCCATGTCGGCTTGGGTAAGTGACTGCACAATGTCACGTGAAGCCGGGCCCATCACCGCGAGCACGGCGAAGGCCGAGGTGATGTCGGTGACGGTTGCGTTGGCCTCTCCCCCGGGATGGTTCAGGATGGCTTGCTCAATCGCGAACAGGTCTCGTGCTCGAGTGCCTGCGCCGCCGATGACCCAGAATTCATTCTCGGAGATTCGGCTGATGGTTAGGTCGGCTTCGATGCCGCCGTTGTCGTTGAGCCATTGGGTGTAGACCGAGCCCCCGATGTCTCCGGCGACCGGGCCCGACGACATGTAGCTCAACACGTCGGCCGCGTCGCGCCCCTTGACGGCGAATTTGGCGAACGAGGTCAGGTCGAACAGGCCTGCCTTCTCTCGGACGGCGGTGTGTTCGATGCGGTTTGCGTCGTGCCAGTTCTGGCGACCCCAGCTGTATTCATATTTCGCCTCGATCCCAAGGTCGGGCTTGGCGTAGAAGTTCGGTCGCTCCCAACCCATGACCGAACCCCACGCAGCCCCGTGCGCTTCGAGCCGATCGTGCAGCGGCGATCGACGGATGTCTCGGGCGGTCTCGTATTGGCGGTGCGGCCAGTGCGGTGCATAGAGCAGGCCGAGGCCTTCGACCGTGCGATCACGAAGGAACTTCTCGGTGCCATGAAACGGTTCGAACCGGCGGATGTCGACATCGGACAAGTCGATGTGCTGCTCGCCCTCGGTCATCCAATGGGCAAGGGCCATGCCAGCGCCACCCGCCGACTGAATGCCGATCGAGTTGAAGCCTGCAGCAACCCACATGCCCGGCAGGTTTGTGGCCTCGCCCAGGATGTAGCTGTCGTCGGGGGTAAAGCTCTCGGGGCCGTCGAAGATCAGGCGTAAGCCAGCTTCGTGGAGGACCGGAATGCGGTCGAACGTTGGCGGCAAGTATTCGGCGAGATGGTCTGCGTCGGGGTCGAGCGAAATGAATGACTTGTCGATGGGAGGTGGCCCGGCTGCTGGCCAAGGATCCGCGACCGGCTCAAACAGGCCGACCAATAGCGATCCGCCAGCTTCGGGCTTCAAGTAGGCGTAGCGGTCGGGGTCACGGAGAATCGGCCACTCGGCGTCGAGGCCTTCGATCGGCTCAGTCACGACGTAGTAGTGATGCGCAGCGTGCAGTGGAACTTGCACGCCTTGCTTCGCTGCAAGGTGACGGGTCCACAATCCGCATGCGAGTACGACCTGGTCAGCTTCGATTCGTTGCCCGTCGTCGGTGATCACGCCGACGCAGCGACCGTTCTCCACGATCAGGTCGTCGACGCCGGTGCCCTCATAGAGTTTGGCGCCGCCCATGCGTGCGCCCTTCATGAGGGCTTGGGTGACATCGGACGGCCCGACTGCGCCATCTTCGGGAAGCCAGATGCCGCCGACGATGTCGTCGACGTGACACATCGGGAACTTGTCGAGAATCTCAGCAGGCGAGATCTCCTCGGCGACAACGCCGAGGTATCGCGCCATCGCCGCGGTACGGCGTAGCTCTTCCCATCGGTGTTCGGTGCTGGCGAGCGAGATCGCGCCGGGTGCGAGGAAGCCAGTGGCCTGGCCAGTCTCCTCTTCGAGCGTCTTATAGAGCTCCAAGCTGTATTGGGCGAGGCGGGTTAAGTTCTCGGTCGCTCGGAGCTGGGCGACGAGGCCAGCCGCGTGCCATGTGGTGCCGCCGGTCAGCTCATGTCGCTCGAGAACCGCAACGTCACTACGCCCAAGCTTGGTCAGGTGATAGGCAATCGACGCGCCGACGATGCCACCACCAACAACGACAACATCGACAGAGTCAGGAACCTCAGCCACCGTTCACCCCCATTGAAAATCTGTGGTCCGTTTTAAGTGCTATCACCTGAATTTCGACCACAGATTCCGTACCGGCAGATCTGTGGTCCGTTTCCGGTGCTATCGCCTGGTTTTCGACCACAGATTTTGACCGGCTAGCCACGGAGTTGCTCGTTTTGTGGGTCGAAGGCTGGTTCGGACAACACGACACACGGCTTCATTTCGCCGAGGATCATGACGCCGAGTTCGTTGCCAGGTTCGGCATGGTCGGCGGTGACGTAGGCGAAGGCCAAGCTCTTGTCGACGGTAAAGCCATAGCCGCCCGACGTCGTGAGGCCGATCGCTTCGGCGTCGTCGGCAGCGCTTGCGAACACCCCTTCGCCACCGACACAATCGGCTGCGCTGTCGATGTCGAGGCCACCAGCGTCAACATCGAGGTAGACGAGCTTCCACGGGTTGCCAGACGGCGGGCGGTCGAGCGCGTCCTTGCCCACAAAGTCACCCTTGTCTCGCTTCACGAAGAACTCGACGCCAGCCTGAATCGGGCCGATGTCGTGGGTGAGTTCGCTGCGAGTGAGGTATGCCTTTTCGATACGGAGCGAGTTGAGCGCGTGGCCGCCGAAGTCGGCGATGCCATGCTCCTCACCCGCCGCCCAGAGGGCGTCGTAGACGGCTTCCATCTGGTCGACATCCATGTGAAGCTCCCAGCCACGTGCGCCGGTGAAGCCGACACGCAGGCCGTACACATCAACACCAGCGATGCTCATTGGCCGAGCAGAGAGGAATGGGAATGCTTCGTTTGACACGTCGGCGTCAGTGCAGGATACGAGCACGTCGCGTGCCTTCGGCCCGACGAGCACGAGCACGCCTCGCTTAGTGGAGAAGTCGGTGATGGTGACGTCTTCGCCCTCGGCGACGGAGTGACGTAACCAGTCAAGGTCGCGTTGTTCCCCCATCGCACCCGAGATTGCATAGAACGAGTTGTCGCCCGCCTTGGTGAGGGTCATCTCGGTTTCGATACGACCCTGTTCGTTGAGCAGGTAGTTCAGCGAGATGCGCCCAACCGTGGGGATGCGGCCGGTGGTGATTCGATTCAGGAAGGTTTCGGCGTCGGGGCCGGTCACCTCGTATTTCGAGAACGCGGTCAGGTCCATCAGGCCGACGCGTTCACGCACGGCCTTGCATTCTTCAGCGACCGCCGGGTACCACGCGGGGCGACGCCAACCGTGCGCGTCTTCGAGGGGCTGATCCTCGGGCACGAACCACTTGGGTTGTTCCCATCCGTAGAACTCGGTGAACATTGCCCGCTTGCCCTTGAGCTTCTCGTAAAGGCTCGATACGCGGACCGGCCGGTTCGCGAGACGCTCTTCGCCTGGCGGGTGCACCCGGAACATCCACTCGTAGTCTTCGATGGCCTTGGGGTCGACGTAGTCGTGGTCGGCCCACCCGAAGCGACGCGGATCGTAGTGACGGAGGCTGAGTTCGGTTTCGCCGTGCACCATCCAGCGGGCCAGCTCACGTCCTGCGCCGGGCCCCCAGGCGAGACCGATCGATGATCCCGTGTTGAGCCAGTAGTTCTTCAAGCCGGGCGCCGGGCCGAGCAGCATGTGTCCGTCGGTGGTGTGGGTGATGGCGCCGTGCACCCAACGCTTGATGCCGACCTCGCCCATCGCGGGCGCACGGTCGAAGGCTTCGGCCAACCAAGGTGCGATCTTGTCGATGTCTTCGGGGAAGAGCGGGTTCTCCGCTTCCCACGGCACGCCGTCTTTCCAGACCTGTTCGGCGCCGGTGTGCTCGTAGATGCCAATGAGCCCTGCGGTTTGTTCTTGGCGGATGTAGCCGGCGGCGCGGTTGTCGCGCATGACCGGCATTTCCCAGTCGAGGTTCGCCGCCATTTCGGGCAACTCCTCGGTCACGAGGTAGTGGTGCAAGATATTGGCCTGGGGGACGATGAAGCCGCTCATTGCGGCGACTTGGTCGCCGTAGCAACCGGCGGCGTCGACGACGTGTTCGCAGGTGATCGTGCCCTTCTCGGTCACGACCTCCCATTCCCCGTTCGGTTGTTGGGTGACTTCGAGAACTCGGTTGCGGCGGCTGACCTCCGCGCCGAGGGTACGTGCGCGGTTGGCGAACGCCATGGTGACGCCGGAAGGATCGACGTGGCCTTCGCCTTCGGTCCAGATGCCGGCGAGTACGTCGTCGAAGTTGTAGAGCGGGTTGAGCTTGGCCAGCTCGTCAGGTGGGAGCAGCTCGATCGGATAGCCGATGTATTTGCCGACGCCGAGGTGCGTTTTGAGCTGGTCAAGCTCGTCATCGTTATACGCCACGCGAATACCACCAGGCGTATGGAGTGAAACCTCTTGACCCGTTTCGGTTGGCAGCTCGTGATACAGCTCGAGTGCGTAGTGATGAAAGGCGGCGGTGGTGTAGTCACCTACCGACCGGGTGATCTGTCCTGCCGCATGCCACGTGGAGCCTGACGTCAGTTCAGCCTTCTCAACGAGGATGCAGTCCGTCCACCCTTCTTTCGCAAGGTGATAGAGCAACGACGCCCCGTGCACCCCTCCACCGATGATGACGACCCTTGCTGTCTCTCGCATGCAAACCCCTTAACGCGACCTCCCTCACGGGACGGTTAGAGAGTCTAACTAGAGCGAGGGGGCCAATGCGAAGCCGCCGTTCGCGCCGCTCACACATCCGCTCCATACATGTGACGAAGGGGGTCGGCGAGGAGTTCGATACGTTCGTTGTCGGGGCCCCGGAAGTAGATCGAGGTCTCATGAACGAATTCGATCTCGACGCCGGCTTCGGCGAGCGCGGCGCGGGCTGCCTGTTGGACTTCGGGTGTGACAGAGATGGCGACGTGATGAAGGCCGCCGAGTACTTCGGCGTACTCGCCCAGGTCGAGACCGGGGAAGTCGAAGTAGGCGAGCAGGTTGCCGTTGCCCACATCGAAGAAGAAGTGCGTCGAGCCTGGGAAGTCGCGGTTCTCGAACAGTTCGGTGAGCGGGAACCCGAGGACGTCTTGGTAGAAGCGGATCGTCCGCTCCACCTCGGTGCTGATGAGGGCGAAGTGATGGACTCCTCCACCCGTGGTGGGCGGTCGGTCCGATTCCGAGCGGAGGTATTTCTCGCGCAACGCATCCCATTCGTCGGAGCGGTCAATTGCGTTATTGGAGTCCATCACTTCACCCTTCGAAGATTTGTCCCTCGTTTGGTACCCATATCGTACTTTTCGGGGGACAAATCGCTAGCTGGCGGGAACTGCCTGGATTTCCAGCTCGATGCGTACTTTGTCGGATATCAGCATGCCATCGAGACCGATGGGCATGTTGAAAGCGATGCCAAAATCTGACCGGAGGATCTCGCCCTCGGCACTGAATCCGGCGCGGGTGGTCTCGTACCCGTCGACGGCGACGCCGTGGAACTCGAGGTCGAAGGTGACCGACTTGGTGATGCCGTTGATGGTTAGGTCGCCAGTGAGCGAGCTCTGGCTGACACCGGTGGACACGAAGGTCATCTGCGGGTTGGACTCCACACCGAAGAAGTCGGTGCTCTGAAGGTGCCCGTCGCGGTCAGCGTTGTTGGTGTCGATGGAGGCAAGCTCGACCGTGGCCGACACCGAGCTCGCGGTTTGGTCGTCGGCGATCGTGACCTCGCCGGAGAACGCGTTGAATTGGCCGCGCACTTTGCTGAGTCCGAGGTGTCGGACGGTGAACCCGACCGAGGAGTGGGCGGGTTCGATGTTCCATATTCCGGCGGTGAGTGTTGGGGTGGTGTCTGACATTGGAAGTTCCTTTTCCGATAGTTTAATATTGAACTAACTAATTCAATGTTGAACAATGTAGTTCAGACTTGAACTACTTCCAACACCTCCAGGGGTAGAGTTCATCCATGACATCGACCGACTGGCTCGACCCCATCGAGATGCGCCTCTGGAGGGCGTTCCTCACGTCGACGTCCAGCGTCACCGCCGAACTCGATACCCAACTCAAAGCCGCTACGGGGATGTCGATCGATGACTACGACGTGCTGGCAAACCTGAGCGAAGCACCAGATCAACGACTGCGCATGAGCGAACTCTCCCAAACCGTCGTGCATTCACGGTCACGGCTCACTCAGCGGATAGACCGCCTCGCCGACCAAGGCTGGGTGAAGAGGGAGAAGTGTGAAGAGGACGCCCGCGGCACTTGGGCGGTGTTAACCAAGCAAGGCATGCAAACACTCGCTGAGGCGGCACCCCACCACCTCGAACACGTGCGGGCCAACTTCATCGACCACTTCACACCCGACGAGCTCGAAGTTGTGATGACGGCGCTCGAACGAATCGCAAACAACGCTCGAACGCAGTAGAGATTTGTACGTAGAATCAGACCGTATAGGTCAGTTTTTACGTACAAATCTCAGCTGGTGTCGGCGATTGAGTCGTCGCGTTGTAGTCGACGGCGGCGGGGACGACGCTTCGACACCATCGTGCGCATCTCGGCCAAGCTGCCGAAGCACAACAGCCGATCGTTTGCTTCTAGCACAACAACCGCCTTCGGGTTCGGGATCACGGTTGTACCGCGCTCGAGGGTGAGTACACGAATATCTCGTTCATCGAGGCCGCACTCGCCGAGTGGCCGCCCAACGAAGGCGCCGTCTTCACGAACCTGGAGCTCGGCCACGCCGTAGCCACTCGAGACCGACAACCGTTGCCGTACGTCGAGCTCTGGGAACGCCACCTGTGACTCGACGTAGTCGATCACGATGCGGGCGATGTCCGCCTCGGTCGCGCGCTCGATCCCCTGCAGTCCCGGCGATGAGTTGACCTCCATCACCAGAGGCCCTCGATTGCTCTCCAACATGTCGACACCGGCGACACGCAGTCCCATGATTTGTGCAGATCGCACGGCGGTGCGCTCATAGTCAGCCGTGAGCGACAAGGGCTCGGGCTTACCGCCACGATGCAGGTTCGAACGGAAGTCGCCCGACTTGTTCGTGCGTCGCATTGCGCCAACGACTTGGTCGCCCACCACAAAGGCGCGTACATCGGTGCCGGAGCTCTCCTTGACGAACTCCTGCACCAACACGTTCTGACGTGTGGCCTGCAAGGTCTCGATCATCGCCTGAGCGACGGATAGATCGGGGGCCAACATGACCCCGATTCCTTGGGTCCCTTCAAGAAGTTTGACGACCACGGGGGCGCCGCCCACACGTTCGATCGCGGGGAGGATGTCCGCACGGTCGCGCACGAAGGTAGTGGCCGGCATGCCGATCTGGTGGCGAGCCAGAATCTGATGCGCGTGGAGCTTGTCCCGGCTGTTGCGGATACCCGACGAGGAATTCGGCGTGTAGACATCCATCTGTTCGAACTGACGAACCACCGACGTGCCGAAATAGGTGACCGAAGACCCGATTCTGGGAAGGATGGCGTCGTAGTCGGAGAGTTGATTCCCCGAATATTGCAGGTCGGGCTCATCGCCTGACAGGTCGATGGCGAACCGGAGCGTGTCGAGAATGCGTACCTGATGGCCCGCGTCGATGGCGGCAGCCTTCAGCCGTTGCGCTGAATAACTGCGTGGCTCTCTAGAAAGGATCGCCAGCCTCACTACACTCCTCCTTTCGAGGTCATCGACGATGGTTGCCCCGTGGAGGGGCGAGCTTCACATGATCGCACGAGGAGTAAGAGCGTGGCGAAACGAGACGTGATCAAGATTGGCGACACGAGCGTTGCTTCTGGAACGCGCGCCCATATTGAGCTTCCCGTATCCCGCCTCTTCACCGGAGCCGACGTCAACATGCCGGTCACGGTGCTTCATGGTGCCGAGGATGGCGCCTCTGTGTGGATCAACGCCGCCATCCACGGTGACGAGATCAACGGCGTCGAGATTGTCAATCGAGTGTTAGACCAACTCGACCCGAAGTCGATGCGCGGAACGCTGCTCGCTGTGCCGGTAGTCAACGTGCACGGATTCATTAATGGCGACCGCTACCTCCCCGATCGTCGAGATCTCAATCGTTCGTTCCCTGGATCGCGCACCGGCTCGCTCGCCTCTCGCCTGGCCAACTTGTTCATGACCGAGGTGGTCTCGCAATGTTCGGTGGGGATCGACCTCCACACTGCGAGCGACAACCGCACCAACCTGCCCCAAATTCGCGGCAACCTTGACGACGAACAGACGAAGGAACTGTCCAAAGTCTTCGGACCGCCCTTGATCATGCATTCGAAGAACCGCTCGGGAACGCTACGTCAGGCTGGGGTGAAGAAGGGCAAGTCTGTGCTGCTCTACGAAGCTGGCGAGCCCCTTCGGTTCAACCGGCTGAGCATCGACACCGGCGTCGCCGGAGTCCGCCGCGTCTTACGTCACCTCGATATCGCCGACTGGGACGGTCCCGACGCGGAAACAGTCGCTGTGTCACGAAGCTCCGCGTGGGTTCGTGCAAGCAAGAGCGGTGTCGCCAGGATCGACGTCGAGATCGGCGAACGCGTTGAGGACGGCGAACAGATCGGCACGATCATCGACGCGTTCGGGACGCGCCTCGGCACGATCAAGGCCAAGCGATCCGGCCTGGTAATCGGCCGGACGCTCTATCCATTGGTGAACAAAGGCGATGCCCTCGTTCATGTGGCGTCGCTCGAACCCAATGGCTCCAGCGACGCCTAACTTCTCGCTAGTTACGGAGCGAGAACATTCATCGCTTCGAGCGCACGAACGTGACATGACGGCCATTGGGTGTTCGGTTGGGTGGCTTCCCACCACACGAAGGTGACCTCGTCCTGCACGTCAGCGGGCACGAGATGAGGCAACACGCCGTCGTACTCAGGGAATCCGGCTAGCACGGTCGCTGCGTTCCAGGTGGCGGGAACCCACTGGACGCCGCCGAAGAAGCCATTGCCCGTGTTGATGTCATGGGTGTTGGTCGATTCGCAGAACAACAGTGCGTCGAGACCGACATCAGTGAGCAGCGGCCATCCGAAGTCGTTCGTTCCCTGAGGAGCTTGCGATGCTGGCACTGGGCTACCGGTGGGTGGCGTTACTGGCCTGCTGCCGAGGCCAGGGATTGGTGCTGGTTCTGGCGTCGGCGCTGGTGCTGGCGCCGGTTCTGGTTCTGGCTCAGCGTCGGGAACCTCAGGGGTCTCCGCCTCACCGGTTAGCGCTTCTCCGTCGAAGTCTTCCTCACAGGTGCGGTATCCATCGCCATCCGAAGTGTCGCAACGGTCGAAGCCGTGACTGCCGATGAGGGTGTCGATTCCGGCATCGCCGTCGATGATGTCGTTGCCACGACCACCGGAGATGCGGTCGTTACCGTCATCACCAGAGATCGTATCGACGGCCATGCCGCCGAAGATCTCATCGTCTCCAGGTCCACCGGCGAGGGCGTCACGACTGCGATGGCCGCGAAGGCGGTCATTGCCTTCACCACCGAAGATCGTGTCTTGGCCGAGGTTGCCGAGGAGCACGTCGTTGCCGGTCTCGCCCGAGATTCGATCGGCTCCGGCGTTGCCGCGGATGCGGTCGTTGCCACTGCCGCCAACGATCTGGTCGTCATTGCCGCCACCCTCAGCGAAGTCATCGCCGGCGCCGAGCAGGATCTCGTCCTCGCCGAAGCCGCCATCGACTCGGTCGTCGCCGTCGCCAGCGGTGATGGTGTCGTCGCCGTCGCCACCGCAGATCACATCGTCTGCGCCAGCACCGGTGATGATGTCGTCGCCACCGAGTCCGATCATGAAGTCTCGGGTGACATTGCCACCGGTCAAAACGTCAACGCCGTCGGTTCCAATCTGCACGGCGAAACCTTGTGCTTCGGCATCTGCTGCGGTGAGTCCCAAGCACTCGATTCCGTCCTGCGCCCCTGCGGGAGCGACGGCCAAGACGGTTGTGGAGAGAACAGCGAGGCAGATGAACGCCGCTCGGAGCGGAGAAACTGACATGAGTTAACGTTCCTTCAGTCGGTTGTCATCAAACAAAGACGATGCATCTCGTCGCGCCTATAAGCACGACTCAACCAAGAAACGGTACCAGTCCGTAACCAAACCGCAACAATCGGACATAAGTGACGGTTGTCCCCAACAACAACTCCTCTGCGCCTGGCGCTGGCCTACGTAGCGAGTCGCCTGGTTACGAGAGCACCCACAGCACTAGGGTCGGGTCGGCGGTCCAGTGGCCGGCGAGTCCGAAGGGGACACCATGCACGAAGCGGTAATCGTCGACGCTGTCCGAACGCCTGCGGGCCGTCGGAACGGCATGTTGAAAGACTGGCATCCGGCCGACCTTCTGGCCCATGTCCTCAAGGCGCTCGAAGAACGTAACGGCATCGACCCCGCAATCGTCGACGATGTGATCACTGGATGTGTCATGCAGGTCGGCGAGCAATCGCTCAACGTCGGCCGCAACGCGGTCCTGGCCGCTGGTTGGCCGGAGTCGGTTCCCGCCACCACCGTCGACCGACAATGTGGTTCGAGCCAACAGGCCATCCACTTCGCAGCCCAAGGCGTTATGGCCGGTGCGTATGACGTGGTGATCGCCGCCGGTGTAGAAGGGATGACCCGCACCCCGATGGGGGCAACCATCGTGAAGGATCTCGGGTTCCCGTTCCCGCAGTCGATGCAGGATCGCTACAGCGACACTGGCCTGCCTCCTCAGGGCATCGGCGCAGACATGATCGCCGACGAGTACGACATCTCTCGGGAGGACCTCGACCTCTACGCCGCTGAGAGCCAACGTCGCGCTGCCCAGGCCACCGAAGAAGGGCGGTTCGAGAACGAGGTTGTTCCGGTACCGATCACCATCGATGGTAAAAGCACCGAGATGACCAAAGACGAAGGCATCCGTGAGGGCACGACCCCAGAGGTCCTCTCCAACTTGAAGCCTGCATTCACCGAGGACGGCAAGATCACCGCAGGCAACGCCAGCCAGATCTCCGACGGCGCCGCGGCGCTGTTGATCATGAGCCGGGAGAAAGCCGAGGAACTCGGCCTCAAGCCTCGTGCCGCGTTCCGGCAATTCGCGCTCGCCGGGACCGACCCGGTCACCATGTTGAAAGGCCCGATTCCGGTCACCGAGAAGTTGTTCGACAGGGCCGATATCAGCATCGACGACGTCGACCTGTTTGAGATCAACGAAGCCTTCGCGTCAGTAGTTCTCGCATGGCAGAAGGAAACCGGCGTCGACCTCGACAAGGTGAACGTAAACGGGGGCGCTATCGCGCTCGGTCACCCGCTCGGCTGCTCGGGTGCCAAGCTCATGACCACCTTGGTTAACGAACTCGAGCGCACCGACGGCCGGTACGGCTTCCAAGCCATGTGCGAGGGCGGTGGCCTCGCCAACGGAACACTGATCGAGCGTCTACCTTCGTGATTATCTACATCCACGTGCCCAAAACCGGCGGCACGAGCATTCGGATGGCTGCCGCCGAACACTTCGGTGAGGCGGCCATGCTCTACGACTACGGCCCCGACGCGCCCCGCACCTCCCCCATCGTGCGGGAGCTCTTCTACGAGGCCGAGCAACCCGAGCGACTCGTGGAGTGGATTCACAACAACGGCATCGAGTTCATCTCTGGACACTTCCGGATGAACCGCTACCCCACCCTCCTACCTGAGGCCGACCTCATTACATGGGTCCGCGACCCGGTCGGCCGTGCGGTTTCTCAACATCAGCACCGGACGCGGTCGCTCGGCGAGAAGCGTCCGCTCGCCGAATGGGCAGAGAAGAAGCGGTGGCGAAACCTGATCACTCGCCAGACCGGCGTAGACCCAGATCGGTTCCAGGTGATCGGTGTACTCGAACGCCATGGGGAAAGTGTCGAGCTACTCAACGCAAAGATGGGACTCGCTCTGCAACCTCGCCACGACAACACCGGTGACAGCCCGGAGCTACTCGACGATGAGCTCCGGTCACGAATCCAGGCACTCAACGAGACCGACTACGCCTTCGTCGAATCGGCGAAGCGGCGCCTAAATCAGGCTTCGTAGCCCCCACGATGGCTACTCGTATGGGAGGTGGGCCAGCCCCAACCAGAACTCCTCAATATGACCAACGAGGGTGTCGAGGTCGGCCAGCCGGGCGGGCTTGGTCACAAACGCATTCGCGCCTGCAGCGTATAGCTCTGTTACCTCGCGCTGATACGACGAGCTCGTAAGAACGATGACCACGAGATTTGGGTACACCTCTCCGTTACGCAACTCCGAGAGGATCTCAAGACCGGTCATCTCTGGGAGGTTGAGGTCGAGCAGTACCACATCGGGCGGCTCGTTTCGCGCTGCCGAATCTCGCAAGTACTCAAGCAGCGCCGGACCCGACGAGCAGTCGACAACTTCAAAGTCCAAGCGGCCACGCTCGAATGCCTTCTTCATGAAAAGGACGTCGGACACTTCATCCTCCACCAACACGATCCGTGCCGGACGGTCACGCATCTACTAGTCCCGGTTCTCGTCCATCTGAGCTGGGCGGATCCGACGGCTCGATCGGCAGCTTCACGACGACCGTCGTGCCGGCATCAACCGACGACTCAAGTTCGATCGAGCCATCGTGGATTTCCGCAAGCTTCTTGACGAGCGCCAACCCAACTCCACTACCGGGCTCTTCATCGGTTAGCCGGTTGAACAGGCGGAAGGCTGCATCGTGGTTCTCCGGCGCAATGCCCACCCCATTATCTTGAACATGAATGTTGAGAAACCCATCAGCTTCTGCGGAGGAAATGGTCACCCTCGGCCCTCGATCGGGGTGACGGTACTTGAGGGAGTTGCCAATAAGGTTCTGGAAAATGCGGGCCATGCTGATCGGGTCGACTGCAGCCTGGCCGAGATGGTCCAACTCGATCGCACCATCGAGTTCGGTGACCAACTCGTCAAAATCCTCGATAACCGACTCCGCGATCGGGGTAAGCGGCACCGCCTCGACGACGGGTTCTGATGTGGTCGCGCGCGCATGCTCCAACAAATTGTCCATCGTCAGACACATCCGCTCGTAGCCATCGACGATTCGTCGGGCGTAGTCAGTCACCTCCTCGGGAGGCACATCGTCTTCAGCTTCGCGCAGAATGAGCTCCGCGTAGCCACCGATGGCTCGAAGCGGCGTACGCAGGTCGTGTGCGGTGGCATACGCGTACTCCTCAAGGTCGGCGTTAGACCGGGCAAGTTCATCGACGGTCCGAGCAAGGTGTTCCCGGGCGGCGTCTCGCTCGTTCGCGCGGTCAACAGCAGTGCCGAGAGCGGTCTCCACAAGCGCCTGCTCGCGACGGTACCGGTTGTTAACGATCAGACCACCGAATGCAAGAAGCAGCACAGACGCCAGGCCACCCAAAGCAGCGATCGACCGAGTGGTCAGTTGTTCACCTCGGACCCGCTCGAGGAAGTCATCGTCGGGTGCGGTCACAGCGACAACCCAGTCGCGGTTGTTCGCGAGTGACGTTACGGCGAATTGGTAGTCGACCCCGTCGACGGTGCCACTGGTGAACTCGTTGATCTCTTCGCCGTCGACCTCTCCGACAAGGTCCGAGACAAAGCTGACCGGGGGTTCGCCCAAGTCCGATGCCCGGGCAAGCCTGTCCGAATCGATGAGTTGCGAACGGTCCTGGTAGGCAACCACGTTGAGTTCGCGATCAAGGATGAACGACTCTCCGTTGGGTGAGGCTCGTCGCTCGCCCATAAACGTCGATAGCGCATCAAGACGGATATCGATGCCAATAACGACTTCTCTGCCATCCTCAAGCGAGACCGCTTGGGCCCGAGTCACCCCCGGTAGGCCACTGCTGAAGAACACATAGGGAGCGGTCCAGACACCGGAACCGTCAGCCTCAACAGCGAGGTCAAACCACGGCCTGGTGCGGGGATCGTACTGATCATTTGGATCAACCGATGAGGCCAGCACAATCGCCGTTGCGTCATGCTCGATGTTGTTGACCGTACGAGTACCGTCTGCCGTGACGATGATGTCCTTGGTGTCGTAGCCGCCAATGTCATTGCGAACCACGTAGGTGAACGAGCCATTGTTTCGCCCTACGAAAATTCCATCGAAGGATTCGTTGACCCGCAACACCTCGAAGAAGAGCTCGTCGACCGCCAGACCGATCTCGTCGTCGAGATTTCCCTTTTCGAGCAACCGAGCCAATTCCTCCGCAGACCGCTCGGCTGGGGCGAGGAAACTCTCCGTATTGGCGACGGTCTCGTTGGAGACAGCCCCAATAACCTCGCGCATGTCCTCGACGATTGCTTCCTCGCTGGTCAACCGGAAGGTGAGCACAACGCTCAGCAGCAAGATCAAAACGGAGACAACCGTGCCGATACCGAAGAGCAAACGGCCAACAGAGCGACGTCCGGCTTGTCCTGTAACTCCGCCGCTGTGCTTAGCCATCTCGATTGGCCCCCGGAAGCGAACCAAACTGCACGAGCCGATCCGTTGCCTCATTGGAAAGCTTCGATAGTTGCATAGAGATATCGCGCAGTGCATCGGGGTCTAACCCATTGGAGCCCAGCGCTTCCTCTAGGAGGTCTGCGAGGATCGCGATGCCTCGAACGGGAGACGCCAGCGCGTGTTTGATCTCGGAACGAAGCTGAGCTTCGAGCAGCTCGCGGTCTGCTGATTCTCCGGGGTCTGTTGGTTCTGTGCCAAGTGACAATTTCCCGCCAATCATGTCTCAAGATTAGCGTCTCCGGAGAGTGTGCTAACGACACCCCTGTTGCGCCTGCCATTATTCGACATCAACGGCGAGACAAGATGTGGCTAAGATGTCGACGTGACAGAGCCAATAATCCTCGTTCGACACGGTGAAACTAAGTGGAGTCGTAATGGCCAACACACCGGTCGAACTGACATAGACCTAACGGACCGAGGGCGCGAAGAGGCCGCGATGGTTGCGCCGACCCTTCAGGGGTGGGGCTTTAAGCACGTGTTCTCTTCACCACTCTCCCGAGCACTCGATACCGCCAAGCTGGCAACGAACGACAGCGACCAGATCATCGTTGACGACGTGTTCCTGGAATGGGACTACGGCCCATACGAGGGTCGCACCAACAAGGAAATCCTCGAAGCCGAACCGGGCTGGTCGAAATGGGAGTCCCCGATGGAGGGCGGCGAAACCGCCCATGACGTCGGCGTCCGTGCCGACCAGGCCATCGAGCAACTCATCACAGCATCCGGCGACGGGCCAGTCATGCTCTTCGCACACGGCCACTTCCTAGCCATCCTGATCGCTCGGTGGTTGGGCTTCGACGCCACCGCAGGCAAACGTTTCATAATGCAGACCGCAACGGTCAGCCAATTGGGCACCAAACGAGGCGACCAAGTCCTCAAAACCTTGAACCACCGCTGCGGACAGGTGCTCGCGCCCTAGGCACTGACGAAAACCGACGTGATAGATGGGAAACACTCCCGCAGAAACCACGTTTTTCTAGGAAATGGACGCATAATCATCGGACACGTGAAACCACCCGAGACATTCGCCCACTTTCGAATCGGGTCCACTGGGCCTCACGTGCAAGAATCAGTCGCTACGAGAGGCTCAAATGACCGGTAACAACCACTTCACCTTCAACGACGTCGGCATTGTGTCGTTGGCGGCCGTTGATGCCGACGAAGTGGTTACCTCTGCGAGCATCGACGAACGCCTCGCACCCTTCTACTCTCGCAACGATGCCGAGCCCGGTCTCCTCGAATCACTCGCGGGCATCCGCGAACGGCGCATGTGGCCAGAAGGCGTGTCGTTCATGGCAGCGGCAGCGAAGGCCGGAGAGCAGGCCCTTATCGGTGCGGGCATCGACCGCCAGCGCGTTGGGCTGATGATCGACTCAAGTGTGTGCCGCCAACACCTTGAGCCGTCGAGTGCGGTCGCGGTCCATGACATGCTCGGGCTTCCTTCAAATTGTCTGAATTTCGATCTCTCGAACGCCTGCCTCGGCTTCCTCAACGGCATGCACGTCGCAGGCACCATGCTCGAAGCCCGGCAGATCGATTACGCACTTATCGTCGACGGCGAGGACGTCCGCCAGATACTCGACACCACCATCGACAAGCTGAACGGCCCCGACGCCCAAATCGGCGACCTGTTTGCCAACTTCGCCACCCTGACCCTGGGCGGCGGCTCGGCGGCGATGGTGCTCGGGCGCCACAGCGAGAACCCCGGCAGTCACCTGTTCAAGGGCGGCTTCTTCCGCGCTGCGACGCAGTACAACCACTTGTGCATCGGCTCTCTCGACGGCATGAATACCGATACCCGCGGCCTTCTCGAAGCGGGCAACGAGACCGCCAAGTTGGCGTGGGATCATGCCGGCGACATGAAGGAGGGTTGGTACGACATGGCTCACTACGTCATGCACCAAGTCTCTGAGGTCCACACCCAAGCCATCATCGACACCCTCGGCATCGAAAGCGATCGAGTGGCTCGAAGCTTCATCAACTACGGCAACATCGGCCCGGCGGCGATCCCAGTAACCCTCAGTAGTCTTCAACCGAGTCTCGTCCCCGGCGACGGCATCATGTTGATGGGTATGGGCTCCGGCCTGAACACCGCCTTCTTCGAACTGCAGTGGTGACCGCGGGGTCCGTCGAACCGGCCCGGCTGCCCCCTCCTAATCTCGACGCGCTCGACCCAAACTGGTCCCGACTCGTAACCGCGCAATGCGCCGACGGCGGACGAACCTTCCACGTGCTCGACTCGGCTCCGGACGCCTACCCATCGATGCCCACCGTCCTCTGCGTGCATGGCAACCCGAGTTGGTCATACCTCTGGCGGCGACTCTTCGCCCGCGAATCGACCTTTCGTTTCGTCGCCCCCGATCACATCGACATGGGCTTCTCCGAACGAACCGGAACGGTCCGCCGACTCGCCGACCGCATTTCGGATCTGACCGCCCTCACGAATGCCATGGGAATCTCCGGGCCGGTCATCATCTTGGCCCACGACTGGGGTGGCCCAATCTCGTTGGGGTGGGCCTTGGCTCACCGCGAACAACTCGGCGGCGTGATCCTGGCCAACACCGCGGTTCATCAACCCGAGGGGGCGTCTGCGCCGACCATCATTCGCACCGCACGCAAGCCCGGGATCCTGAAGCAGGCCACGGTGAGTTCCACCGCCTTTATCACCGGGGCATTCGAGATGTCGAGGCCACGTACGCCACCAGAAATCCGCAGGGGATTCCTCGCCCCGTACGACCGGCCTGAACGGCGAGCAGCTATCCAGACCTTCGTCGAAGACATCCCCCTAGAGGACGACCACCCGAGTCGCGCCACCCTCGACGACATCGCCAAGCGACTCGGTGAGTTAGGTGACGTGCCGTCTCTGTTGTTGTGGGGCGCCAAGGACCCGGTGTTCTCCGACCTCTACCTGCACGACCTCGAAGCTCGTTTGCCTCATGCCGACGTGCATCGGTTCCCAAATGCAGGTCACTTCGTTTCCGAGGATGCACCGGTACACGAGGCGGCAGCGGCATGGCTCGACAACCTGTCCGCACCTAACCACACCGAGATCATCGATCCATCGCCGACCGAACTGCTCGACGCATTGGCCGACCCGAACCGCGCCGAAGTCACCGCAATCGTCGAGATGACCGGTGAGGGCGCGTCGATCTCCTTCGCCGAGTTCTCGAAGAGGGTCGATGAGACCGCTGCGGGGTTGCTCGGCACCGGCGTGCAGCAGGGCGAACGAGTCGCCGTCATGATTCCACCGGGCATCGACCTCGCGGTCGTCGTCTACGGCGCGTGGCGCGCAGGTGCGGTGGCCGTTCTGGTCGACGGCGCCCTCAGCCCACCGCAGATGACGGCCGCTCTTCGTTCGGCGAACCCGAAGTGGCTGGTCGGCATCAACCGAGCACTCGCCGCTGGCCGAGCGCTGCGCTGGCCTGGTACTCCCATCTCTCCCGCTCCCCTGTCGAGTGCGCAACAGCGTGCGCTCGGAACCTCGGTCGACCTGCAAGGCTTGGCATCACATCACGGCAACGCTGCACTGCCAGCGTTGCCCACCAAAGGCGATGACGCAGCGGTCGTGTTCACCTCCGGCTCTACCGGTCCGTCGAAGGGTGTGCGCTATACCCACGGCCAGATCGCGGCGCAACGAGACAAGATGCGAGCGCAATATTCGATCAGCGACGACGACCGTCTCGTTGCCGCCTTCGCCCCGTTCGCTCTGTACGGCCCCATGCTCGGCATCACCTCAGTCGTTCCCGACATGGACGTCAGCGCTCCGTCCACCCTCGACGCGGCAAGCTTCGCCTCGGCGGTCGCTGCGGTCGACGCGACCATGGTGTTTGCCTCCCCCGCTGCTCTCGAGAACATCATCCGAACCAAACACGAGATCACACCATCGAAACGAATGTCGCTCGATGTGATACGCCTTCTGCTCAGCGCCGGAGCGCCCGTGCGGGTCTCGCTGCTACAAGCCATGCGCGACGTCACGCCCAACGCCATCGCCCACACCCCTTATGGCATGACCGAAGTCCTACCCGTGGCAAGTATCAGCCTCCCCGAGCTGGAGTCGATCGGCACCGGTGACGGCGTGTGCGTTGGGCGACCGCTCCCCGGCGTTGAGGTCCAACTCGAACCGATCTCGAACGACGGCCTCGGCGAGCTTGTTGTCCGCGCCGATCATATGCGAACCGGCTACGACCGACTCTGGTTCACTACCCATCAGGCCGGACGACCTGATGCAGGGTGGCACGCAACTGGCGACATTGGCCGGATCGACGAGGCCGGCCTGTTGTGGGTCTCGGGCCGCGCGGCGCACATGATGTCTGTCCCATCCGGCGCAGGGAGCGCAGGCCTCGGCCCGGTCGGAGTCGAGAAAGTCGTCGAACAAGTCGATGGCATCTACATGGCTACCGCGGTTGGCATCGATGGCACGCAAACCCTCGGGCAGAAGGTGGCCATCGTTGTGCAGCTCGAAGAACCGTCCGGGTCACCGAAGCACTGCGACCTCCCGACCACCGATGCAGTCCGAGCCGCGGTCGCCGAATGGTCGACCACGATTGAACAACGTCACGGCGCCACCCGAGAGATCGACATTGTCGCTGTGCTCGAGGTACCGAAGCTGCCCGTCGACCGCAGGCACAACTCCAAGATCGACCGCACCCGCGTCGCCGAATGGGCGAATCGGGTGCTGGCCGGCGGAAGTCTGAAGGGACTGTAGGAATGCGAGTCCTTCTGACCGGTGCCACTTCCATGATCGGCCGAGCGACGGTGAAACGACTGCGCGCCCGCGGCGACGTCGTCACCGTGCTCCAGCGTTCATCTTTCGACGATGCCGACGCCTGCATCCAAGGTTCCATCACCGATCCCTCCGTTCTGGTGCAAGCGGTCGCTAACCAGGATGCGGTGATCCACCTGGCAGCAAAGGTCGACATCGTTGGCGCGATCGAGGAATTCACCGCGGTAAATGTTGAGGCGACCAAGAATCTCATCGTCGCCGCACAGGCGGCTGGGGTGAGCCGCTTCGTCTACGTGTCGTCTCCGTCGGTCGCCCATGGCGGCAACAGCATTGTGGGAGGTGGCGCGGGCGTCGCCGACCCGACGAGCACCAGCGGCCACTACGCCACCACCAAGGCCACCGCAGAACTCGCGGCCTTGGCATCGTCAAGTGACGCCATGCCGATCGTCGCTATCCGGCCACACCTCGTTATTGGACCTGGCGATACCCAGCTGATCGAGCGGCTGATCGATCGGGCCAGGGCCGGCCGTTTGCCGTTGGTTGGATCCGGACTCGCACTGGTGGACGTCACGTGGGTCGACAACGCAGCGGACGCGCTCGTCGCGGCCGTCGACGCTGCGCCTGCGTGCGGCGGCGAAGCCTTCGTGGTATCGAACGGCGAGCCTCGCACAGTCGACGAGCTGTTCACCCGCATCATGAATGCCGCCGGAATCGAGTGGTCGCCGCGTCGAGTGCCGGCCAAGGTCGCCATCGGAGTAGGCACGCTCATCGAGAAGATCTGGGATCGCACCGACCGCGACGACGAACCACCAATGACGGGTTTCGCCGCTGAGCAACTCGCTACCGCCCACTGGTTCGACCAGCAGCGAACCAAGGAGGCCCTTAACTGGGAACCGGCGGTGAAGCTCGCCGAAGCGTGGCCGCTGCTCGCCGAGCACTACGCACCAGGCGGTGCCTAAGTACCGGGTCTTCCTCCTAGTCTTTCGTCGGACCCGTTTGGACGTGCACGCCCACAAGCGTGGGTCTCGGTTCGGACCGATTCTCCAGTCGTTCTCCTATGACAACGCGTCCTACGGAAGAAGCCCCGACCCGGCGAGACTGGCGATCGAGACCTATTTACATATTGACGATGTCGATTTCCCTATCCACGGTTGGTTCGAAAGAGACCTACGAAAGACACTCGGACCCTTAGGAATAACGATCAGACCGTTCCCGTAGCCAGAGTCTAAGATCGCGCAGCAACTCAATCACCAGTCCAAGCCAATAGAGGAAGCTTCATGATCACCACCGAACGAGTCGGTGACGACAACGTCCTGCTCGTGAAGCTCGACGATGGCAAAGCGAATGCGTTTACTGCGGCCGGCATCGCCGAACTTCGTTCGCACATCGACGCCGCAGCAGCTGACGATTCGATCGTCGCCGTTGTCGTTGCAGGTCGCGACGAGCGATTCTCCGGCGGGTTCAACCTCGGGGTCATGCGCGGTGACGACGTCCAAGCGATCCTCGACCTCGTCGCCGATGGTGGTGAGCTCGTCGCTCGCGCCTTCGACGCGCCAGTGCCCGTGATCGCCGCCTGCACCGGCCACGCCGTGGCAGCGGGGGCGCTGTTCTTGTTGGGTTGCGACATTCGTGTCGGTCGCCTTGGCGATTTCAAGATCGGCCTCAACGAGGTAGTTATCGGTATGGTCGTTCCCGACTGGGCGCTCACCATCGCAAACGTGCGCCTGAGCAAGCGCCATATTCAACGTTGCATAGCCAACGCCCGGCTGCTCAGCCCTTCGGAAGCCGTCGACGCTGGGTTCCTCGACGAAATCGTCGAAGCCGACGATGTGATCAACCGAGCGGTCGAACTCGCAACGGAGTTCGCAGCCCTCGACGCCAGCGCGTACGCCGGTACCATGACGGCCTTTCGTGCCGACACCACAGCGGTCATGCGCGAGCAAGCAACCGCCATGCGGTCCCTCTCCCGCTGACCTAGCCGGAAACGCGTTTCGACAAAATGTTGTGACAAGCTGAGGCGGCATTGTTAGACCCCGTGGAGTTCGATCTATGGCAATCACCGACGTACCGGCCTTCGTCCGCGCCGACGGCCCCGACAAGGTCACCGGATCCGGCCGTTACACCGCAGACATCAACCTCACCGGACAACTCGCAGCGAAATTCCTCTACGCAGGAGTGAGCCGAGGGCGTATCACCAAACTCGATGTCGAAGCGGCTCGAGCGTTGCCAGGCGTGTTTGCGGTCCTCACCGATGCCGACGTCCCCGATGTTCGCTATAGCTATGGCCTCGCCGACCGCACCCTGTTCGCCAGGGATGAGGTGCGTTTCGAAGGTGAAGTTGTCGCAGCCGTTGCGGCAATCGACGAGGCGACCGCAACCGCTGCGCTCGACGCGATCGTGTACGAAGTAGATGAGCTGCCACCGGTCCTCGATCTCGAAGAAGCGATCGCCGATGGCGCCCCGCAGGTGCACGCCGACATCGATAGCTACGAGGTCACCGGCGACACCCCACACTGGGGCAACGTCGCCACCCACTCGACTATCGAGATGGGCGATGCCGAAGCGGCGCTCGCCAAAGCCGACCACGTCATCACGGGCCGCTACATCTCCGATGCGAGCCACGCCTCACCCATCGAGCCTCGGGCGGTCATCGCCCAGTGGGAGGGTTCACGGGTCACTATTTGGACCAGCACGCAAGTTCCTTTCGATGCTCGCAACGGCGTGTGCGAGACCCTCGAACTTCCGGCGAGCCAAGTCCGGATCATCGGCCCGCACATCGGGGGTGGCTTCGGTGGAAAGTGCGGTGTGCACTTCGAACCACACATCGCGGCACTAGCGAGAGCAGCGAAGCGGCCGGTCAAGCTGGTGTTCTCTCGATGGGAGGAGTTCGTGGCGCCCGACCGTCGGCGCGAAGCGATGTTGATCGACGTAACCACTGGGGTCATGAACAATGGCACCATCGTCGCCCGCACCGGAACCCTGCTGCTCGACAACGGCGCCTACATGGCCGACTCGTCGTTCTTTCCCCAAGCGGCTGCGATGCACTTGATAGGCCCATACGCGATCGAGAACGTTCAGATGGACGGCAAGCTCATCTACACCAATCACCAGCCGTCTGGGTCGGTCCGTGCCCCTACGGCTCCTCAGGGGTGTTGGGCTGTTGAGTCACACACCGATGAGGTCGCTTCGGCGATCGGCATGGATCCAGTCGAATTCCGCCTGAAGAACATCGTGAAGACCGGAGGCGTCGGCCCGGCTGGGCAGACGTACGACGAGATCGGTCTCGACCAGTGCCTGACATTGGCCACCGAATCCGCGGGTTGGGGCCAGGCCCTCCCTGAGAACGAGGGTCTCGGCGTATCGATCGGCTGGTGGCCAAGCTTCGCGGAGAGCGCTGGCGCCTATGCCAAGATGCACGGCGACGGATCAGTCCAGGTGATCACCGGCGCAGCCGAGTGCGGCACCGGATCGGTGATGACGCTTCGGATGCTCGCCGCCGACGAGCTCGGCATCGCCGAGGAATCGGTCGAATTGATCTACCAAGACACCGGCGCCGCACCAGCAGGCCCGGGTGCCAGCGGTTCGATGACTTTGTTCAACCATGGCCGCGCGGTCGAAAACGCTGCGCGCGAAGTCGCCAAGCAGCTCAAGGAACTCGCCGCGGCTGAGCTTGAAGCGAGCCCGGACGACATCGTGCTCTCCGATGGAAACGCATCAGTTGCTGGAACCCCAACCAAGGCGGTTCCGATCGCCGAGCTCGCAGCAGCGTCGGAAACCGGGGAGATCCTGGGCAACGGCACCGCCGAGGTCCGCGAGTGGCCCGAGCTAAAGGGATCGTCGTGCGGCGGCGAGCAGGGATTCTCGTCGTTCCTCGCGCCGCAGTTTTCTTGTCACGTCGCTCGAGTTCGCGTCGATCCCGGCACCGGTGTCGCTCGCGTTCTCGAAGTCCACGCTGCCCACGACTCGGGCACGATCATTAACCCGATGGCTGCTCATGGCCAGGTCGAAGGCGGCATCTTGATGGGCGTCGGCCAGGCGCTGACCGAGGGAACCCGGTACGACGAAGAAGGCCGTCAACAAAACGCGGGTCTTCTCGAATACAAGCTGCAGACAATCGCAGACGCCCCAACGGTCACCACGCAATTCGTCGAGATCTATACCGAGAACGCCGGTCCCCGAGGAGCCAAGGGCCTTGCCGAAGCGCCGAACGTGGCGACTTGTGGTGCGATCAGCAACGCCATCACCGCAGCAACCGGTGCCAGAGTGAAACAGCTGCCGATGACCGGAGAACGAGTGTGGACCGCCCTCGATGAGCAGGGGCAATCATGACGTTGACGATCGCGACCTCGCTCGATCAAGTCCTCGCTGGCCTAGCCGCAGGCGCCCGCCCGATCGCTGGGGGAACCGACCTCGTCGTTGGCGCTCGGCAACGAAAGGCATCGATGCCCGAAACGCTCGTGGCGATCGACCGGCTCGAAGAACTCGCCCAAATCGATGCAGACAAAACGCACACGAGCATCGGCTCGGGCGTCACCCATGCACGGCTCATGACCAATGAGGTTGTCGTCAACAACTTCACTGCGATCGCTGACGCTGCAGCGCTGGTGGGTTCACCAGCTACCCGCAACGTCGGAACGCTGGGTGGCAACGTGATGAATGGTTCACCCGCGATGGATACCGGTGCGCCGCTGGTCGTGCTCGGCGCTGTTGTCGAACTCGCAAGCGTTGAGGGCAACCGGACCCTCTCCCTCGACGAACTGTGGATGGGACCGGGGACCACGAGCGCGCGCAGCCATGAACTGTGCACTGCTCTCGTCATCCCCAATCCCGAAGAACGATCCGGGTCGGCATACGTTCGGCTCGAATACCGCCGCGCTATGGAGATCGCCGTTGTCGGCGCCGCGGCAAACATCGTCCTCGATGGCGATGGTTCGGTTGCGTCTGCACGAGTAGCCCTCACCGCAGTGGCGCCGACCATCGTCGAAGTAGAAGGCCTCGACGACCTCGCGGGCCTAAGCCCCACCGAGGCTGCCACAAGAGCCGAAGCTGCCAGCGCTGAACAGGCCACCCCCATCAGCGACCTTCGGGCGTCGGATCGCTACCGGCGCCACACCATCGGTGTGATGGCGCGTCGTGCAGTCGACGCGGCAGCTCGTCGAGCCGCTGGCGAGGAGATCGCCGTCCCCGTAAACCGCGCACTTGGAATTGGAGCCTCGTAATGGCCGGACAGAACGCGGTAGAACTCACCGTAAACGGTGTCCCCTACCCGGTGACGATCAGCACCGACCGTACGCTGTCGACCGTGCTGCGAAACGAACTCGGACTGACCGGAACCAAGGAGGGCTGCGACGACTGTGAGTGCGGCGCGTGCATGGTTCTCCTCGACGGCCAGCCGATCAATTCATGCTCATACTTGGCCGCACAGGCGCAAGGACGAGACATCACGACCGTTGAAGGCCTCGCCGATGGCGCCGAACTTCATCCACTCCAGCGAAACATCTTGGCAACCGGAGGTGTGCAGTGCGGTTTCTGTACTCCGGGCATGTTGATGTCCGCGGCCGCGTTGCTCGCTGAGAACCCCGACCCAACCGACGAAGAGGTTCGTCTGGGTCTGTCCGGGAACCTGTGTCGGTGTACCGGGTATGCGCGCATACTTTCTGCGGTGTCTGCGACAGCCGTCGAACTCCGAGCTGATTAGGTGACGATGATGCGGATAATGAACACCCGCTGACCATTCGCCGGGTCGGTAGCGGTGATACGCGTGACCGCCGTGCCAGTTCGCCCCTGGCGAGGCGTGAACTGCATCGCGCCGTTAGCTGCGATCGTCGGGTTCGCCGAGAACAACGACGTATCGTCCGTGGAGATTTGGAACCGAGATCCAACAGGTGGTGCTAGCTCACCCGAGCTCACCGCGAGCCACGGAATGAGCTGTGGTCCAGCGTCGGATGGAAGACGGATCTCGCCATCGGACGAGAATGCCCCGTCGATAACGCCCTCGACGGTTACGAGAAGCACGGCTTGGCTACAGTCGCCGAACTCCGTGCATACCTCGTAGATGATGTTTGCCTCACCTGCTGCGTTGGCGGGAGGTTCATAGGTGATCTGGCCGCCGCCGGCCGAGACCGTGCCGGAGCTCGCGGTCACAACCGTCAGGGTCGTCGGGTCGATCGCGGCATTGGTAGGTCCGTCATTAGCGAGCACGTCGACCTCGACCGAGGTGTCTTCGAGCGTGCTGGCGAAGTCGTCGACGAGTTCTAGCTGCGGAGCAGTCACATCGAAGGTCACCGTTGCGCTAGCGCGCTGATCCTTGGCATCAGCCACGACGTAGGTGACCGCTGTTGAGTCGGGAACGTCGGGGGCGGTGAATTCGATGAAGTCCTCACCAAATTCGAGCGAGCCTGCAGCCGGTTCGCTGACCTCAACGATGCGTAGCGACTCCTGGCCGGTGTCATCAAAGTCGTTGCCGAGCGGAGAGACGCGGATGCGTTGTCCGAGGAGCGCATCGAATTGATCGTCGGCCGGTTGTGGAGCTTCGTCGCCATCAGCAACCGTGACGCTGCCTTGCGAAAAGCCACCATTGCCATCCGTGACGACGTAGGTGATCTCCCATGGGCCCGCTATCTCGGGGCTAGTCCGGAACTCAAGTACCGAGGCATCGTCGACGATGGTGACCTCGCCACCACCTTGGACGACAGCGGCCTCAACAATCTCGAGAGACGCATCGTCGACGTCAGAGTCGTTCTCCAGAACCGGGATGCGAATGATCTGTTCGCCACCAGCGAGTTCGGCGACATCGGAATTCGCGTTTGGAGGGTCGTTTTGGGAAGTTACCTCTGCGATGATCGTTCGCTCGGTACACGTTTCATCGGTGCATACCGTTACGACGACAGTGACTGTTCCGACCGCGTTCTCCTCGGGTTCGATAACGAGCGTCGTGTCCTCGAGCTCCGCAGTCGCGGGGCCATCCACGGAATCGACGGTGATCTCTTCGGCGGTGCCGTCCTCATCGAGTTCGATCTCAAGGGTCTGGTCTTCGATGACTTCGACCTGCTCCGGTTCGGCCTCTTGAAAGGCAAGGGCCTCGGGAAGGTCGGATCGGAGCCAACCCACCTGGAAGACTGCGACGACGGCAGCGGCTACGAACGCGACGAAGGCTAAGGCACTGAGAATCGGGAGGAACCGCCCACCCTCTTCTTTGTCGGGGTCGTAGACCACCATCGACATAGTTGTTGAGTCCCTAGTTCTAGCCGCGCCAGCGCGCGGCACCAATAAGGGTTCAATCGACCTAGGAGGGCCTAATTTGAGGGAGTCGGGGCCCGAGTGGGGATTTAGGTCCGGTCCCGCAACAGGATCATGCGATCGCCGTTGCGAAGATTCTCCGGCTCGACCTCGGATTGAGCCATACGTTCACCGTTGCGAATGATCCCAATCAGGGTTGCGCCCTCGGGAATGGAGGACATGCCGTCAGAAGTAGCTCGCACCTCGACGAGTTCAATGCCTTCGCCAGCGTTGAGGAGATCATCGAGCACCGCCACAGCACCTGGATCATGGGACCCAAGCCCAAGCATTCGCCCGATAGCCGCGGTTGAGTCGATAACTTCATCAGCCCCGCCTTGGCGAAGCAAGTGCAGGTTCTGACGTTCCTTGACCCCAACGGTAATGTGCGCGTCCGCGTTGAGCTCGCGAGCTGTCAGCGTGATCAACACCGCGGTGTCGTCTCTGTTTGGCGCGACGACGATCTGGGCTGCGGTTGCGATGCCGGCCTGTTCAAGGACGTCGATATCGCTCGCGTCGCCAACAACCCCGACGTACCCGAGACGGGTGCCATTCTCGATCGCGTCCTCTGACCGATCGACAACGATGATCGACTCAGGATCGACGCCCCGAGAGACGAGATCAATCGCTGCGGCGTTGCCGGTCTCGCCGAACCCACAGATGATGGTGTGATCTTTCACGTCTTGTCTCCAACGTTGTTTGGCACGAA